>NZ_JBEYWC010000010.1:0-189187 GCF_040704505.1 Streptomyces sp. NPDC047002
GGGCGGGTCTGCTTGTTCTGGGCCTTTACCTGCAGGTTCTCGGTGTGCGTGCGCATGACCGTGGCCTTGTGGTCGAGCTTGTAGAGCGTGGGGAGGCGCTGGGGGTCCTGCTCGCGCTCCTCACGCGACTCGATGACGCCGAGCTGGCGCTCGACCAGGCCGAGGTTGCCGCACCGGGGGCGCCTCCCTCACGTCGTACACGGGGCCCGAGCGGCCCGCTGCCGTGTCAGCCGGTGATCGCGCCGCCGCCTGTACCCGCGGCCGCGCCGGACGCCGCGCCCGACGGCGACCCGGAGGCCGCGCCCGAGGGGGAGCCGGCCGGCGACCCGGACGGGCTGGTGGAGCCCGAGGGGGAGGAGGAGCCGGACGGCGAGGCCGGGGCGCTCTGCGTCGGGGCCCCGGTCGGCGCGACCCGGTCGAAGTAGCTGGTGGCAGGCACGACGAGGGCGCGCACGCCGATGTCGCCGGTCTTGCTGAGGGTGAAGACGACCTGCTCGGCGTCGCCGTTGCGGGAGCCAGGCAGGCCCTTCTGGATCAGCGCGGACGCGTTGCCCTTGCCGCCGAACGTCACGGCGCCCTGGGCGGGCACGGTCAGCGGGCCCGCGCCCTTGGCGGGCTTCAGCTGCACCGTGGCGCCTGTGCCCGGCAGCTTGATCGACTGGAGCGTCTGCGCGCTGCTGCCGTTGTTGAAGACCTTGCCGGTCACGGCCGCGGGGCCGGAGGCGTCCTGCTGCGGCTGCGTCACCACCGTGACGTTCTGGACCTTGATGTCGCCCACCGAGGTGGCGGCGCTGTCCGGCTTCACCTCGTCGGTCTGCGCGGTGCCGCCCGCGCCGCACGCGGCCAGCGTGGCGAGGGGGAGGACAAGGGCAGTCGCGGCGAGAGCGCCGCGTCGAAGGCTGCTGCTCACGGCGGCGGCATCTCCTTGGACGTACGGGAGGGTGGTGGACGTGCGGTGTTCGGCTGTGCTGCGCTTCGGCGTGCGTGCCGGGTCCTTGCGGGCCCGTGCTCATGCCTGAACGCGGGCTAAAGCTGCCTCAGCGGCCATAGGTTACCGACCCGTTGTCGCGGCCCCGCACCCGACCCGCCCCGATGCGCGCCCAGGGGTGGGTTCCCGCCGCCGACCGCGGGGTTTCGCATGCCGTTCACATAATCCGGGTGATCCATTTCCGGGGCGGGCCCGCATTCTGCCGCGCCTTTCCTGTGAATATCGGCGGACGGCCGGGTGGTCGGAATTCCGCGGCAACGCCCCGGCGCAGGTGAGTACGGCACGATCCGCCGCTCCCTTGGCGAGCCCCTCCCGCCACTCCCCGCACACCCGCCGCAGAGTGGCCGGATGTGATCTCCGTTTCAGTCCGCATCCGCCCGGTTTCCCACTCGGATGGATCATCGGAAACCGAACGGAGTGTGGAAATTTTGGCGTCACGAAACCGACAAATGCGGATGTTCGGCCGGTTTGGGGAGGGTTGAGTGGCGCGTGTCGAGCATGTTTCCGTGCGCCGCCGCAGCGCCGGTGACCTGCGGATACCCCCTTCCGGAGGCCGGGTGCAGCACGTCCGCATGGCTGTTGTCAAGCCCCGAGATGCGGCCTGACCTGCGAAAACGCCATTCAGAAGAGGGCATTCTCGTGTTACCCTGGATAGCCACGGAAGGGGTACCTGTCACATGACGTTCAAGGTTGGCGACACCGTGGTCTATCCCCATCACGGGGCCGCGCTGATCGAGGCCATCGAAACTCGCCAGATCAAAGGCGTGGACAAGACCTACTTGGTGCTCAAGGTCGCCCAGGGCGACTTGACGGTGCGCGTACCGGCGGACAATGCGGAGTTCGTCGGAGTGCGCGATGTGGTCGGTCAGGACGGACTGGACCGGGTCTTCGAGGTGCTCAGGGCACCGTACGCAGAGGAACCGACGAACTGGTCCCGGCGCTACAAGGCAAATCTTGAGAAGCTCGCCTCCGGCGACGTCATCAAGGTCGCCGAAGTCGTGCGTGACCTGTGGCGCAGGGAGCGGGAGCGTGGGCTCTCCGCCGGCGAGAAGCGCATGCTCGCCAAGGCGCGCCAGATCCTGGTGAGTGAACTCGCCCTCGCGGAAAACACCAACGAAGACAAGGCCGAGGCCCTGCTCGACGAGGTTCTCGCGTCCTGAATCCCCATGCGGTGCCGTCTGCCCGCCGGCGTGCGCGTCATGCGCGGACGACTGGGACGGAACATCGCACGTAGTGCTCGCAGTATGTGTCGTGGTGCCCGGTGACCGAAGGTCCGGTGGCGCACGGTGCCGTCAGTGACCGCCTCCTCGGATTCCTCGGAGGGGGTCGTCACTGACCGGTGCGTGCGCCGCCCCCTTCGTGTCGGCGGGCGCCGCGGCATGTCCGTACACCCGAATTCTGTCCGTCGCCCGGTGTACATCCCCCGTCCCCCGGCCTGACCGCCGTATGGAGCCTGACTGCCGTACGGCACAAAGCTGGCGCGGCACCTCTTGACCATGGTCACGGAAGGGTCCGGTCAAGGCGTCGCGCCCGGCACGTTCAGGCCATACCCAGGTCGGGCGCGGATACAAACCTGCCGGAGTTCACCCGATGTCAGACGAAGCCAGCCCGCACCGCACAGCGGCCGTGATCCCGGCCGCGGGACGTGGCGTGCGGCTCGGCCCAGGCGCCCCCAAAGCGCTCCGCGCGCTGGGCGGCGCCCCCATGCTCGTCCACGCCGTCCGTGCGATGGCCGCGTCACGCGCCGTCGAACTGGTCGTGGTCGTCGCGCCCCCGGACGGCGCGCCCGAGGTCAGGAAGCTGCTCGACGCGCATGTCCTGCCCGAGCGCACCGACTACGTCGTCGTGCCGGGCGGCGAGACCCGCCAGGAGTCCGTCGCGCTCGGCCTGAAGGCGCTGCCCGACACCATCACCACGGTCCTCGTGCACGACGCGGCCCGCCCGCTCGTCCCCGTCGACACGGTGGACGCGGTCGTCGGGGCCGTACGCTCCGGCGCGCAGGCCGTCGTGCCCGCGCTGCCGCTCGCGGACACGGTCAAGCAGGTCGAGCCGCGCGGCGGCGGGGAGCCCGAGCCCGTCGTCGCCACGCCCGACCGCTCGACGCTGCGGGCGGTGCAGACCCCGCAGGGCTTCGAGCGCGGGGTGCTCCAGCTCGCCCACGACACCGTGGGCTCGGTGGGCGAGGGCGCGACGGACTGCGCGGGCATGGTGGAGCGGCTCGGCTCGCCCGTGGTGGTGGTGCCGGGCCACGAGGAGGCGTTCAAGGTGACGAGGCCGCTCGACCTCGTCCTGGCGGAGGCCGTACTCGCCAGGAGGCGGGCGAACGATGAGTTCTGAGGAATCCGGCGGCGGCCGCGGTCCTGTGGTGCTGCCGCGGGTCGGTATCGGCACCGACATCCACGCGTTCGAAGAGGGCCGCGAGCTGTGGTGCGCGGGCCTGCTGTGGGAGGGCGAGGGCCCCGGCCTCGCCGGCCACTCCGACGCGGACGTCGTCGCGCACGCCGCGTGCAACGCACTCTTCTCCGCTGCGGGCCTCGGCGACCTCGGCGCCCACTTCGGCACCGGCAGGCCCGAGTGGTCCGGTGCTTCCGGCCTCTCCCTGCTGACGGAGGCCGCGCGCATCGTGCGCGAGGCGGGCTTCACCATCGGCAATGTCGCGGTCCAGGTCGTCGGCTCCCGCCCGAAGATCGGCAAGCGCCGCGACGAGGCCCAGAAGGTCCTCAGCGAGGCCGCGGGCGCCCCGGTCGCCGTCTCCGCGGCGACCTCGGACGCCCTCGGCTTCACCGGCCGCGACGAGGGCCTCGCCGCGATCGCCACGGCACTGGTCGTCCCGACGCCCTGAGCCCCGCGCCCTGGCGGGTTCGTACGGCCGTGACCGTACGAGTGAACCGGGCGGCCGGCGGCCCGGGGCGGTGCCCGTACCGGACGCGGCCGGCGCGGGCGCGGCGCCCGGCACGGTGGTGCGCGGGCGCGGGCCCGGCGCCCGACTGGGGCGCATGCCCGGGTGCCGGGCGCGGGCGCGGTGGTGCGGGGCGCGGGCCGGTCACGGAGCGGTGTCCGTGGGTCCGTCGGGCACCGGGCACAGCCCCCCGCGCATTACCCTGAACCCGTGACTATTCGGCTGTACGACACCGGCGCCCGGCAGATCCGTGACTTCACCCCGCTCACGCCGGGCTGCGTCTCGATCTACCTGTGCGGTGCCACCGTGCAGGCCGCGCCCCACATCGGGCACATCAGGTCGGGCCTCGACTTCGACATCCTGCGCCGCTGGTTCGAGTACCGGGGCTACGACGTGACGTTCGTGCGCAACGTCACCGACATCGACGACAAGATCATCCAGAAGTCGGTGGACCAGGGCCGCCCCTGGTGGGCCATCGGATACGCCAACGAGCGCGCGTTCAACGCGGGTTACGACGCCCTCGGCTGCCTCCCGCCCACCTACGAGCCGCGCGCGACGGGCCACATCCCGGAGATGACCGAGATGATGCGGGTCCTGATCGACAACGGCAACGCCTACGCGGCCGACGGCAACGTCTACTTCGACGTGCGGTCCTTCCCCGACTACCTGGAGCTGTCCAACCAGGATCTGGACGACCTGCGCCAGCCCTCGGGCGAGGGCGAGACCGGCAAGCGCGACCCCCGCGACTTCGCGCTGTGGAAGGCCGGCAAGCCGGGCGAGCCCAGCTGGGACACGCCCTGGGGCCGCGGCAGGCCCGGCTGGCACCTGGAGTGCTCGGCGATGGCCCACAAGTACCTGGGGCCCGTCTTCGACATCCACGGCGGCGGCCTCGACCTGATCTTCCCGCACCACGAGAACGAGATCGCCCAGGCCAAGGCGTACGGCGACGGCTTCGCGCGGTACTGGCTGCACAACGCCTGGGTCACCATGAGCGGCGAGAAGATGTCGAAGTCGCTCGGCAACAGCGTCCTCGTCTCCGAGATGGTCAGGCGCTGGCGGCCCATCGTGCTCCGCTACTACCTGGGCACCCCGCACTACCGCTCGATGATCGAGTACAGCGAGGAGGCGCTCCGCGAGGCGGAGTCCGCGTTCGCGCGCATCGAGGGGTTCGTGCAGCGGGTCGTGGAGAAGGCGGGCGGCGCCGTCGAGCCGGCAGCCGAGGTGCCGCCCGCGTTCGCCGCCGCGATGGACGACGACCTGGGCGTGCCGGGCGCGCTCGCCGTCGTCCACACCACGGTCAGGCAGGGCAACTCGGCGCTCGCCGCCGACGACAAGGAGGCCGCGGTCGCCAGGCTCGCCGAGGTGCGGGCCATGCTCGGCGTCCTCGGCCTCGACCCGCTCGACCCGCAGTGGGCCGAGGAGAGCGACCGGGGCGCCGACCTGCACGGCGCGGTCGACACCCTCGTACGGCTCGTGCTCGACCAGCGGGAGGCGGCGCGCGCCCGCAAGGACTGGGCGACCGCTGACGGGATCCGCGACCAGCTCCAGCAGTCGGGCCTCGTCATCGAGGACAGCCCTTCGGGCCCGCGCTGGACCCTCGGCGCGCGCTGAGCCCCGGCCGCCCCACCCGCCGCCGCTCAGGGCGTGTTCTGCTGCGCCCCGTACGGCCCCTGCCAGGGGTTTCGTACGGGGTTGGGCGCCGCGCCGCGCGGCTGCGTACTCTGGTACGGGCACCAGGTCGGTGCGCGCACCACAACCCACGAATCAGGTAGGCACACACACCATGGCCGGGAACAGCCAGCCCAGGAACCGACGCGCGTCAGGGAAGAAGGGCGCGCAGGTCGGCAGCGGCGGCAATCGGCGCCGCGGCCTCGAAGGCAAGGGGCCCACGCCGCCCGCGTCCGCCCGCAAGGGCCATGTGAAGAACCGCATCGCCAATGCCAAGGCCCGCCAGCAGGCGGCCCGCCCGCAGCGCGCGCGGCGCGGCGGCAAGGGCTCGACGGACATGGTCGTCGGCCGCAACCCGGTCTTCGAGGCGCTGCGCGACGGCGTCCCGGCCACGCAGCTGTACGTGCAGCAGTACATCGACAACGACGACCGCGTGCGCGACGCGCTCAAGCTGGCGGCCGACCGCGGCGGCATCCACCTGATGGAGGCGCCCAAGCCCGAGCTCGACCGGCTCACGGGCGGGCTGAACCACCAGGGTCTCGTCCTCCAGATCCCCGCGT
The DNA here is from genome assembly GCF_040704505.1 of Streptomyces sp. NPDC047002. Taxonomy (NCBI): domain Bacteria; kingdom Bacillati; phylum Actinomycetota; class Actinomycetes; order Kitasatosporales; family Streptomycetaceae; genus Streptomyces; species Streptomyces sp. NPDC047002. Next base: position 6,116 of record NZ_JBEYWC010000010.1, read on the forward strand.
ACGAGTACGCCCACCCCGACGACCTGGTGGCGGCCGCGGCCGACGAGGGCGAGGACCCGCTGATCGTCGCGCTCGACGGCGTCACGGACCCCCGCAACCTGGGCGCGATCGTGCGCTCCGTCTCGGCGTTCGGCGGACACGGCGTGGTGGTGCCCGAGCGGCGCGCCGCCGGCATGAACGCGGGCGCGTGGAAGTCGTCGGCGGGCACCGCGGCCCGCACGCCCGTCGCGCGCTGCACGAACCTCACCAGGACCCTGGAGTCGTACAAGAAGGCCGGCCTCACGGTCATCGGCCTCGCCGCGGACGGCGACCTCGACATCACCGAAGTGGCCGCGCTCGACGGCCCGTTGGCCATCGTCATGGGCAGCGAGGGCAAGGGCCTCTCCCGCCTGGTCGGCGAGACCTGCGACCTCCGCGTCCGCATCCCCATGCCGGGCGGCGCCGAGTCCCTCAACGCCGGCGTGGCCACCGGCATCGTCCTCTACGAAACCGCCCGCCGCCGCGCCTGACGCCCACCGCACGCGCGCAAGTCCGCGCACGTTCCTGGCGGCGACGGGGTCTGCTCCGCAAACATGATCACGGCAACGCACACATCGGGTTCGATGGAGGAGTGGCTGTGGCTTTACACAGGCTGGGGAAGGATCCGGAGAGCAAGAACGGCGGTTCGCCCACCGCCTACTACGACGACGTGACGGGCAACTACCTCTTGCAGGGCTGGAAGGTGGCTGACGCCGACCGGCTGGGCCAACTGGACATTCCCGCGCACGAAACGGTGATCGAGTTTCCCCGGCGCATGATGCAGTTCTTTCCGGAGGTGCGCCGTGGCGGAGCCTGACTTCGAGCGGCTGTTCCGTGCGGCGCAGGTGTCCGCGCTGCATCTGGAGATGCGCGACGGCTATATGACCTCGGACCCGGGGTTCGCCGCCTGGCAGCGTGGTGAGCGGATCGACCCGGTGCAGGACCCGGACATGCGGTCGTGGGTGGGGCTGATGAAGGAGACGACCGGGCGGGGCGTCGAGGTCCGGCGGGCCAGGATCGTCTCCGAGCCGGTGAGCGACTACATCCGCTACGAGCACTACTTCACGCCCGGCAACATCGCGGGCGGCGAACAGGTGCGGTGGCTGCCCCGGCGGAAGGCGTCCGACCTGGCGCTGCCGGGCAATGACTTCTGGCTGTTCGACGGCCGTCTCGTACAGTTCCTCCACTTCGCCGGCGACGGCGAGTTCGCCGAGGAGCACGACGAGTTCACCACCGACCCGGAGGTCGCCAAGCTGTGTTCCACTGCGTTCGAGTCGGTGTGGGACCGGGCGATCCCGCACGCTGAGTACGAGATCATCTGACAGGCTCCGCGGCCCGTGTCCTCTCCGGTCTCCAGCGTTCAGCAGGCGCGTCGGGCCCTTGGCCTGCGCCTGCGGGAGATCCGGAAGGACGCGGGCCTGACCGCGCGCGAGGTGGCGCGGCGCGCCGGGTGGCACGAGTCGAAGTGCTCGCGGCTCGAACACGGCAGGACGCCGCCGTCCGACGAGGACATCAGGGTCTGGGCGGCAGTGTGCGGCGCCCGTGACCAGATCCCGGACCTGACAGCGACCGCTCGCGGCATAGAGGGCATGTACGTCGAGTGGCGGCGGCAGAGCGCGGCCGGGTTGCGGCAGGTGCAGCGGGCCGCCGTCCCCCTGTACGAACGCACCCGGCGCTTCCGGGTCTACGAGCCGGGCGTGGTGCCCGGCATTCTGCAAACGCCCTCCTACGCGCGGGCATTGATGGGCTCGATCATCGCGTTCCAGGGAATCCCGGACGACACCGACGAGGCAGTGGCGGCCCGCATCGAACGCCAGCGTGTGCTGGGCGACGGCCACCGCACGTTCGCGATCCTTGTGGAGGAGTCGGCCTTGCGGGCGCGGGTGGCACCCGACGAGGCGATGGCGGCCCAACTGGGTCATCTGCTGGGCGCGATGGCCCACCCCAGGGTCAGTCTCGGGGTCGTCCCCGCAGATGTGGCGCGCCCCATGTGGCCGGTCGAGGGCTTCTGGATCTTCGACGACGAGCGTGTGGTGGTCGAGTTGGTGACTGCGGAGGTCACCATCGAGCAGCCCCGCGAAATCGTCCTCTACGCGCGGACGTTCGCGGCGCTCGCGAACCTCGCCGTCTACGGCCCCCGCGCCCGCGCGCTCGTCACCGCGGCGATCGGCGCGCTCGACGGCGGGTGATCCGGGTCGGGCGCGGCGCGGGTTCGTGCGTGGTGAGGGCGCGTTCGGGGGGCGTCGTGCAAGCACGCGCACATGCGTGGTGGGCGCTCGCTGCCCGCTCCCAGAGTGGTGGGCATGGCGGAGACGACATCGGGTGGGCGGCTCGTGGCCCGGCCCGGGTGTGATGTGTGCGCGGCGCTGGTGAAGCAGCGCGCTGCCGCACGGCGCGCCGGGGACTCGGGCGCGGCCGCGGACTGCGACGCCGAACCCCGCCGCCATCGCAGCCGCAGGCAGGAGCAGGGGAGTTGAGCCGTATGACGGTTCCGACGCAGGTGGAGACCTTCGAGAGCCGTGTGCCCGACGGGTGGGGGTGGCGCGGTGTGCCGTTCCGCCTGCCCCCGGTGCCCGCCGGCCGTGGCGGCGCGGCCGCCGGTGCGGACGGCGGCAAGCACGACGGCGGGCCGATGCCGCCGGAGGCGCCGCGCACCCCGCAGCCCGCGGGTGGGGACAACGGCGGCTCGCGGTAGGGGAGTCCGGGAGCCGGAGTCAGGTGCGGCCCCGCCGCAGGGGGTGTGGTGCTTGCGGCGGGGCCGTTCCGGGGCTGAGGTCCCCGGGGGGCGGGGTCAGGCCGAGGTCTGGAGGGTCAGGCCGTAGTGGCTGAGGATCGGGTTGATGGGCTGGAAGAACGACGTGCCGCCGCTGGTGCAGTTGCCGGAGCCGCCCGAGGTGACGCCCTGGGCCTGGTCGCCGCTGATGTAGGCGCCGCCGGAGTCGCCCGCCTCGACACAGACGCTGGTCTGGGTCATCGAGTAGACCGCGCCCTGGGCGTAGTTGACGGTGACGTTGGTGGCCTGGACGGTGCCGCAGTGCCAGTGCGAGGTGGAGCCGGAGCGGCAGATCGCGGAGCCGACGGGCGCCACGGCGGAGCCGCGTACGAGCTGGTCGGAGACCGTGCCCCAGCCGAGGACGACCGGCACGGTCCACCAGCCGCTGCCGACGTTGACCCATGCGTAGTCGTTGCCGGGGAACGTCGAGCCCTGGATGTTGCCGATGTACGAGCCGTCCCAGCCGGTCACCGAGCCGCCGGGCGAGCCGCAGTGGCCCGCGGTGACGAAGCCGCCGTTGACGGAGAAGCCGATGGAGCAGCGGACGTTGCCGGTGTACCAGGGGTCGCCGCCGACCGTGCCCGCTGCCGTGGTGCGGGGCCTGGCCGCGACCTGGTCCACGGCGACGGGACCGGCGGCGCGGGCGCGCGACACAAAGCTTCGGACATCGTTGTCACCCTGTCGGCCTGCGACGACGTCCACGACAACCTGGTTGGTCTCGGGATCGACCCGCCAGCTGCTGACGCCCGCGGGGGCGGCGGTCGAGAGCTTGTCGATGCGGGACTTGGCGGCGTCCAGCTGACGTGCGCTGTGCCGCACCAGCTTGACGGCGGCGCCGGTCGCGCGGACCGCCGCTGCCTTCTTCTTCGTGGTGACGGCCACGGTCAGGGCGCCGGTGTGCGCGTCGATCCAGGAGCCGCCGTACGCCGGGCCCGCGGCGCCGCGCGCCTTGCCCGCGACCGCGGTGGCCTTCTTGTCGGCGGCGAGGCGGGCCTTGGCCCCGGCCTCGGAGAGCCCGAGGTCCTTGCGCATCGCGGCGATCAGTCCTGCGGAGGCCGGCGCCTTCGCCGTCTTCTGGGCGGGGGCGGGCGCGGCCTGCGCGGCAGGCGCGGCGCCCGCCGCGGCGAACGCCCCGGTGAGCAGGAGCGCGGTGAGGCCGGTACGTATCCGGGTGGAACGTCTCATGGGGGGACGGCCCTTCTGTGTTCCGGTTGGCGGGGGTGGCACAGATGATGCCCAAGTGCCCTTTATGCAGAGCAACTTGACGGCGAGGGTAGCCAAGGGCCGGGACTTGGTCCATACCGCGGCGGGAAGCGGGCACGGGGCTGCCCGGTCGGGCCCGCGCCCTCGACTCCCCGTACCGACCGGTTGGCCGCGAACTCCGCGCAGGTCGGGGAGAGTGCGCCAGGGTGCGCGCGCCGGCCCACCGCGCCCGGGGTCGGGTGGAGAGCCGCCCGAAGCGGGTGGCCGGCGCCCTGGGGACGGAGACATGGCCGAGAACGCCGGCCGGGGCGTGGACGGGGAGAGGGCGAAGCCGCGGGCCGACGGGCCGGCCCCCGCATTCGAACTGCGCTGGGGCGGCCCGCACGTGACGGCCCACCGTGTGCCGAGGTGGGCCGGCACGGCGGTGACCGCGGCGACGGGCTCCGCAAACACCTGGCCGGCCAGCCGTTTCGCGCAGGCAGCCGCGGCCGTTTCCCGCACGGTCCCGGCCGCGGGGTGCCTGTGCGAAGACGCGGCCGTGTGCCCCGCCACGCTGGACCCCGGTCTCGCAGGGGCCCAGCGGCGGGGCGGTGCTACGTGCTGCTGCCGCCGCCCGTCAGGCGGCGGGCGCGGCGCTTGAGGCGGGTCAGCAGGGGAGCCGCCGTGCCCTTCCTGAGGACCGGCGGTGCGCCGTCGGTCGCGATGGTCAGGGAGACCCGCAGCTCGGTCTCCTGCTGCCAGCCGCAGCTGGCGATGCGCGCCTTGAGTTCCCAGCGGCCCGCGTTGCGGCCGGAGTTGAGGGTGTCGGGCGCGAGCTTCGCGACCGTGCGGTAGCGCAGCGCGAAGGTGCCGTCACCCGCCGGTGCGCGGGTCACGGTGGTCTCGCCCGGCACGAAGAACTCCTCGCCGCCGCCCCCGCGCCGCCGCGCCACCAGGTCCATGCGCGCGGTCTTCACCCGGTCGGTGACGTCGAGCGCCGGCGCGGGGATGCCGTCGACGGGCGGCGCGAGCACGTCCTTGCCGTCCACCGTGCGGAACGTCAGCGGTGTGCCGCCCGGCGCCGTCAGCTCGCCCTCCACGGTGATCTCCGACGCGTCCGTCACCCGCGCCGAGGCCCTCGCCCGTACGCCCGACTGCCAGAGCGCGAGCTGCCGTACGGCGTCGAAGCGGTCCGCCTCGACGAGCGCGGCGAGGGCGCGCTGCGGCGCGGGCAGACCCGCGGCGACGCCCGGCGCGAAGCGCTCGACCAGCACGGAGCGCACCTCGCAGAAGAAGTCCCTGCGCCAGTCCTCGGGCGCGGCCAGGTGCCGCGCGGAGGCGAGCCTGCCGACCATCTCCACCCGCAGCCACCTGCGGTGCAGCCGGTCGCGGAAGGCGCCGGGCTCGGTGTGCGCGTCCACGATGTCCAGCGCCTCGCGCAGGTTGCCGAAGTAGCCCGCCGGATCGAAGCGCCGGAAGCCCGCGTTGGACGCGTCGCCCAGCGCGACGTGGAAGTAGCACACGTAGTCGGAGAGCACGGAGATCCGCGCGGCCGCGAAGTACGCGGCCGTCACGAACACGTGGTCCTCCAGGCGGCGTTTGCCCTCGGGGAAGCGCAGCCCCGCGTCGAGCAGGAACCGCCGCCGGAACATCTTGTGCGGGGTGAGGCTGTCGATCAGCGGGTCCTTCGCCAGCTTCGCGTCGGGGCGGTTGCGGCGGAACAGCTCGCGCGGCACGCCCCGGCCGCGTCCCGCCATCTTCCCGATGACGACGTCGGCGCCGTTCTCCCGCGCGTACGCGTACAGGCGGTGCAGCGCCTCGTCGCCCAGCCAGTCGTCGTGGTCGGCGAACTGCACGTACTCGCCGCGCGCCCGCTCGATGCCGATGTTGCGCGGGCGGGACGGCCAGCCCGAGTTCGGGATGTGCTCGACCCTGATGCACCCGGGGTGCTCGGCGGCGAGCGTGTCGAGGCGGGCGCCGGTGCCGTCGGTCGACCCGTCGTCGACGAAGACCGCCTCCCACTCGCCCGCCGGCATCGTCTGCCGCAGCAGCGAGGCGACGAGCCCGTCGATCGCGGGGCCCGGGTTGTAGACCGGGACCACCACCGAGACCTTCACCCGCGGCGCGGCGCCCCCGGCCCCGGCCGGTGCGCCGTCCGACTGCTCCCGCGCGCCGTCCGCCTGGTCGTGGTCGGTGGCGGCGGGTCTGTCCGTGTCGTTCAACATGCGTATCCCCAGCGGCGCGTGACCTCCCTCAAGGAATCCGGCACCTCGTCGGGACCGGGCAGTTCACGCGCCTGCTGGATGCTGCCCGATTTGATGTTGTCGCTCCAGTCGCCGATGTACGCCTGGAACGGGCCGTGTTCCTGTTTCCCGTACTCCAGCATGCTCGCATCCCACTCCACTCCGAGGAACGCGCAGATCTCCCGGGTCGTGTCGACGGGCCGCTCGGTCAGGTCCTCGTAGCGCACGGTGAGCCCCGGGAGCGCGCCGCGCGCCTCGTCGACGGCGTCCACGTACCGCTTGACCTCGGCGACGGTCGCGGCGGGGTCGCGGTCGGGCCGCCCGTTCATCAGCGAGCTGACCATCGAGGCGGGGTGGCGCAGCAGGAACAGGTAGCGCGCGTCCGGCCACGCCTCGCGCAGCCGCTCCCAGACCAGGGCGTTGCCGGGGGTCTTGTCGACGATCAGCTCCTTGCCGCTGTGCGCGAGCTCGCGGTGGAGCACCCGGTCCCACAGGAGGTGTTCTAGCTCGGCGCCGTCGAGGCCGAGCTGCCGCATCGCCTTCTCCGTGTACGGCTTGGTCTGCCGGACCTCCAGGGTCCGCAGGTGCATCTCGTGCGGGGCGCGGATCCTGGGGTGGCTGTTGAGGACGACGCGCAGCAGCGTGGAGCCCGACCGTACGGACGACAGCACGAACACCGGCGACGGCACCAGCCGCAGGCCCTTGGGCGCGGGCGCGGCCGCCCGCGCGCGGCCCGTGACCCGCGCCCGCACCCTGCCGAGTCTCCGGCGGGCCCTGCGGGCTACGGCCCGCATTCCGGTGGGGCTGGCAGGCATGGCGCGCACATCCTTCGTGGAGACGGTGAGAGGGGTCCTTCGCGCGGGCGGGAGTGCGGTCGGGCGCCGTACACCCGGCCCTACCGGGGCCCGGCGGCCGCCCGGGCCCTACCGGGGCCCGGCGGCCGCCCGAACGCCCCCGGGCCCCACGGGATTTCTAGGCGGCCTTTCTGAGAGCGGCCTCACGTACGCCGGGCCGCGACATGAGAATCGCGTGAGAACGCGGGGCCGCGGGCAACCGATGCGCGCGAAAACCCCTCGCTGTGCGGGGGCTGTGCCCGCGGCCGGACGGACGGCGCGTGCGCGCCGTACGGAAATGATCTTGACGGGTCTCGGACACTTCCCGCTTGTCAAGGCAGTGTCCTAACCACAGGTCACTCGGTTAGATGAGTGTGGACACCAGAACGCCCCGGTCCGGGTTCGACGAACAGCCGCCGCTGAGCACGCTCAAGGTGGACAGCGACCCCGCGCAGGTCATCGTGAACCACGCGAGCTTCCGCGTGAAGCTCGCGACGCCCAGCCGCCCGGCGCCCCGCCGCGCTGCCGCGCAGCGGGCGGCGGCGGCCGGGGCGGGCGTCGCGGACACCGCGCGCATCCCCGCGGTACGCGACGCGAACACCGCGCGCCGCAGGGCGCCCGTGGTCTGGAGCGGCAGGTCGCAGCCGGGCGACCCCGCGGCGAGCGGGCTCCTCCAGGCCGTGCGCGACTCCGGCGCGGGCACCACCGCGCTCGCGGCCCCCGCCGTGCGCGGCTACGACAACGGCGCCTACGACACGGGCTCCTACGACACCGGTGCGTACGACGCCGGTGCCACGCAGGTCATCCCGCGCGTCGGCGTCGACCAGGACGCCACCGTCCAGGCGCCGGCCGCAGGCGGCGGGCGCGGCACCGAGGCGCCGCTGCTGCCGCCCATGCGCCAGGCCGTCGGCGCGTACGACACCCCGCCGCGGGGCGCCGGTTACGGCGGGGGCGACGGCGACACGTACGCGAGGGAGGCCTACGCGGACGACCCGTACGACACCGCGTACGGCCGCGAGGACGCCTACGACCTCACCCCGGACGACGACGACCCCGAGCAGACCGGCGCGCACCCCCGGGCGCGCAGCGCGGCGGCCGAGGCGGCGGTGCGCCACGCGTACTTCCCCGGCCGCAGGATGAATCTCGGCGTGGTGCTGCTCCCGCTGCGCGTCTTCCTCGGCCTCATCTCCGTCTACGCGGGCATGGGCAAGCTGTGCGACCCCGTCTACTTCGACGGCGGCGAGCGCGGCTCGATGGTCAAGTGGCTGACCTCGCTGCACCCGTGGGCCCTCGCCGAGCCGCTGCGCGACTTCGCGCTCGCCCACCCGGTGGGCGCGGGGCTGAGCGTGGCGTTCCTCCAGATCGTCGCGGGCGTGCTGACGGCGCTCGGCCTCTGGCAGCGCGTCGCCGCCTCCCTGGGTGCGCTGCTCTCGGCCGCGCTGCTGGTCACGGTGAGCTGGAAGACCGTCCCCGCGTACGACGCGCCGGACATCATCTACCTGGCCGCCTGGTCGCCGCTGATCATCGCGGGCGCCCCCGTCTACTCCGTCGACGGCAAGCTCGCCAGCGACGCCTGGCGCAAGCTCGGCCCCCGCTCCAGCCTGCTCGACCTGCGGCGCTACGTGCTGCGGCGGGGCGTGGTCGTGGCGAGCATCGTCATCGGCGTGACCCTGCTCGTGGGCTCCGTACTCGGCGGCGCCGTCCGCTCGTCGGGCGTCGTGACCGTGCCGGGCCCCAACCACGACCCGGTCAACCAACTGCCGGGCGAGCCACTGCCGCAGAACTCGGCGAGCCGCACCAGTTCGGGCACGCCGGGCGCGCGGGCGCAGGGCGAGGACGGCACGCACACCGGCGAGCCCTCGACGGGCCACTCGCACACCCCGACCGCAGGCACGCAGTCGGCTCCCGGCACCCCCGGCGCCGGCGGCGGCACGAGCGGCGGCACCGGTTCGTCCGCCACCCAGGGCGGCGCGCCCACCCAGAGCCAGGGCGGCGGCCAGGCGTCCTCCGGCACCACCCAGCAGCAGGCGCCGCCCGCCGTGGGCGGCCAGAACGTCGCGCCGTCCACCAGTGGTTCGGCGAGCGCGGGCTCCTCGTCCTCGTCCTCCGGCGGTTCGTCCTCCTCCGGGGGCGCGGAGAACGGCGACTCGTCGGGCGGCTCGTCCTCCGGCGGCGGCAACCCGATCGGCGGGCTGCTCGGCTGAACGGGCGGAAGACGGCAGGGGGTTGAGCCCCCGGTGCTCTTGAGGCGGGCGCGGGCCCCGGCACACGGATGGTGCCGGGGCCCGCTGCTGTGCGCGGCGGCGCGCAGTGCGGCCGGGGGCGGAGCCGGTTGCCGGTGCCAGGTGCCAGGTGCCGGGCGCAGGGAACGCGGCGTCCGGCCGGCCCGGGTCACGCGGGGAGCGTGGTCCCCGCCGCGAGTTCCTTCGCCGCCTGCGTGAGGTCCTTCGCCGTGTCGATGGCGCGCCAGTACGCGCCCTGCGGCAACGGAAAGCCCGCCAGGCGCCGTTCGCGCGCCAGGCGGGGGAAAGTGGTGCGTTCGTGGTCGCCGCGGTCGGGCAGCAGCGCGGTGAAGTCCGCGGAGAACACGTACACACCGGCGTTGATCAGATACGGCGAAGGCGGGGCCTCGATGAAGTCGAGGACATGCCCGAACTCGTCGGTCTCCACGGCTCCCCAGGGGATCCTGGGCCGGGCCAGAGCGAGCGTCGCGGTGGCGTCGCGCTCGGTGTGGAAGTCGGCCATCTCGCGCAGCGAGAACCGCGTCCAGATGTCGCCGTTGGTGGCGTACCAGGGCGCGTCCGGCGCGGGCAGGTGGGCCGCCGCGTGCTTCAGGCCGCCGCCGCGGCCGAGCGGCTCGGACTCGACCACGGTTGTGACCCGCAGCGGCAGCTCGTCCGCCGCGGACTCCAGCCACTCCTGCAGGACTTCGGCGAGGTGGCCGCAGGACACGACGGCGTCCGTCACGCCCTCGGCGGCGAGCCAGGACAGCTGGTGACCGATGATCGGGGTCCCCGTGCCGGGGATCTCGACCATCGGCTTCGGCCGGTCGTCGGTGTACGGGCGCAGCCTTGACCCCTGGCCGCCCGCCAGCACGACCGCCTGCGTCGGAAACGTATGCATGGCGTGCACCCTATGCGGGACGGCGCGGCGAACACCGCCGAGGATGCGGGACGGGCGGGGGCGTGGGCAGTGGTGTGCGGGCGGACGGGGCGCGGGCCCCGTCCGCGTCAGCCGGCCGCGGCCTGCGTGGAGACCCCGTAGGCGAACGACGTGTCGCACACCGGGCGCGAGAACGACTGCGCGCGCGTGGGACCGTAGTGCTGCACCGCGGCGCGGCCGAGGGCCCGCGCGATCGCCATGCAGTGCTTCGCGAGCGAGGGGCGCGCCTCGACCTCGCGCTGGAGGTGGGTGAGGGCGATCCCCGGGTCCTTCTCCTGGAGCTCGACGAGGAGCTTGTCGCGCAGGACGTCCTGCGGGGTACGCGACGTGGCGGGCGCCGACGCGGTCTCCGAGGAGGCCGTCAGGGCCTGCGTCTCGGGGCTGGAGGCCCACGGGACACGGGCGACCGCGAGGGTCCCGGAGAGCACCAGGACGACGGGCAGTACGAATGCGAGAGTTCGGCCGATACGCCGCGCTGAGTGGTTCACGGAGCGAGCGTAGCGGGCGGTAGTGATATGGCGACATTTCGTCACCCACGCGAGGGATGGTTCGACGTGTTTATTCGAATCGCGTGTTGACGAGGTGGGGTTGTGTGGGCGATTTGTCGACTTGGGTGGGCGCCTCGACCGCGGTGCGTGGCGGGTGCCGGGCGGCGGCCCGGGTGGTGCGCGGCGCGGCCCCGGTGCGTACGCGCGCGGCCCCGCGCCCGGTGAGGGGCGCGGGGCCGCGTGACGGCTGCCGCGAGCGGGGTCAGTCGCTGAGGCGCTCGCCCGTGGAGGTGGAGAAGACGTGGGCCTCGCCCGCGCGGGGGACGACGTTCAGCGTCGCGCCCTTCTCAGGGACGGCGCGGCTGTTGCCGCGGATGACCAGGTCCCTGCGCTCGCCGTTCACCTCGATGGTGCCGAAGATGAACGCGTCGGCGCCGGTCTCCTCGACCACGTTGACGGTGACCTCGACGCCGGGCGCCGCGTCCTTGGTGAGCGTCTTCGTGTCGGAGGCGCCGCCGCCGATGTCGAAGTGCTCGGGGCGTACGCCCACGGTCACGGTCTTGTCGCCCTTGTCGGCCGCGGCCTTGAGCGCGTCGCGGTTGACCGGCACGACGCTGTTGCCGAACTTCACACCGCCGTCCGTGATCGGGACCTCGATGAGGTTCATCGCGGGGGAGCCGATGAAGCCGGCGACGAAGAGGTTGGCCGGGCGGTCGTACATGTTGCGCGGCGAGTCGACCTGCTGGAGGAGGCCGTCCTTGAGGACCGCGACGCGGTCGCCCATGGTCATGGCCTCGACCTGGTCGTGGGTGACGTAGACGGTGGTGATCCCGAGGCGGCGCTGGAGCGACGCGATCTGCGTACGGGTGGAGACACGCAGCTTGGCGTCGAGGTTCGACAGCGGCTCGTCCATGAGGAAGACCTGCGGCTCGCGGACGATGGCGCGGCCCATCGCGACACGCTGGCGCTGACCGCCGGAGAGCGCCTTCGGCTTGCGGTCGAGGTACTCGCTGAGGTCGAGGATCTTCGCGGCCTCCTCGACCTTCGCGCGGATCTCCGTCTTGTTCACGCCGGCGATCTTCAGGGCGAAGCCCATGTTGTCGGCGACGGACATGTGCGGGTAGAGCGCGTAGTTCTGGAACACCATGGCGATGTCCCGGTCCTTCGGCGGCAGGTGCGTGACGTCGCGCTCGCCGATGCGGATCGCCCCGTCGTTGACGTCCTCAAGACCCGCGAGCATGCGCAGGGAGGTCGACTTGCCACAGCCGGAGGGGCCGACGAGGACGAGGAACTCGCCGTCCGCGATGTCGATCTCGAGCTGATCCACGGCGGGCTTGGTGCCGCCCGGGTATATGCGGGTCGCCTTGTCGAACGTGACAGTGGCCATGGCGGATGTGTCCCTTCACCGGCAGGAACGTGCCGGACGATCCGAGTAAAGGAATGGCTCTCCCCGCGGGTGTGCGGAAGAGAGATGGAGAGGTCTGGTCCACCTGGGTGAACTGGAGGTGACGGTACCCGGCGTTTCGTGATCTGTCAGTAGTCGAGGACCGCCGATTTTTTCCGCCGTGTTACCTGCCCGCGCCCGCCCCGCGCCGCCCGCGCGCTCAGCCCGCGGGCCTGCGTGCCTGCTCGGGGCGGCGTACGGGCCGCCGCTGCGGCCGGGCCTCGGCCCATACCCCGGTCTCGGCCTCCAGCTCCGCGATGACGGACCGTAGCCACTCGACGTCGGCGTGTGCCGTCGCGGCGGCGGTCGAGAGCATCCCGCGTCTGAACCTGTCGGTCATCTCGTCAGCGCGCAGCGGCCTGCCGTGCTCGTAGAAGTAACTGGCCGGCCGGTCGTAGAAGCTCAACCGCCGCCGCAGGATGCGCAGTTGCGCCGCGGGGTCGGGCAGCCTGCCGAGGAAGGCGAGCAGGATCATGAACGAGTCGCGGTCGGTGATCTCGACGGGCGCGGGCGCGGCGAGCCGCCGCAGGAACTCCTGCCGGCCGCTCTCGGTCAGCGTGAACACCTGCCGCCGCGCGGCCCCGCTGCCCGGCGCCTCCTCGCGCACCACGAACCCCGCCCTGCGCAGCCGGTCGAGCGCCGGGTACAGGGCCCCGTCGCTGACGGGCCGGCTGTTGCCCGACAGCCCGGAGATCCGGTTGCGCAGTTCGTACGCGTGCAGGGGCTGTTCGGCGAGGAACCCGAGAATGCTCAGGGTCAGCATGCGCCTACGATGCCACGCCCGCCGCCGCAGGCGGGGGTGCGGCCGCCCCGAAGACCGTGGTAAGGGCCTCGGGCGCCTGTGTAGAGTGGAACGGCCACGGCCCGGGCCCCGCCCCTCCGCCCGGCACTGCCTCCTTAGCTCAGCTGGCCAGAGCAACGCACTTGTAATGCGTAGGTCGTCGGTTCGAATCCGACAGGGGGCTCACCCCAAGCCCAGCTCAGACAGTGTCTGAGCTGGGCTTTTCGGTTCAGCGGATGCGGCGGCGGCGTTGGGAGCGGGCCGCGCGGGTGTCGGGGGTCTCAGTCCTGGTCTCAGTAGGGCCCTGGACCGGGGGCGCCGACGGGGGGACGAAGAACTCGCCCATGCGGCGCATGGCGTCCTTGGACAGGTGGGATCGGCCCTTGACGTAGCGCCGGGTCTGGCTGATCTGGGTGTGCCGGAGGATCTCCATGATCGTGGGCATGTCGACGCCCAGCTCGTTGAGGATCGTGCCGGCGGTGTGGCGGCTCCCGTCGTAGAGGCGGCGGTCATCGATCCCGGCCTCTTCGAGTAGCTCTTTGAATTCCGCGTAGTCGGCGCGCGGGTCCAGCGGGCGGCCGTCCGGTCGGCAGAACACGACGTCGTGTTCCTGCCAGAGTTCCCCGGCCGCTTCCCGCATCGCTTCCTGCTGGGCTCTATGGTCGATCAGGAAGGGGATGAAGACGGGTGGGATCGGCACGGCGTTGCGGCTCTTTTTGGTCTTGGGCCGGGTGAAGGTGAGCCCGCCCTCTTTGCGCTGGGGGCAGCTGCTCGCGTGCTTCGTACAGGTCTTGGAGCAAGGCTTCGGGCAGCCGCGCTTGTAGCCCTTGTGCGCAGTGCAATGCGGCGGGCACGGCTCGAAGCGGTGCAGGCGCCCGCCGCAGACGTGGGGATCGGCGCAGCCGTGCCGCCAGGTGAGCCGCTGGAGCTGCCATTCGGGCCGGAACAGCTCGGCTTCCAGGTCTACGTACGCCCAGCGCAGACCGAGCGTCTCACCCTGCCGGAACCCCATGCCGACCCCGACAATCCAGCGCATGAGGGTGGGGCGCTTCGCCGCGGCTTCGAGGAAGGCTTTGGCCTCTTCCTGGGTGAAGGGGTTGGCCTCGGTCTCGTCAACGCTCGGCGGATCCACGAGCGTGGCGACGTTCTCACCGATGATGCGGCGCCGGTGGGCGATTTTCAGGGCGCGGGACAGAATGCGGTGCACCTTCACGACGTGCGAGGGCGCGTGCCCGGCATCGAGCATGGCCCGGTACATCCGCTCCAGGTGTTCGGCCTGCAATTTGTCGATGCGGTGCTTTCCGACGCCGGGGATGATGTCGTTTCGGGTCTTCGACCAGTAGTCATCGAGCGAGCGCGGCTTGAGTTTCAGGCTCGCGATATCGGTGAGGTAGGTCCCCATCCACGCCTCGACGGTCGGCTTACGGCCCGCCGCGGGTGCACGGCCCTGATCCCGCTGGCGTTCCAGCTCCTTCACCTTGCGCTTGATCTCGGGCTCGGACTTGGCGCGGCGATGGCGCCGGTCGGGGCTCCCGTCGCTTTTCACGCCCATCGTCACGCGGCCGTGCCACCAGCCATCGCTGCCGAGATAGATGGACGACTCCATGTTGGGTTTCCGGGGACTCACGGTGCCTCCATGCGAAGGGGCGAGCCGGAAGCGCTCCGGCTCGCCCCTTCGGGGGTTGTGCGGTGTTCAGTGGACGGATTCGTGGTGGAGCCGTGCGACGTACGACGCGAGGTCGTCGTGCCGGATGCGGCGTGAGCGCCCGATCTTGATGGACTTCACGTCTCCGGTGGCGAGCAGTTCGTAGAGGGTCGACCGCCCGATGCGGAGAGCTTCCGCGGCTTCCTTGGGGGTGTAGAGGAGCTGTACGACGCGCGGGGTGGCGGTGGTCACCGTGACTTCCTCTCGCTTTCACTCGGGGCGCCAGCGCCCCTCAGGCTTCGGATTTTCGGGGGCTTGGTCGGGGTGCTGGGGCCTCGCGCCTGTCCGAGGTGGGGATTTCTGCGTCATGTGCGTCATCAGCGTCATGCGGGGTTGTGGCCTGCGGTTTCGTATGACGCAGGGGCTTGGGCGTGCGTCATGGTCTGCGTCATGTGCGTCATGCGGTGACGCGGGTCCATGACGCAGATGACGCAGGATGACGCAGCGCTCGTTGTCTGCGTCATGCCTGTTGCGGCAGGTCAGGGGCCGTTTTTCGGCTCGCATGACGCACATGACGCAGCGTCTTCCCTCTTAGGACAAAAGAGGGGGCTTTGTAGGAGTGGCGGTGCGGCTCAGTGCCGGGAGAGCGGAGCCGCTGCGCGGCGCGACTTTGGGCGGCGTTCCGCCGAACAGCAAGAGGAGCACCTTGGGCGCCCGGGTGCTCCTCTTGCTTGTTCAGCGGGACCGCTGCCGCGCAGGGTCAGAAGGCGCGTGCTTGCGCGTGTGGGGGTGGGGTGCTCGGTCGGGTCATTTCGAGGTAGCGGCCTTCCATGGTGCGGCCGGAGTCGATGAGGACGCCGCGGGCTGCGAGGGTGGGTTGGAGGCGTTTGAGGCGGTCGGAGAGGACCTTCCCGGTCGTCGGCCACCCCTTTGGCAGGGCGCGTAGCTCGTCGCCGCTGTAGAGGCGGCTGAGGCAGTTCAGCCACTCCGTGGAGGTCATCCGCTGTGCCTCGCCCGGCTCGATGGTCTCGGCGTGCCGCAGGACGGTCTGGGCGAGGAGGTCGCCTTCGATCACGTCGTCGTTGAGGTCGTCGAGGCTGGCCCGGTAGGCGGCGAGGGCTCCCAGGCCGGTTGCGGTGTCGAGCTGCGCGCACAGGTGCGCGAAGTCCGCCATCCGCAGATCGGTCGGCGTCTCCGCGTCGGCGGCGCGGACCTTGACCGTGAGGTCGAGCAGCGACCCGAGCACGACCGGCAGTACTTCCGCGTACTCCGACCACAGTTCCGCCTCGGTGCGCCGGATGCGGGGCCGTTCCAGGCGCAGCGGGAGGAGCCGCTCGGCGAGGTCGGGGCGGATGACGCCGACGTCGATGCCGGTGAGGAGGAGGGGGCGTCGGTAGCGGGCGCGGAAGACATCCCCGTCCGTGAACAGGGCGCGCTTGACGTTCTCGGCGCCGGTGACGATGCAGCACATGGCGTCGGAGAGGTCCGGGGTCATGTGGGAGAGGTTGTCCAGCGCGGTCACCCACCCGGCCGCGACCGCGGCAATCAGGTTCTCTTCGTCCTTGGGGGCGCGGCGGAGGTCGCCGGTCATGCCTTCGATGATCCGTACGAGCATCCGGCCGCCGGTCGACTTGCCCGCGCCCTGCGGCCCGGTCAGGAAGGGCGCCGGGACGGGTACGGAGGGTCCGAGGCAGCCGATGAGCCAGGCGATGGCGAGGCATTCGGTCTCCGCGGTGGCGAAGTTGCACAGGCGCAGCAGGGCGTCGATGCCTTTGCCGTCCGTGTCCTTGGCTGGCAGCGGCAGTTCGCCGGTGAGCTGGGTGCGTCGCCAGCAGACTTCGCGGGGGTCGGGGACGCTGATGTCCCATCCGGTGGGGTGGATGCGTACGGACTGGCCGTCTGCGCGGCCGAGGTCGAGCCAGGTGGCACGGTCGTAGCCGGGGGCGACTCGGATGTGGACGGGTTGTACGTCCTCGGTGAGGGCGAGTGCTTCGATCAAGTCGAGTGCCTCCTTGAGGGCGGTTCCGTTGAAGACGCCGCATCCGTCGCGGTACAGGCCGACCATGAGTTCTTGGCGGTGGCTGCCGGTGGTGCCTTGGGAGCGGATGGGGCGGGCGACGGGGTGGTGGTTCTTCTGTGCGTAGACGGTGCCGTCCGCTGTGCGGAAGTAGCGGAAGTGCGCGCGGGCGTAGTCGGAGATGACTTCGCGGGCGGGGTTCTTGTCGTCGTCGGCCACGGGTCACAGCCCCAGCCGGGTGCGGGCGTTGATCCAGGCGTCGGTGCAGTGCCGCGGGGATTCGCCCATGGTCTGCGCCGCGGCGAACAGCCGGGCGACGTGGGCGTCGGTGAGGCAGCCGCACCGGCCGTGGGTGGAGAGCACGGTGAGGAAGGTGCGGTAGACGGTCGCGTGGATCGCGGCGCGAGCCTGGGTGATGCGCTGCTCGCCCATGGCGATGCCGCGTTCGAGGTAGGCGGGCGTGCGGTGGCGGCACGGCCCGCCCGCGGCCGGCGCGGGCGCGCGGGCCGCGCACGGCACTGGCCGGGGTGCGGCGGGTTGCTTGTCGGCCAGGGCGCGCACCGTGTCCGGCAGGGCCGCCACGGTGCCGGTGCCGGTGGTGAGCCAGCGGGCGTAGGACATGGTCGACTTGATGTCGACGCCGGGCCGGGCGGCGTTGAGGGAGCGCATCGTGCCGCGGTAGATCCAGTGCTCCCCGCGCGTCGTGCTCACCCGCCGGGTGGCGGGCAGGGCGCCGGTGGCCCACTGGATGGCGTCGGCGTTGTCGAGGTCGACCACCGTGAGGTTGGCGCCGCCGGGGTGGTAGGCGATCGCGTGGGCTCGCGCCCATGCTGCGGACCACGGGTGTCCGGTGAGGGTGTGGGGGTTGGTGGTGGCGGCGGCCCATCCGTGGCAGGGCAGGGGGCAGGTGCAGGGGCCGGGGGTCTTCATGGTCGGCCGGCCGCCGCATGCGTTGCTGCGGCAGGTGGCGCAGTTGGCGAAGGGGACCTTGCCTGCCCGTAGGGGCAGTACGGGGATGCCGCGGGCGGCGAGGTCGAGGGCGGCGGGCAGGAGGCTGGTGGGGTGGTCTCGCCGGGCGGGGCCGGGTCGGGGCATGCTGGGGTCCTCCGGTTCCTCTTCATCCACTGTGGAGTTGTGCTGGAGGAGGGCGGCCCCCGGTCCTTGGCCGGAGGGGGCCGCCCTCGTGTGTGCGGGTGGGGTCAGCGGCGGCCGCGGCGGTTGCGCTGGCGGGCACGCTGGACCTGCATGGCGTTGTATCGCCGGCGGCGCTCCCGTTCCCGGCTTCCCAGGACCGCATCGAGCGCCGTGCGGACCTTGTCGGCTTGCCGCTGTGCGTGCTCGGGCGTGGGCGGGGTCTGGCCTGACGCGGTGGCCGTGTACTCGTTCAGCAGGGTGTCGAGGGCGTCGGTGAGCCGGGCGACGCTCGGTTCAACCGGCTTGGGCGGCGGCTGGTAGGTGCAGGCGCTTTGCAGCCAGTCCAGGCTGACCTGGAACGGCTCTCCGATGGGCTGCCACTCGGTGTCGTCGCTGCTCCGCTCGACAACGACCACGCGGGCTTCCCGCCGGGGCTCGAAGGTGACGAGCCCGATGTACAGGGCGCGGTCGTCCGGATCGATCCAGATCTCATCTGGCATGGGCAGAGTGCTGCTCACTGGGGGTTCTCCTGGTCTCTTGCAGGGGCGGGGGCCGGGGCGTGCGCGGGCTCGGAGAGACGGTGCCCGCCCCGGAGCCAGCTACAGGTCGAGGTCGTCGTCGGTGTTGTCGAGGGGGCCCTGGTAGCCGAGTGGGCTGGATGCGTTGTGGGCTTGGTTGAGGGATGCCGCGAGGGCGGTTGCGTGCTGCTCTGCCTCGCGCAGGGCGTGGCGGGTGGCTGCGACGTGTTCGGTGGGGGTGGCGTAGTCGGCGGTGAGGTGCCCTGCGGTGAGCAGTTCGGCCAGTGCCGTGCTGGTCTGGTCGAAGGATTGGGGCAGCCGCTCGGCAAGGGTTTTGAGGGCGCCGATGGCGCGGTAGGCCGTGCCCGGGTAGCGGATGCCGTCGTACCGCGGGTGGAAGGGGAGGGTGGCGTGGTTGAACGCGCGGATCTCCTCAGCGGCCTGGCGGGGGTAGTGAGCGAGGTCTGTGGTGTTGTGGGTCATGAGGTCCTCTGTGGCCGGAGGGTTAGGGCTGGTTGTGGGTCTTGGCCCACACGCCGCGGGTGGTGGTGTGGACGTTGCGCTGGTCCTGGTAGACGGGGCCCTGGTAGTGCTGGTGGATGTCGGGGGCGGGGCGGGCGCGCCGGGCGAGGCGTGCGAGGGCAAGTACGAGCGCGGCCGGGGCGCCGAAGACGACCGCGCAGACCGCGGGGTTGGCGAACTGGGAGACGTACATGACCACGGCCGCCGTACCGCCGACCATCGAGGTGGCGGCGCCGCCGGTGAGCATGAGCATGCTGGCGTCGGTGGCGCCCTGGCTCATGGGCGCCCGCCCCGGCTGTGCGACGGGGGCCGTGTCGCCGTAGGCGGGCACGGGCGTTTCGTCGCGGTAGCCGGTGGGCGGTGCGGGCGCGGGCTGGTAGGCGTCGTAGAGGAGGCGCCTGGCCTCGCGTTCGGCTTCCTGCTCGCTCAGGGGGCGGGGGTTGGGGTTCACGGGTCCTCACATGGTGTGGACGGCCTGGACGACGGCTGTGGCGAGTTGGTTGATGGGTGCGGCGGCGCCGGTGGAGGCGAGGAAGAACCCGAACAGGACCGCGGCGAAGGCGGTGCCGTAGTTGTGGTTCGAGCGCAGGAGGAAGAACAGGACCAGGCCGAACAGGGCAACGAGTGAGACGGAGATGACCACGGCGGTGGTCTCCCTTCCGGGTGTCGTGCCGCACGACGGCGGCGCGGGGCGAGCGGGTCAGCGGGTGCCTTCGCGGTGGATGGCGGCCCACTGGTTGTAGAGGTGGCGGCCGATGCGTATGCGGCGGCCGGTGGCCTTGCAGTGGCGGCAGTCCTTGCCGCGCTTGAGGCGGCCGCGCCGGTCGGTTTTGAGCTGGTGGCCCATGCCGCGGCAACGGCGGCAGGGTCCGAACGGTGAGGCCGCACACAGCCCGACATAACACATAGTGATGATGGTCGCGCAGGCGATAGCGAGGAGGGGCAGGGTCATCGGGGGCCTTCCTGGGCAGTTCCGGGGGTTTGCGCAGGTGGGCCGCTATTCGCTAGCGGCCTGATCAAGTGGGGTTTGGGGCGCTAGCGGGGCCGCTAACGTTAGCGGGTGGTGCCGCTAGCGTTAGCGGCCCCGACCGTTCAGCCCGCGTCCCGCTTTCCGTCACGCTCCGCAATGGCGGTGGTGATGTGGGAGCGGTCGATGCCGCGCTGGTTGACGACCTTGCCGTCCACGCGTCGGCCGACCTGGAGGGTGGAGATGCCGTGGGGCTTGAGGGCCGCGGCCAGGGCCTTGGCGTCCCATCCCGCATACACCTCGCCGCGCAGGTCTGCGAGGCGGGTGACGACGGTCTCGGACCACACCTTCGGCTCGCTCGCGTGAATGACGGCGAGGATGTCGGCGAGCAGGTCGTAGCCGGGCCCGGTCGCTGCCTCGAACTCCTCGCCCAGCGCGTGCCCGGACAGCGTCCCGGCCAGCTCGCGGGCGTTGCGGGCACGCAGGCCGATGGCCTCGGCGGCGGGGGCATCGACGTAGGTGGAGGCGACGATGCGGGCGTCGGCGCCCTCGCCCACGAAGTAGTGGATGCCCTTGTCCTTCCAGGAGAACATGGTGGCCCGCACGCCCCGCTTGTAGGAGGAAGTGCCCAGGACCATGTCGTTTTCCAGCTGGCCCATGACCTTGAGGCAGAAGCGGGCGGACGCGTTGGCGCTGATGCCGGTGGGCAGGGCCTTGGCGTCGGGGCGCTGGGTGGCCAGCAGCAGGACGATGCCGGTGGCGGGGCCGCGCTTGACGAGGTCGGTGCAGATCTCCTCGAACTCGGCCCCGTGCTGGGGGTGTTCGAACCACACCTGGCACTCATCCACCCCCACCACGATGGGCTGGAGCCCGAGGGACTTGTTGTCGGCGAGCTGGGAGGTGACCTTCGATTCGGGGCACAGGTCGCGCGGCAGGCTGCGGATCACCTTCGCGCGGCGCCGCAGCTCCGCGCGCAGTTCCCGCAGGTCGGCGAGGGCGTACTCGATGTCCTCGTCCTCGTCGCCCGCGCGGTGGCGGTGGGAGACGGCGTTGCCGACCGGGTCGAGGTCGCCGGTGCCCTTGAGGTCGTAGGTGTGCAGTTCGGCCCGCGGGTCGAGGGCGGCGATGAGCAGGAGGAGCCTGAGGAGGAAGGTCTTGCCCATGCGGGGGATCGCGCCGATGACGGCGGCGATGTACATGAGGGTGACCTCCACCCACCGGCCGCGCTGGTCCGTGCCGAACGGGATCGGCTTGAACAGGTCGACCGTTCCGGCCTTGAGCAGCGGCCAGGCGGGCTTCTTCGCGGTGGACATGTCCTGGTCTCCGACCCACATGATCAGGCGGCCGGTGTGCTCCTCGGGCACGGCTTCGGGCCACACACACCCGAGGGGGCGGCGCAGGCCGGAGGCGAGCTTGTCGCGGCGCTCGATGACGTCGGTGACGGTCACGCCGTAGGGGAGGTCGCCCTCCGCGCGCCAGCCGGGCCCGTCGCGGGTGATGGGAGCGGTGAAGGCGAACCCGTCCCGCCCCTTGCCCTGGGCCTGGTTGATCGCGGGGATACCGAGCGCACCCAGCGCCCGCAGCACGATGTCGGAAGTCAGCTTCGGGGCCTTGGCCACCTCCACCGCGCGCGAGACGACGGGGGCGTCGGCGCGGGTGCCGGCCGATCCGAGGAGCAGCACGAGCGCGAGCGCGGACAGCGCTTCCAGCCACCCCGGCGCCATCACGTACACCGCGAGCGCAGCCCCGAGGCCGACGATGGTGGCGACGGCGGTGACCAGGGCGCGCAGGCGCACCCGGCGGTCGCGCTGGCGCGAGAGGGACAGGTACTCGCCCGCGTCCTCGCGCCGCACGGCGGCGAGGCGGACGGCTTCGCCCTCACGGTCGGCAGCCCACCGCAGTGTCCCGCCCACGAACCGCGCTGCCCCGCGGGGGGCTTGCAGGGCCAGGCGCCCGGCGTAGTACGGGGTGCGCACGCTGTGGTAGGCGGCGACGTGGCCGTAGTGCCCGCCTGCCCAGCGTGCGGCGGTGGCGAACTCGGTGGTCGAGCGGACCCATGCGGGCCACACGGCCCGCCGCTTCGCGCCTTTGACCCGGGTCAGGTAGTCGGGCCCCGCCATCGCCGGGCCATCGACCATCCGGCGTGCGGTCGGATCGCCCGACTCGGTGCCCGACGCGTCGGGCGACTCGGGGGCGGTGCCGTCCGCCGACTCCGGCGCCGACCGGTCGGCCGCCCCGTTGCCGGGTGCGTCGGCCGACTCCGCGCGGGCGGAACGCGCCTTGTCGAGGTCGACCACCTCACCGCCCGCGTCGGCCCCCGCGTCGAGTGTGGGGGCGGGTGTCGGGGGAGGGCCGTAGTCGGCTGTCAGGTCCGCCTCAAGGCGGCGGAACATCTCGTTCTCTTCCTCATGGTTCACTGCTGGGGTTCCTTCCTGAGCAGGGGAGGACAAGCGGGTCCGGCCGCACGCTGTGAGAGGTGGGGCGGCCGGGCCTCGCGCAATTGAGGATGTCTTTCAGGGACGCGCTTGTCAGGAGGGTTGCTGTCCCATCCTGTCCCATCCTGTCCCGGGACAGTTGGGACAGTTGGGACAGCGGGACAGCCCGAGAAACCTGGCCCGCTACGGGCGAGGCATGAGCGTAGGCCCGGATCGAGGGCGCGACCTGAACTCAGAGTTCCGGTGAACTCTGAGTTCGGGTAGCGGGGGTTGACGCTTTGATTGGTCAGTCCGGGTAGGCGCAGGGCACGCACGCGCCCAAGGAGGGCGGAATGCAGTACCCGGCGTTGGTGTGGCAGAGGGGGCAGGTGCGGCGCGCGAGCATCGCCTTGGCGAGCGCCGCCGACCGACCCGGGGTCATGGGTCGCACCGGCTTCGCGCGGTCGAGGCGGTAGAGGTAGGCGACGCTGACGCCGGTCTTGCGGCGGGTGGAGCGGCGCATCACCTGCGCGGCGACGGGCTGCCCGCCGGGCCGCAGCCCGCGCGCCCGCAGTTGGCGGCGGGTGGCGTAGCCGTCCGGTGCCAGACGCCAGGGGAAGGTGGGCACGCCGTAGACGGTGCCGGTCGGGTCGTAGCACTTGCCGAACGTGGGAGACATCAGGCGGCCCTCGCCAACAGCGTGCGGGGGAGGGCTGCTTGGGGTCGGGCGTGTGCGGCGAGTCGGCGGGCGGGGTCGGGTTCGTAGGAGGCGCCCCATTGGCCGGTGGTGATGAACTGGCGGCCGATGTACTGGGTGTAGGCGGGTGGGATGGCCTCGGTCAGTTCCTCGTGGATGTCGGTCCAGGTGATGTCCATCGCCTGTTGCATCTCGCGGACGGTGGCTTTGCCGCCGCCCTTGCCGTAGGCGGCGACGTAGGGGCCGTCGCGGTAGACGCCGTGGCGCCACCCGCGCACCGGGCCACGATGCTTGCGGTGCGCGGGCCGGGCGAGGGGCGGTGCGCCGTGCCATCCGATCTCGAAGTGCCGGTGACGGATGACTCCGAGGGCGAACATCTCCCCGCACAGGGTGAGGTCTTTGCGTACGGCGGCGCCGGTGACGTTCTCGATCACGTAGGGCACGCCGTACCAGGCGCAGACCTCCCGCACGACAGGGATGAGGTCGGTGTAGAGCCTGCCGCGGTTGGTGCCCTTGGTCAGGGTGCACGATGCCTGGCAGGGCGGGGAGGTGTGGATCAGGTCGAAGTCCTGGCACGTGGCGTGGAACGCGGCCACCGCGTCGGCCCTCAGGAAGTGGAAGGGGTAGCGGGGCCGCTCCAGCAGGTCGACGCCATAGACGTCGAACCCGGCCCGCCAGTAGCCCATGCCGGCCCCGCCCGCGCAACAGAACAGGTCCAGCACCCGCGGGCGTCGCGGCCCCGGCCGGTAGGAGGGAAAGGGCGGGAAGGTGTCGGATGTGGGCCGGTCGGTGTGCGGGGCCCATGGCGGGATCACCAGGGCCTGCCGTATCCGCCTCACGCGACCACCCCCGGCGTGCCTTTCGTGCGGGCGCCGCGGCGCCCGGCCCGCCGCCCGGCGAGGGTCGCGAACAGCCGCCCCACGCCCGTGCTTGCGCGGCGGGGGCCGGTGCGCTGCTGTTTGGCGGCGTACATGGATTCGTCCGCGCGTCGCAGTAGGGCGGGCAGGTCCTCGCCGGGGAAGTCCCCGGCCCGCACCCACCCGAGGGAGACGGTGGTGCGCACGGCCGCGTCGAGGTGGTTGACCGGACGGGCCAGCACGCCGTGCAGGACGGCGAGGAGGTCGGTGGCGCTGCCGTCGCGGTCGCGCAGGACCGCGGCGAACTCGTCACCCCCGAGCCGTCCGGCGATGCCGTCGCGGCCGACGTAGTGGGCGAGCCGGTCCGCGATCGCCTTGAGCAGCGCGTCCCCGGCGGCGTGGCCGTGGGTGTCGTTGACCTGCTTGAAGTGGTCGACATCGGCGAGGATGACGACGGAGGCTGGGTCTTTGAGGAGTTTGCGGGCGTGGCGGGTGAAGCCGTCGCGGGTGACCAGCCCGGTGAGCGGGTCACGCCGCGCGGTGCGCAGCTTGCCGCGCAGCCACCACCCGTGAACGGACCATCCGGCCGCGAGCGGTAACACGGCCGCGCTCGTGCTGAGCAGCGTGCTCATGCCCGCACCCCCGTCCGCGCCCGTCCGGAGTGGAGGCGGGAGCGTGTGACGGCGGCGCCGATGATGACGCCGACCAGCAGGGGCTGCGCTGCGACCCACACCAGCAGCGCCGCCGCGGGCACGGTCACCAGGGAGACGAGCTGGGGGAAGGCCAGCAGAACGAGCAGGACGACGGCCGGCAGGCCCCAGGTGCGTATGGTTCTCATGCCGCCACCTCCTCAGCCTGCCGGGCGTCCTCGTCGCGCGCGTTGGCGTCCGCGAGGGCGGGCTCGGTGTCCTCGGTGGCCTGGAGGGCGGGGGTGGTGCGTTCGGCGCGCAGGCTCTCGCGCAGGGCGCGGGCGTTGGCCTGCGAGGTGCGGACCGCGGTGCGGATGCGCTCCGCAGTCAGCTCCCCCTCCGTCCATGTGGCGGTGGCCTCGCGTGCCTCGCTCAGCAGCTCCTCGGGCGTACGGGCCGTCTTGCGGGCCTTGGCCCGCGGCCTACGTGCCGCCGGACGGGGCGACGAAGACCGCGCCGCACTGCTCTGCGGGGCGGCGGCCGGGGGCTCCGGCCGCGCGGCAGCCGCAGCGGGCTCGGGTGCCGGCGTCGTGGGCTGCTCGGGTGTGGGTTCGGCCGTGGTGGCGGGGGTGTGGTCTCCGAGCTTGAGCAGGACGCGCTGACGGCGCGGGGTGCGCTTGCGCCAACTGCGCCCGTAGGTCTCGCGCAGGTCGGCGCGGGCCAGCTGGCGTTCGCGTTCCAGGGCGAGGGCGTGGGTGTAGGAGGTGACCTCCCACAGGGTCATGCGCCGCCACAGAACAAAGGTGCTGAGGGGGGCCAGCAGCCAGCGGGAGCGGCGGATCTTCTCCATGCGGCGGCCGGTGGCGGCGCCGATCCGCACGGCGTAGATGTGGGCGACGATCTCGGAGAAGACCACCCACAGCAGCGGCATCGTCCCGTGCGCCACCCGCGCCGGGGTGGAGGTGCCCGCGGCGATGTTCAGGCCGCAGGTGACCAGGGTCAGGACCCAGGGCACGAAGCGGACCCAGGCCAGGCGCATGTCCATGCGGATGAGCAGGAGGTTGGCGACGGTGAAGACGGGGATGGCGATGTCGATACCGATCGGCAGCATCCACGGCGCCGCGAACTCCCACCGTGCCGCCGCCGCGGAGACCGCGGTGAAGGAGGAAGCGAGCCCGAGCGCGCCGACGCCTGCCGCGGCGAGCGCCGCCATGCCGGTCAGCCCGATCTCGGGACGCGTCAGCGGCGGAACATCCGAACGGGGGGCGGTGTCGTTCATGCGGCGGCCCTCCGTCCCGTACGCGAGCGGCGGGCCGCGAGGCGGGGCCGGTGCAGGGGCGTGATCGCGAACAGCTCGGGCGCGAACGCCTCGATGGCCTCCACCGCGGCGCGGCTGACGCGGTCGGGCAGGTGCGGCTCCTCGGTGAGGATGTCGCGGGCCGCGTCCCGGCGCGCCGCGGCTTCCTCGGGGCTCTCCCCGCCCTCCGGCCCGAGCCACAGGTCGAGCGGGGTACCGAGCGCGAGTTCGATGAACTCGCTCGTGCTGACAGGGACGTGACCGGCGACGATACTTCTCATGGGTCGTGCACTCTCCTCAGATGGTTGGGAACGGCCCGACAGCGGTCCCGGTGCTGCAACACCGGGGCCGCGCCGTTCGCGGGGTGGGTGGGTTAGTGGGTGCGGGTGCGGCCGGAGACGGTGCGGGCGTGGACTGTGAGGTGGCCGGCGCCGGGCAGGTGCACGTCGCCGGAGACGCTGCGGGCGCGGATGCTGCCCGACGCCGCGGAGGTGACCTGCATGTCCACGTCGCCCGACGTGCTCTCCACGACCGCGGACCGGCCCTGGTAGAGGGCGACGTTGATGTCGCCGGAGACCGAGCGGGCGGCGAGCTGGCCGGTGATGCTGCCGACGTGGATGTCGCCCGAGGTGCTGTCCGCATCCAGGTCGCGGATGCCGTCGGCGTACAGGTCGCCGGACTGCGAGCGGAACTCGACGCGGTCGAGGCAGCCGTACGTCGACACGCTCGCCGAGGTGGAGACGACCGCCAGCGACGACCCCGCGGGGAGCGTGACGTGGGCGATGATCTCGCCGACCGTGCGCCCGCGCTGCGGACCGCCGGAGACGACGCGGCCGTTGACGATGACCATGTTGGTCACCACCCCGGACACGCCCCCCGGCCGGAACTCCTGCCCGCTGCCCTGCATGGTGACGTTGGGGGGTAGGGCGGGGACTTCGATGCCGAACGCCTGTCCGTCCTGCATGTGGCGGGCCGCGTGGATCGCGTCGGCGGCCGGGCCGCTGGTGTCGTCGGTGTGCAGGGTGACCTGCGCGGTGGTCAGGCTGTCGATGACCTGGACATGCACACGGCCGACCGGCAGCGACAGCCCGAGGATGACCGGGCCGGTGGAGGAGGAGACGAACAAACGCTCCGTCATGCGGAACTCCCGAAAAGGTGTCGAGGACAAGGCCCCGGGGCCAGACGGCGCCGGGAGCGAGGAAGGCGGGGAGGGGTGCCCCGGCCGGGAGTCGAACCCGGCCTTCGACCATCGGGGCGGTGTCGTGCGGGAGTGGGGGCTACTTGTAGAAGGTGCGGGAGCTGCCGGTGCCGCCGGTCTGGTTGCCCGCGACGTAGGTGGAGCCGGGCCCCAGCTGCGGCGCGTGTACGCCCGGGCCGGTGGTGTTGACCTGGTCGCCGGATCCGGTGGTGTGGGCCCCGGTGACCTCCCCGATCACGGTGGTGTTGGTCGTGGTCGAGGTGTTGATGCCGGCGACGTTCCCGGCCTGGATGACCGTGCCGGAGGTGGAGCCGCTGACGTGGTTGTGGACGCTGCCCATCACAGGACTGCCTTTCTCGGTGCGCCGGGCCTGGTGCCCGGCGTCGTGCCCCGGGCCGGAGTCGAACCGGCCCTGCGACCATCGAGGCGACCGGCCGCGCTGCGTGGCTGGTCAGTCGCGGTAGTTGGGGTAACTGTGGCCCTGCGGCGGGTAGTTGGGGTTCGAGGCGGCGTTGCTGGTCATCAGCGAGCCGATCATCAGCCGGTCGAAACCGTCCGGGCGGTCGCCGTACTGCTCTCCGAGCCGCTCGATCAGTCCCTGCGTCAGGTCCCGGTCCTCGCTCTGGTTCGCGTTCATCGCCATACCTGTGCTCCGTAGAACTGCGCCGGAGCTGGTGTCCGGCGTCGTGCCCCGGCCGGGAGTCGAACCCGGCCTTCGACCATCGGGGCGGTAGGGGATGTCAGCCGTGCAGCGCGTAGCGCAGCGCGGCGAGGGTGTCGGTGAGCGAGGTGTGCACCCGCATCCCCGGACGCGCCAGGCGCGCCTGCCACTGCACGTCCGCGGCGCGGGGGAAGGCGGGGTCGGTGCCGACGACGATGCGGCGGGCGGGGTTGTCGAGCGCCGCCCCCAGTTCGAGCATCGCGATGGGCTGCGTCGTCACTGAGGCGTCCGAGCGCGGGAACCAGAACACGGTCACCGCCGCCAGGTGCAGGGCCCGGTGCTCCCATCGGATCTGTACCGGGGTCTGCGAGGGGTCGTCGATGGGGAAGTGGCGGCGCCGCGGGTTCAGGACCACGACTTCCAGCCCGGCGAGGCCGCGTACGGCCTCGCGCTGCCAGTCCTGAACCCCCGTGATGCCGCCCGCCAGGAACACGGCGGGCGGGTCACCGGGGGCGGGCTCGTAGAGGGCGGGGCACTCGATGTAGGTGACCATCAGCGCCTCTTCCGTGCGTCGCGCTTCTCGGACGCCGCACGCACGGCGGCGCCCTTGCGGTAGTCGTCCTTGCAGTCCTGCACGGTCGCGGGCTTGCCCACGATCGAGGACGGGCGCGGCTTGCTGTCTGCCATGCGGCTCACCTGCTGTTCGGCTGGTCGGTGAGCGTGGCGGCGTCCTGGTAGGCGCCCTGGATCAGGTCCTGCTGCCAGGCCAGGTCACTCCCGGCCGGCGCCGGGTCCTGCCCGGCGAGGTCCGCAGCCCAGGCATCGGCCTGCGCCTGCAACTGCCACGCCACGGGGTCGGGGTTGCTCACCGCGAACCACCCCGCGCCTGCACGTCCCGCTCACTGCGCGCGTTCTGCTCAGCGTTCTTCCGGCTGAGCGCGTCGCGCTCAGCCTCTGTCAAACTGGTGATCACAGGTCCTCCCAATCAGGTCCTGTACAGCGGGCCCCGGGGGTGCAACCCCGGGGCCCGCGCTGGCGTTGACCACTCCCTACGAGCAGCCACAGCCGACCGACGCGCACCCCGCAGGGCGAGCGCCGGTCACTGTGGTTCCTGGTGATGGAGCAGGGCTTCACCGGCCCGCCGTTGCCACGGCGAAGCCGGTCCCGAGCCCCGTTCGGGTGCGTCATGTCTCTGCCTGACGCGAGCAGGGCAGCTCACGGCGGGTGGCGCTCCCGAGTGGGGGCGTTCTCCAGAGCCGCGGTGCGGTACGTGCCACGCCGACGCGTGACACCGCTGCCGACGACCGTCACCCGGGCCGCCGCGGGGGCGGGGAAGTCTCACCCCGCCATCGGTTCACTGTTCAGTTCTCAAGGAACGAGCGCTTCCTTTCGACCCGTGTCACGGGGCCGTCCAGGCGCCACCGAACGACACGCCCTCGATGAGGAACATGTAGTACGTGTTCCTCATCATGCAGAGAGGTGTTCGCGGCGTCAAGTCGTTCTCGGGTTCGGCGTCGCGAGCGCCTGGGCCGCTCGGTGTGTCTCCAGGCTCGCCCGTATGGCGCGGACGTTCGACTCCGCTGCTGTACGGCCCACGTACGTCTTCGCTACGGTGAAGTCGTCCCAAGTCGTCCCGTACGAGGGGGAGTCGGCATGGCCAACGAGAGACTGCGCGGCGCGATCGTTGCAAGCGGCCTCAGGTTGGACGAAGTGGCGGAGCAGCTCGGCGTCTCCGGCAAGACGGTTGAGCGATGGATCGGGGAGCCCGATCGGAAGCCGTACCGGCGCTTTCAGTACGCGGCAGCTTCGCTGCTGCGATGCGAGGTGTCCTATCTGTGGCCCGACGAGCGCACGTCGTCCGAGGTCACCGAGGCCGGCCATGCAGAGCTGCGGAAGCTCTATCCGCACCGGTCGGTGGTCCCGAACGGGCTGTGGACTCAGCTCTACGCGGCGGCGCGGCGGAACTTTGACGTCCTCGTGTACTCGGGCTTCTGGCTCACCGAGGACGCCATGTTCCACAGGATCGTCAAGGAGAAGTCCGCGGCGGGCGTCCCGGTCCGGTTCATGCTCGGCGACCCCGCCAGCGCAGCCGTGGCCGTTCGAGGGGCGGACGAAGGGATTGGTACGGCCATGGCGGCCAAAATCCGCAATGCCTTGCTGAACTACGCTCCGCTCTTCGGCCTGCCCGGAGTTGAATTTCGCCTCCATGACACGACGCTCTACAACTCGATCTACCGGGCAGATGACGAGATGCTGACCAACGGCCATCTCTACGGCGTCGGCGCCTACATGGCGCCCGTTCTGCACATCCAACGGGTTCCGGGCGGCGAACTCTTCGACTCCTTCACGGAGAGCCTCGAACGCGTCTGGCAGGCCGCCCGACCGATCTTGTCCCCGACAGACTACGGAGAATGCTCACCGTGAGCCGTATCGACCATTTCCAGAACCCCAATGCCCCGAGGGCAAATTCGGTGGTTCCCTCGGTCACCGCAGTTGTACGGAACGCGGGAGGAGAGCTGCTGCTCATCCACAAGACGGACAACGACCTATGGGCGCTGCCCGGCGGAGGACACGAGATCGGCGAGAGCGTCGGCGAAACCGTCGTGCGAGAGGTGCGCGAAGAGACCGGGATCGAGGTCGAGATCGAGGCGGTGACCGGCCTCTACACCAATCCGGAACACGTCATCGAGTACGACGACGGGGAGGTGCGTCAGCAGTTCTCGATCTGTTTTCGAGCTCGTCCGGTCGGCGGTTCACTGCGGACGAGCAGCGAATCAAAAGAGGTCCGCTGGATTGCTCCAGCGGACCTCGACAAGCTCGACATCCATCCGTCAATGCGCCTACGGATCGACCACGGTCTGGATGATTCGCGCACGGCCCTCTACGTCGGCTGAGGGCTGACACCCGCCTTACGCAAGCGTGCAACAACTCGCCCCGCTGCGTCGTGGATCTCCGGCGCCGCCCGCTGGATGAAGCGACCGACGAGCGTGTCCGGGCCGTACCGGCCCACGATCTCTGCGACGCGACCGTGCGTCGATGTCTCGCCGCCGTCAGGCGTGGTGGTCATGTCGCAATAGATGAGGGCATCGGTGAGCGCCGGCGCCTCCATGGGGAACTCCGCGGCAAGCTCCTCGCGCAGGCCGCGCTCCTCTGCCTCCAGGAGGGCGCATGAGTGGTTGGCCACCAGCCGTACCACCCGCTCGTTGACCCCCTCCTGGCGCAGGAAGCGCCCACCGTCGAGGGGGTGAAAGCCGGTGTGGGCGATGCGGGGCGCATACCCGATGTCGTGGAGGACCGCAGCGGCCTCCAGCAGCCGGGCGTCTTCCCCGAGGATCGGCCGCAGGGACCGTGCGCGGCCGGCCACGCCCTGCGAGTGCCTCCAGCGGCGCGGCAACGGCTCGGCGAGCAGCGCTTCCGCGAGCTTCCAGGCATCTTCGACCATGTCGGCACCCTCCCTGGTCACTGCTGCCCACTCTCGGCTGTTGGAAGCGCTCGCACGGTGCGCCCCTTGCCGTGCTTCGTGTCGAGCAACCCGCTGCCCTCCATCTGGGCCAGGGCGCGGCGTACGGCGGTGCGTGAGGCATCAAAGCGCTCGCAGAGCTTCGCTTCGGACGGATACGGGTCCCCGACCACGAGAGACTCATCGGTGATGAGCGCCGTCATCCGTGCGAGCAGGGGACGCGCCTCTACCCGCCCCTGCACGTGCCAGCCGGCGCCAGGTCGAGAGGTGACGATGCTGGCCGCTTCGAGAGCCTTCAACGCACGGCGCACGGTGTTGCGGCTGACCTCGTACGTCTGCATCAGGTCTGCCTCAGACGGCAGCACGTCCACGATCTGGCCGTCATTGATGTCTCGACGCAGCGCTTCCGAGATGCGCAGGTAGGTACCCCGTGGACTCACGTTCGGCATCTACTGTCTCCTACTCATTCGTGGCATCGACTCCAGACTGTCACGAGCCCGTTTCCCTGATCGAGTGACCCTGCCACGCCGAATACGTGAGGCTGTGGCCTCGCTTTAAGGTTTCTACCTCGGAATGGCGAACTCTAGAAGAGTTGGAGAGGCTCACTTTGAGCGAGATCGTTCGTTATATTCGGTGCTCCAGCGACCCAAGGCCATGTAGGGTCGCCGTGTCGCCGAAAGAAAAGAAAAGCGCGATCGGCTAGAAAAAGTTTACGACTCGACTTATTGTATGTCAGCACTAGGGGTTTTACGTCAATCTTCACTTGCAATGCGTCAATGCGCTCCAGTGCCTGAGTCAAGTCTGACGACCTGATCCCTGAACCGCCTGGGTGGGATGAAATTTTCTGCAGTAGGGCCGCAGAATCTATCCCGTTAAGGAGCTCTTGGTCGGGGGCGTCGGTAACGGCCTCAAGTAGGTGGCGATAGACTTCAAGTCCCTGGGAGAGTCGACGCATCCCGCGAATGAAATTATCGGCGAATGTCTGAAACCTGCCCTGCATCTGGTCGGCCACGGCATGCCGTGCGGACGTAAGGGCAGGCCCTACGTCAAGTTGCCGGTTTCCGCCACTGCGTGAGTCAAAGATGTTTCCTGCGGCGCACACTTGTTCGGCAAGTCTTTGCAGCAGGCCCACGTTTTCTGACGCTTCGCGGACCAATTCATCAATTAGGGCATCTGAGAATTTGACGCGCAGGGCTTCGGCTCCTTGCTCTAGAACTTGCTTGAGCTCTTCCTTTTCCCAAAGGAGATGAATGTCGTCCACTCGACCTTCGAGGTCGCCGTTGTAGTACGAGAGAAGGTGGGTCTTCGGCCATACTCCGACGACTATGACGAATAGCCCGTATTCGCCCATGGCTTTTAGCATGAAAGCGAGCTGACGCTGCACCGACTCGTCAATGTAGTGAAAATCTTCCAAAACGAGTCTATGTTTTGAAGCTACGATGGTGCGAGCAACCCAAGACAGATCGGCAATTGTGTGTCCAATGGGTTGATTTTCGACTGCGCGGCCAGATCTGATGGCGGCTCCCATATTGGCTGATCCTGTAACTTTAGCTAGCAATTTCATCCCGGCGCTCCCGGAGGCCGAGAAATCCAAGGTCCCGCTGAGATCTCGGGACTCGGTTGATTTCAATACTGCATGTACCCCAAGTCGACCTAGCGCTTCGGTTAGCAGGGACTCGGCCGTTGCGGCCGGAGTGCATTGGATGACAAGCGTGGGCGAGTCCTTTAGTCCCTTTGTTCGCAACCAAGTCTTTCCCTGTTTACTGCCTCCATGAACGGCAACGTGTCGATCGCTCCCGAGCGTGCGGTGAAAACGGGCGTCAAGACCGCCCCGGTCTACGTAGGAACGGGAGTCGACTTGTGCGCTGATGCCGAAGACATCGTTAAGTTGGGCCATGGGGTGACTCTAGCCGTGGACGGCGACATGCATGGCCCGAACTCGGTGGGGGCCGTGGTGCCCTTTTGGGAGGTGCTGGCTCGCCTGAGCGAGAGGGCCAGGGTCAGACCCGGGGTGCCTGGGCTGAGCGGATGCTGAGCCCTCTTGTCACGCATGCACTGGACAGCGGGAAGCGGGAAGCGGGAAGCGGGAGGTGGCCGTGGTCTCAGTCGTGGTCGCAGATCGCGTCCCCTCCACGCTCGTCCCGAGCAGTCCACCGAGGTCCGGCATCCGTGTTGCGCTGCGGTTTTGCACTCCGCTGGACGGGCGCGGACGAAGATCGGACAACTTGTAATGCGTAGGTCGTCGGTTCGAATCCGACAGGGGGCTCAGCTGGAGCCCAGGTCAGAGCGCATGTGACCTGGGCTCTTGATCATTTCTGGGGCCCCTGCGTGAGCGGCTGCGCCAGAGGGCTCCTTCCGGACCCGCGGCACCACCGCAGCCGTGCGCTCGGTCAGATCGTCCTCGTACTCCTCGAACAGCTCCATGTACGTGTCCGACGTCAGCGTGATCGTGGAGTGCCGCAGCTTCACCTTCGCGTCGTGCTGATCCCCGCCGCCCGCCTTCACGAGCGCCGCCGCGCCCTGGCGCGCGTCCCGCAGGTTGATCGGCGGCAGGCCCGCGGCGCCGCGGGTCTCCCGGCACGCGTCCGACACCGTCTCCGGGTGCAGCCACGTCCCGTCCTCGTTCGTGAAGACCTTGCCCGTGTCGGTCCACACGGCAGGTTCGCCGCGAGCCGCGAGGCGCCGACACCCTCTCCGAGTGTGGTGCGTGAGCAGGTGTGAGCCCGAGGCGCACCGCTCCGCTCGTCGTGGAGATCGCCGCCCGCATCACGGGGCGCCGCGGCGCGCTCGTGGGTCTTCTCTCTGTCGACGCACGCGTCGCCGACAGCGGGATCGACGGCGACGAAACCGATGCCCTGGCGGTTGCGAACCGCGTGCGTCCGCGACGACGCGGCGTTCACCGGCGGGACCGGCGACGCCCGCGCGGACGGAGCAACGGCACCGTGCTGCGCCGCTGCACCGACGACCACACGGGCGACAAGCTGATCACGGCGTCGTTGTCGCGGGCGACGCCAGGAACGGCCTGCACCGCGGCCGTCACGGACCCGGTGATCAGCCTCACGAGCGACGCGGTCCACGACCGGGTGGAACCCGCGGTGCCGGAGGATCTGCTGCCCCAGCACAGGGGCGCCCCGCAGGGGCTCGCGGACGCGTGCGTGGCCCCGGCCCGAGCGGACGGGGCCGGGCGCCGCGACGACGCCGCAGCCGTGGTGATCACCCGCGAGTGGGCGTCCCACGACGCACAGAACCGGTCATCCAAGGAGGCCGAAACGTGCCGCAACCCTTCACCGGCGGCATAGGTCGCATACGTCACTAAACATCCCAGGGGGGATCATGAACCGCGCAACCCGCACCCTCGCCGGCCTCGCCGTCGGCGCGCTTATCCCGCTCGCCGCCGCCTGCGGCAGCCACGACCAGGGTGTCGCCGAGCGAGCCACCGCGCACCCCGCTGCGGGCGCGCGCGACTCCAGCCCGGACTGCTCGACGAACAGCACCATGTCCCAGGCTGACTGGATGGCGAAGTGCGCCACCGAGAGCCCGACGCCGTCCGCGAGCGTGCCGAACACCGAGCTCGCGGTCGGAGACACGTTCGCGTACAACGACGGCGTGAAGATGGCCGTCAACAGCATCAAGACACTCACGAAGTTCGGCGAGTACGACGTCGGCCCCGACCCCGACGAGTACGGCTTTCGCATCACCTGGACGATCACCAACGGCACGAAGAAGCCCCTGTCGCTGGACGACTGGTCGGTCGAGGCGGAGGGCGCATCGAGCGGCGGGTCTCTGGAGATGCTGACGGTGGACGACGGGTCGAAGGAGATGACGGGCCGTATCGCCGCGGGCGGGCGGGGGACGTTCACCGGGGAGTACGCGATCCACAAGGCCGACGGGAAGTCGATTGTGGTGACGGCGACGCGTCTGGACACGTCGGACGGCCTGCTCGACGAGGACCCGCACTGGACGGGCGACATCCAGTAGCACTCGTACGGCGCCCGTGCTCTCACGGTGCGGGCGCCGAGTTGCCCGCCCTTCGGCCCGTCTGAACGGATCCCTGATGACCTCCGACGACGACCTCATCCGCTTCCACAACGGCGACACCCTCGACAGCATCCCCGTCGTCCGCATACCGCCCGCGTCAGCGCCGCGCCGCCGTATTCCCGTGCCGCTGGTCGCCGGGGTCCTCGCGCTCGCCGTCGCCGCGGGCATCGGCGGCAGCGCCCTCGCCCACCACCTCGACAGGCGGGCCACCGCCGCGCCGGCCGCCCGGACGGCTGACCCGCAGCAGACCACGGCGGCGGCCGCGAGTTCGCCGGCCGCGGTGCGGCAGGCGCCCGCCTGCCGCACGGTGCACTTCAAGGCCGAGAGCGGCCCGGCCAGTTGCAAGAGCGTTCCGGACATCTGCGCGCCGGGCGCGCCCTGGTACACCGTCGACATCGACAGCCTGTGCGGGGCGGTCGGCCGGCAGGCCGTGCGGATCGTCGCGTCCCCGGCCACGGGCGGAGACGCGAGTTCGTCGTACTGCATTGCCTGGACCGGGACCGGCGACGGGGCGACGCGAGAGGCCGCGCTCCTGATGAATGCGCCAGCGGTGAGCTGCACTGATCAGCTGGTCACGGCGTCGACGGCACAGGGGATCGACCCGACGGGGCAGGGCGTCTTCTACGCGGAACCGCAGCAGTGCGCGCCCGCCTACCCGGGGACGAGGTCCACATTTCCCGCGGTGCTCCTCGACTACGACACGGGCCCGGTGTACGTGTGCCTGACCGCTGACAACGGTGCCTGACGCGTGCTCCACCGCCCCGACGAAGTGCAGTGAAGCACGGGTCGTACAGCAGCCGGAAGGCGCGGGGTGCGAGCTGCTCCCGTGGAGTGGGCGGGAATTGATGTGCGAATGTTCTGGCGCGTTGTCCAGCCCCACCGGCCCCATCGGTGACTGCCGTGGTCATTTCATCGCAAGATCTTTGAGGGGAATGGCTCAAGGCCCCTTACCGCGAGGCCAGTTGACGCTATTGTGGGCGCACCTCCCCAGGGGGTGGGTGTTTCCGTGCCCGCGGTGGTGCCGCCGTGTGCCCTCTGAAGATCCGTGCCAGGGTTTTGTGCGCAATCGAAAGGCGAAGACTTATGACCTTGTTCTATGGGGCGGCGCACGCGCTCATCGAGCGGGACGGGCGTTTCCTGCTGACGCGCCGGTCGGCGGTGGACGACTACATGCCCCTCAAGTGGGATCTGCCGGGGGGGACGGTGGATCCGGGGGAGAGCCTGGAGGACGCGCTCGTCAGGGAGGTGCACGAGGAGACCAGGCTCAAAGTCTCCATCGAACGCCTTCTCTACGCGTACACCAATCTGGCCACGCTTCCGCAGCGGCAGACCTTTCAGACGGTCTACCTCTGCCGGTACCTGGACGGCGACGTGGAACTGGATCCCGCCGACCACGATCAGTTCATCTGGGCGTCGAAGCGCGAGATCGACGAACTCGACGCCATGGCCTTCCTGGCCGGATTCCGCGAAACGATGATGTATCGCACGGTGAAATAACCATCAAGGGGCGGGGGTTCCTGTGCGCGTGCGCTCGTTGGACATCTATGTGACCTATCGTTGCAATCTGCGCTGCGCGCACTGCTTTGTCGGGGAGAATTTGTCGACGGCGCAGAGCTTCGCACAGGATTCCCTGGCCCGCCTGATCACCGGCGCCCCGCGCAGGTGGGGCACGGAGGAAGTGACCTTCCTCGGCGGCGAGCCGACGCTCCACCCCCACATCGCGGACGCGGTCCTGCTCGCCCAGGCGAGCGGGCTCCGGGTGCGGATCGTCACCAACGGGCTGCACGGCTTCCGGTCGTTCGTCGAGCGCTTCGACGGCGCCCCGCTGCCGGTGGTCGGCATCAGCATCGACGGCGCCTCCCCCGAGACCCACGACGCGGTCAGGGGCCCGAGGTCCTTCGAGCGCACGATGGCGAACGTCGAGCGGGCCAGGCAGCGCGGCTACCGCCTCTTCGGCATCATGTCGGTGAGCAGGGCCAACGCGGGCGACGTCGGCGACGTTCTCGCGCTCTGCGACCGCCTCGGATTCGGCTGGGTGAACATCCACTATGTCTCCAACCGGGGTTTCGCCACGCCGGAGATGGTGCTGCCGATACCCGCATGGCGGGCGCTGGCCGCGGAGATCGAGCGGTTCTCGGCAGGACTCCGGCTGGACGTACGGCTGGAGCGCACCTTCGTGCCCGCGGGCGCGCACCGGCGGTACTGCGCGATCCGCAGCGCAGACAACCTCCTCTTCCTGCCCGACGGCCGCGTCTTCCTGTGCCCGATGTTCATCGACGTCCCGGACGCGCACTCCTTCACCTGGACGGGCAGCGAGCTGCTCGACCGGTCGGGGGCGGCGACCGAGCGGGCGCTCGGCGAGGCCCGGAGCCCGGTCCACTGCCCCGCCATGCGCCATGTGAACCGGCGGTTGGCGGCGGACGCGCTCGCGTCGGGCCTCGAAATATCGTGCGTGCTCGAAAAGACCCGGCTCAGCCAAGGACTCGTCCTCGATGAGAAATGACGACTGATGGACATCTGGACCGACAGTGACCTGGCCTTCGTGCGGGAGCGCGCGCACGGCTGGGACCGCCACTTCTCCGCGGCCTTCTGGGGGACCCCGCTGTACAACCTGGTGGAACCGCTGATCGCCTCCTTCAACCAGGACTGCGGCGTGCCGAAGCAGATCGGCGTCCCCTCGGAGTCGCTGCCCGAGACGACCGCCACGGTGCTCCTCGCCCTCCACCGCATGGGCCTGCTCAGCCCGGCCATGCGCGACCGCGTCCACGGCTACCTGTGGTCCACGCACCACGCGGTCGGTGCCGGCGCCTCCGGGGACGCCGCGTACCCGGAGAACGAGTGCTGGAGCACGGCCTCGCGGAACGTCTGGGCCACGGCGGCGTGCCTGTGGGCCCTCGTCGCGACGGGCTACCGGGGCCCGCACGAGAAGCGGTACGCCCCCGCCGTGCGGTGGCTGGCCGACGCCCAGGACGAGGACGGCGCCTGGGGCTTCAGCCGGGACTCGGACAACCCGCCGTCGCTGTTCCTCACCGCCGTGTGCGCGTACACGCTGCGTCTCGCCGCGGAGCGCGGCGGCGCGGGCGGCGGCGACGCCGAGCGGCGGCCGGCGGCGGCAGCCGTCGAGGCCGCCACCCGGTATCTGAGGCGGACCAGGCACCGGCGCAGCGGCCTCTGGCGCAGCGGCGCGGGGGAGCCCGACGCGACGAGCACGGTGATGGCGCTGTGGGCGATCCGGTGGTGCGAAAGCGGCGCCGCCTCCGACACCGCAGAACTGGTCCGCCACGGCCTGCGCGCGCTGACCCGCGCCCTGGGCACCGAACTCTGCGCCCCCAGCCTGGAGATCGCGGTCGGGACGCTGCCCGACTCGCGGGAGGCCATAGCGCTCCAGAGCTACACCCCCGCGCTGCCGCTCGCGCTCCTTCAGCTGGGCGTCGACCCGTTCCACGAACTGGTGCTCAGGCCCCTGGACTTCCTGCGGACCAGCCGGCAGCCGGACGGCTGGGAGTTCCCGGTCATCGGCGGCGGGGAGCAGGGCAGGTACATCAAGTCCGTGCCGTACGTGGGCACGGGCGAGCCGCTGACGTTCACCACCGCGCTCGCCCTCCAGACCGCGCACGCCTGGCACCGGCGGACCGTCCGGTGGGGCATCGAGCAGCACCTGGCCAGGAGCTGACCCGTACGCCGCAGGGCACGTCGGCGGCCCGGGGCGCGGGGCAGCGCAGGCAAGGCATGGCAAGCGGCACCACCCGACAACTCGCGGCAAGGGGGGCCACCGTGACCGCTGTCCTGTTCGTGCACGGCACCGGAGTACGGCAGAAGGCGTTCGACGCCACGCTCGACGTCGTGACGCGCTCGCTGCGCGCCCGGCGCCCCGGCCTGGCCGTCGAGGGGTGCTTCTGGGGGGAGGCGCACGGGGGCAGGCTCTGCGCGGGCGGTGCCTCGGTGCCCGTGGCGGACGGGGCCAGGGACGCGGGCGCGGGCGCCGCCCCGGAAGAGGCCGACGTCATGGCCTGGGAGGCGCTCCAGGACGACCCCCTCTTTGAACTGCGCCTGCTGGCCGCTGCGGACGCGCCCCAGGACGGCGGAGGCGGCTTCCACCCAGGACGGCAGCCGCAGGGCCGCGCCCTGGCGGAGCGGTACGGCAGGTTCGCCGCCTCGGGCCCGGTGGAGGCGCTGTTCCACGAGGCCGGTCTTGGCAGCGAGTTCGCCGGGAGCTGCCGGGCCGTCGCCGCGTCCCGGCCGTTCGGCGACCTGGCGTCCGGCGCACCGCCGCAGGACGCCTGGCAGGTCCTGGTCCGCGCGACCGTCGCGGAAGCGGTGCGCGGCGCGGAGCGCGCGGGCGGCCCGGGGCTGCGCGCCGTGTACGACAGGGAGTTCAGGGACGAGTTCCTCAGGGCCGTGACGGCGGCCGGCGGCGAGGAGCACCGGGATGTGCTCGGCAGGGCCCGCAGGCGCGTCGGCACGTTCTTCGCCGGGCGGACCACCTCCTACGTCACACGGCGGCGCGAGGCCCTCACCGCGACGGCGTCGTCGGTCGCCGGCGACATCCTCGTCTACCAGCGCGACGGCGCGGCGGTCCGCAGATTCGTGGCCGACCACGTCGAGCGCCTGGAGCCGCCGGTCGTGGTGGTCGCGCACAGCCTGGGCGGCGTCATCTGCGCCGACCTGTTCGCCACGGCCCCGCCGCCCGGTGCCCGGCTGGTCACCGTCGGCACGGCGGCCCCGCTGTTCTGGGAGCTCGACGCGCTGTGGGGGCTGCGCGCGGGCGCCCCGCTGCCCGCCGGGTTCCCGCCCTGGACCAACGTCTACGACCAGCGGGACTTCCTCGCCTACGTCGCCGCGCCCCTGTTCGGCGACCGCGTCCTGGACGTCCGGGTGGACAACGGCCAGCCCTTCCCGCGCTGCCACAGCGCCTACTGGTGGAACAGCGCGTGCTGGGACGCCGTGCTGAGCGCGTGTCCGTGAACGACTTCGCGCACGCCAGGGCCCTGGTGGTGGGCGTCGAGGAGTACGCGGCTGGACAGGACTGGCGGCTGGTGGGGCCCGCGGCCGACGCGCTGGGCTTCACGGACTGGCTGCTGGCCATGGGCATGCCCGCGGACCGTATCGGCCTCTTCGCCAACTCGGCTTCCCCGCAGGCCTTCGAGGAGTGGCGGGCGCGTACGGGCGTCGGCGTCGGCGAGCCGACGTCCGACGCGATACACGCGGCGCTCCTCGACGGCGTCAGGGAACTCGGATGCGACGTCTTCTTCCTCTTCTGGGGCGGCCACGGGATCACCGACCCCCAGGGCCACCTGCGCCTGTTCACCGCCGACGCGCGTACGGACCTGCTGCGCAACGTCGACGTGGACAACCTGGCGCAGGCCCTGCGCTCCTCGGCGTTCTCCCGGGTCGGGCGGCAGATCCTGCTGCTCGACGCCTGCCGCCGCTACGTCTCCCACCGCGAGCTCAGCCAGGGGCTGCCGCCGGGTACGTTCCCGGTGGGCGACCTCGTCCAGACCGACCAGTTCGCGCTGTGCGCCACGCGCGAGGGCGAACTGGCGGTCAACCTCACCGCCGAGGGGACAGGCCGGTTCTCCTCCGTGCTGCTCGGGGAGCTGCCGACCGTACCGGGCTCGCTGCCGGACATGCCGCTCGTCGCGCGCCGCGTCAGCGCCGAGTTCTCCCGGCTGCGCGCGGCCGGGACCACTGCCCAGATGCCGGTGTTCTACGCGTCCAGGGGGTACGACGGGAGCGTGCGGTCGGACCAGCTGGCACCGTGGGCCGCGGCGCCTGTCGCCGGCCCGGCGGCCGATGAGGGGCAGCATGTGCGGCGGCTCGCCTGCACCCTGGAGAGCCGGCTCGTGCGGGAGGTCCGGGTCAGCGGCATGGGGCCGTCCTTCGACTCGTTGGAGCGCTCGTCGGTCGTCACGCGGGCGCAGGTGCGCACCACGGCCATCAGCGCCCAGCACACGGTGGTGCCGGACGCCGCCGACTACGTGCGGCGCGCGCGCATCCGCAGGGCGGTCGTCACCGGCGCCCCCGGGATGGGCAAGAGCGTGCTGCTCGACCTCCTCGCCCTCGCCCAGTGCCGTGCGTACGAGGCCGGCGGCGCGAGCGTCCCTGTGCGGCTCTCCTTCGGCGACCGGGGCGGCCAGGAGTGCGGCCTCCCTGCCGTCGAGCGGCTGCTGCGCGAGTGCACGCGCTTCCTCGGCGGCGCGGACCTGGACGACGTCCTGCACCGGTGCGTCTTCTACCTCGACGACTTCGACGAGCTGACCCCCGCGTACCAGCGCGCCGTGCTGGACTTCCTGCGCGCCCGCCCGCACGCGTCGTTCGTGCTGTCGGCCCGCTCGACCCGCGGCCTCGACTGGTCCGTGCCGAACTGCGTGGAGGTCGAGCTGCTCCCTCTCGACCCGCCCGAGGTGCTGCGCCATCTGGAGTGCGAGCTCGGCACGGCGCTCGCCGAGGAGCTGTTCCGGCAGCTGGCGGGCCGCGACTACGAGGCGGTCGAAGACAGTTGGCGGGCGGCGGGCGGGGACGTCGAGCAGCTGTGGTCGCTGTCGGCGCGGGCGCCGCGCGGCGTCCCCGGCGAGATCGCCACGCTCAGACTGCGGCTGCTGCGGGATCCGCCGGCCGCGCTCCAGCTGGCCCGCACCCCGTTCCTGCTGCGGGCCATGGTGACCATCAGGCGCGCGGGGGAGTACCTCGACCTGTCGAGGCCCGACCTCCTCGACCACCTCGTCACGGCGCTGTGGAGCAGGCTGCACGCGGAGCCCGGCTACCGCGACCTCCCGCTCGACCGGCTGTTCGCCGGTCTCGGCCCCGTCGCCGAGCACCTCGTAAGGACGCGGCAGGAGCGCTGCGAGCCTGCCGTGGCGGCCGCGCTGCTGGCCGAGGCGGGCGAGGTGTGCGGTGCCCGGCTGGTCGAGGCGGCCGCAGCGGCCGGCCTCGTCGACGAGGACGGTGCGGGCCTCACGTTCCGCCACCGGGTGCTCCGCGACTACTTCGCGGCGGCCGCCCTGTCCGTCCGGATCCCGGACGGCGCGCGGGCGGCCGACCATGTGGAGGCGGCGGCCTGGTGGGCCGAATCGCCCTGGCGCGCGGTCCTGTTGCTCGTACCGCGCTTCCACGGCGGCCCCGACCGGGTCGCCGACTGGCTCGCGGGGGCGCAGCCGGAGTGGGCCGCGGAGTGCGTGCAGCGCGGCGGGGCGCACGACGGCGCGGCGCGCCGTCGGCTCCGCGGCGCGATCAAGCGGCGGCTGGCCGCGGCGGCGACGGGCCCACCCGCGGAGCTCGCGGCGCTCGGTCGCGCCCTCGGCAGGGTCGGGGACGACCGCCCGGGGGTCGGGGTCGGGCACGGGACGGCGGTGGGTGTCCCGGCCGTCGAGTGGGTCTTCGTCCCGGAGCAGCTCGTCCCGGTGCCCGGGCCGCCCGGCGTCCGGGTGCCGGCCTTCTGCATGAGCAGGTACCCGGTCACCAACGCGCAGTTCGAGGTGTTCGTGCGCAACGACGGCTACCGCGACGACGGCCACTGGACGCGGGAGGGTATCGCCTGCAGGGACCGGTACGGGTGGGGCGCGCCCGAGCGGTTCGGGCCGCCGTTCGACCTGCCCAACCACCCGGTCGTCGGCGTCAGTTACCACGAGGCGCGGGCGTTCGCGAGCTGGCTGGGCGCGCTGCGCGGGGAGCGGGTGGGGATCCCCGGGGTCGCGCAGTGGATGGCGGCGGCGCGGTCCGCCGACGGCTTCGACGGATACCCCTGGGGCGCCGACTTCGAGACGAGCCGCGGCAACAGCCGGCAGACGGACATCAGGACCACCACGGCGGTGGGGCTCTTCGCCTCCGGGGCCAGCCACTTCGGCCTCCTCGACTGCGGCGGCAACGTCTGGGAGCTCTGCGCCCCCGGGCCGAAACCGCGCCGCACGGCGTGGCGCGGCGGCCGCCGCGCGAGGCCCGCCGAGCGCTACTTCCCGGTCAAGGGCGGCTCGTTCGCGCACTACTGGTGCTCCGTGAAGACCCGCTCGGACGTGACCGTGCGCGAGGCCGACCGGGAG
The DNA here is from genome assembly GCF_040704505.1 of Streptomyces sp. NPDC047002. Taxonomy (NCBI): domain Bacteria; kingdom Bacillati; phylum Actinomycetota; class Actinomycetes; order Kitasatosporales; family Streptomycetaceae; genus Streptomyces; species Streptomyces sp. NPDC047002. Next base: position 49,130 of record NZ_JBEYWC010000010.1, read on the forward strand.
TGGGACGTCGGCTTCCGTCTGATGAAGCACCTGTGACCGGACCTCCGCCGCCGGAGCGGAACCACTGGAGCAGAACCACCGGAGCGGAACCGCCGGCCCTCGGCCTTTCGTACGGCCCGGTGTCCGCGCCCCGCGCCGTGGTGAGCAGACGGGGTACGCCGATGGGGTGTCATCAACGGAACGGGAAAAACGGTCACATGGGCCTGGCCGAGGGCAGCGCGGCGGCAGCCCGGGTCTGGTAGCGCCTCTTTGCGCTCGCGATGACCGGGCGCGTCCCGGCCGCTCACTGAGGCGGTGCGCCCGGGCGTCACGTGCCGGATGCCGAGCGTTACGCCAAGCCGCCGTCAAGTCACTCTCCGTTCGACTTCGGGGGGTTGCTTTGTGATGACGGCGTGTGAAGACTGTGCCCGAGCGCCGGGGAACCGGAAGCGCGCGCCGGGGAACCGGAAGCATTCGAGGGGGCGCATTCCGCGGAACCCGGGCGGGGGCCGGCGGAAGATGCGTACTCTCGCGTCGACGGCCCCGGCTTCGGGGACCGCTGTCCGGCCGTGCGCCGGCGGGGCACCGCGCGAGGGTCGCGCGGAGGTGTCACCAAGGGGGGATCAGCGTGTCGGGTCGTGCCGCACGGAGAACGTGTCCGGTGAGCCGTAGTAGCAACGGCACACACCACGGGGAGTGTTGACAGCAGGACGACGGGCCCGGCAGGGCCCGGGCAGGAGCCGCAGGGACGGCCGCGCTCAGGGGGCGCGCGGCACCCGTGGCGCCCGCCGCCGACGCGGACGTCCGCGGACGGCGGCAGCCGCGCCGCCACCCGGGCGCACGCCCTTTTCCCGCCCCAACCCGCCGCGCGGGCACGGCAGTCCCGTGTCCGCGCGCCGCCACCCGAGGAGCCATGGTGTCCACCGAGCAGATAACCAACGAAACCTTTTTGCTTGACGCGTTACCCGACCGCTGGCGCGCGCTGCGCGCGGCAGGCCCCGTGCGCCACGACGACGAGCAGAACGTCTGGCAGGTGACGGGCCACGAGGCGGTCTCCGCCGTGCTCGCCGACCCGGCGACCTACTCCTCCGACCTCTCCTCGCTCGCCCCGACCCAGCCGGACTTCGAGACCTTCACCCGGGGCAACTTCGTCGCCATGGACCCGCCGGGGCACCGCACGCTCCGCGCGCTGGTCAGCCAGGCCTTCACCCCCCGCGTCGTGCAGGGGCTCCAGCCGCGCATCGAGGCCGTGTGCGCACGGCTGCTCGACGCGGTCGACGACCGGGACCGCTTCGACCTCGTCGAGGCCCTGGCCTACCCGCTGCCCATCATCGTCATCGCGGAGCTGCTCGGCATCCCCGCGGCGGAGCACCGCAGGTTCCAGGAGTGGGCGAGCGTCCTGTTCGGCGGCGAACAGCTGGGCGAGGCGCCCGACATGGCCGACCTGGAGCGGGCGCTCGAGGCCATCGCGCCCACCGTGCGCGAGATGAACGGCTACATGCTGGACCACATCCGCCGTCGCCGTGCCGACCCCGGCGACGACCTGACCAGCAGGCTCATCGCCGCCGATGTGGACGGGGCCCGTCTCGCGGACCAGGAGATGGTGGGTTTCGTGGCGCTGCTGCTCGTCGCGGGCCACATCACCACCACCGCCCTGCTCGGCAACGCCGTCGTCACCCTCGACCGGAACCCCGGCACCGACGCCGCGCTGCGTGCGGACCCCGACCGGATCCCGGGAGCCGTCGAGGAGGTGCTGCGCTGGCTGCCCCCCTTCCCGGAGCTGGGGCGCCGCATCACCCGGCCCGTGGTCCTCGGGGGCCGCGAACTGGCGGCCGACACCATGGTCATGGTCCATCTGGGCGCCGCCAACCGCGACCCCGCGCGGTTCGAGCGGCCCGACACGTTCGTCGCCGACCGCAGCCCCAACCCGCATCTGACCTTCGGGCACGGCATCCACTTCTGCTTCGGCGCGCCGCTGGCCAGGCTGGAGGCCAGGATCGCGCTGCGCGCGCTGCATAAACGATTCCGCGCCCTGGGGGTCCCGTCGTACGACGACGTCGTGCCGCAGAACCCGGCCGTACTCGTCGGCCTGCGCCACCTGCCGGTCGAGGTCGGCCGGGCGTAGGCCCCTCCCCCTCGCGTACTCGCCGAGTACGCACCCGCTCGTGCACCACCGGCGCGGCACCGCTCGCCCGCCGTCCGAGCAACCCCACCCCGCACCCGGGAAACCCACTCAACGGGAGCACCCACTCATGCCGTACACCGTCCCCACCGGTCAGGCCGGCGCCGCCGCGCCGAGCACCCTGCGCCAGGAGCTCCAGAGCCGCCTCGACACCCTCGCCGACGTCCACCGGGTGCCCGGCGCCCAGCTGTTCGTGGACACCGGGGCCGAGACCTTCTCCCTGCACACGGGCGTCGCCGACGCCGCGACCCGCGCCCCGCTCATACCGGAGACGGCCGTGCCGCTCGGCTCGCTCACCAAGCCCTACACGGCCGCGCTCGTGCTGCTCCTCGCCGACGACGGCGACCTCGACCTGGACGAGCCCGTGGCCGACCACCTCCCCGAACTGCGCGGCTTACCACGCGTCAGCGTCCGCCACCTGCTCAGCCACACCGGCGGGCTGCCCACGGGGCCCGACTCCGACACGGCGTCCGCGACCGGCGGCGCCCGCTACCTCGCGTCGCTGTCCACCCCCGACCAGGCACTCTTCCCGCCGGGCAGCGACTTCTCGTACTCCAACGCCGGGTATGTCGCGGCCGGCCGGCTGGTCGAGTCCGTCACCGGCATGCCGTGGCACGAGGCCGTACGCGCGCTGCTCCTCGAACCCCTTGGCACGGTGCCCGCGTTCCTCGGCGACACCACGGCAGCGCGCCCGCTGGCCACCGGGCACACCGTCAACACCGCCACGGGACAGGTGCGCCCCGTACGCCAGAACCTGGCCCCACTTGAGGCGCCCGCGGGCGCGCTGCTGGCCGGCGCCGCCGACCTGGCGGCGCTCGGCCACGCCCTGGCCGGGCGCTCCGACGCGCTGCCGCCCGCCGTCGCCAAGGAGATGCGGCGCGGCGAGCGCGCCGCGCGGCCCGGGACGCTGGCCGACGGCTGGGGTCTCGGCGTCGCCCTGTACCGGCGCGGCGGGCGCGTCTGGTACGGGCACGACGGCAACGCCCAGGGGACCTCCTGCCACCTGCGGGCGGAACCCGAGAGCGGCGCCGTGGTGGCGTTCACCGCCAACGCGGGCGCGGGCACGGCGCTCTGGCGCGACCTGGCGGCTGATCTCGAACACGTCACCGGCCTGCGCGTGCCCGCGGCAGCGGCGCCCGCCCCCGACCGCGGCCGCCCCCTCGCACCGCCGGCCGCCTGCCTCGGCACCTACCGCAACGGCGGCACGCCCTACCGCGTCACCGCGGGAGACGACGGCGCGGCGGCGCTGTCCGTCGACGGCGACCTGCCGCTGCCGCTGGTCTGCTACGCCGACCTCTCGTACGACCTCGTCGACCCCGCGACCGGCCGCAGGGAGCCGGGCGGCCGCTTCCACCGCGACCCCGTCTCCCGCCGGGTCGAGCGGATCCAGGTCTCGGGCCGCACCGCGCGCCGCACCGACGACGGCTGAGGCGCCGTACCCCGCGGGGCGGCCCGTGCCGCCCTGCGGCCGCGGGGGCGCCGCCGGGTGCTCCGGCGGAGCGCGGCCCCCGCATCCCGCCGCCGTGCCAGGGCACGCGCGCCCGGGTCGGCGCTCCGCCGCCTGCCCGTGCCCCGCGCTCCCGTGCCCGCCCTCGCCGCCTGCCCGTGCCCCGCGCCCAGCAGCCGTGCCCCGCCGCCCGCTCGGGCCAGGCGGGAGCGGCCGCCCCCGCTCGCCCCCACCCGCGCCGTACCCGCGCCCGCCCTAAGGACTGGACCCATGAAGGACCCGTACGAGAAGCCCGCGCCGGCGACCCCGCTGCCCGGGGGCGGTGACACCGCGGCCGCGCACCCCGCGCTCGGCGAACTCTTCGCGGCCCGGGTGGCCGAGGCCCCGCACGCCCCCGCGCTCACCGACGGCGCCCGCACCTGGAGCTACCGCGAACTCGCGGACCGGGCAGACCGGTTGGCCGGGCACCTGGCCCGCGCAGGCGCCGGACCCGACCGGGTGGTCGCGCTGGTCCTGCCGCGCTCCATGGAGCTGGTCGCGGCCGAGCTCGCCGTGGCGCGCGCGGGCGCCGCGTTCCTCCCGGTCGATCCGGCGTATCCCGCAGGGCGCAGGGAGCTGATGCTCGCCGACGCGGCGCCCGCGGTGACGCTCGACGACCCCGGGGCGGTCCGCGCCCTGCTGGAGAGCGGGGACGGCGCGCCGCCGCCGGAGGGCGCGGCGCGGGGCGCGGGCCCCGACGGGACGGCGTACGTGATCTACACCTCGGGGTCGACCGGCACGCCGAAGGGCGTGGCCGTCACCCACCGCGGCATCAGCGGGTTCGCGGCGGCCGCCGCCGAGCGGTACGCCGTGGGGCCCGGCGACCGGGTCCTCCAGTTCTCCTCGCCCAGCTTCGACGCCTCCGTGCTCGAACTGTGCGCGTCCGTGTTGTCGGGCGCCACGCTCGTCGTCCCGCCCGAAGGCCCCTGGCTCGGCGACGAACTCGCCGCCGTCCTCGACGAGCACCGCATCACCCACACCCTCATCCCGCCCGCCGCGCTGGCCACTTTGCCGGACCCTGCCCGGGGCGCGGGGCGCTCGCTGCGCACGCTGATCGTGGGCGCCGAGGCGTGCCCGCCGCACCTGGTCGACCGGTGGGCGCCGGACCGCCGCATGATCAACTCGTACGGCCCCACCGAGGCCACCATCGTCGCCACCTGGACCCCGCCGCTCGTCGCAGGGCGCGGCACGCCGACGATCGGCGCGGCCCTCCCGCACACCCGGGTCCATGTACTCGACGCCGCGATGCGGCCCGTACCGCCGGGCGGGGAGGGCGAGTTGTTCATCGGCGGCGACGGCGTGGCCCGCGGCTACCTGCGGCGGCCCGGCCTGACCGCGGCCCGGTTCGTCGCCGACCCCTTCGGCCACGCGGGGGCCCGTCTGTACTGCACCGGCGACCGGGTGCGGCTGCGGCCCGACGGCGAACTCGACTACCTGGGGCGGCTCGACCGGCAGGTGAAGATCCGCGGCTTCCGCGTCGAGCCCGGGGAGGTCGAGGCCGCCCTGAGCCGGGATCCGCGGGTCGCCGAGGCCGTGGTGGTGGTGCGCGAGGACGAGCCGGGCCGGCCGCGCCTCGTCGGCTACGCCACCCCGGCGGACCCCGGCGCGCCGCCCGACCGGGCGTCGCTGCGCGCGGCCCTGGCCGCCGTGCTCCCGGCCCATCTGGTGCCCTCGGCCGTGGTCGTCCTGGACCGGATGCCGCTCACCGCGCAGAACAAGACCGACCGCGACGCCCTGCCCAAACCCGAACAGGCCGACCCCGCAGCCCGGTTGGCGCCGCGCACCCCGCAGGAGGCGACGCTCGCCGCGATCTGGGCCGACGTGCTCGGCGTCGAAGAGGTCGGCGTACGGGACGACTTCCTCGACCTGGGCGGCGACTCGATCCTCGCAGCCCGCGCTCTCTCGCGGACCCGCGAGGAGCTGGGCGCGCACCTCACCGTCAGGGACCTCTTCACCGCCCGCACCGTCGAGGCCCTCGCGCCTCTCGTCGGCGACACCGCGGCGGCCGCGCCCCCCGAGCCGATCCCCGCGGCCCCCCGCACCGGCGGCCTGCCGCTGTCCGGCGCCCAGCGGCGGCTGTGGTTCCTCGACGACCTCACCGGGGGCGGCGCCGAGTACAACACCGGGCTCGCGCTGCGGCTGCGCGGCCCCCTCGACACCGAAGCGCTGCGGCGCGCCCTGCGCGGCCTCGCCGCCCGGCACGACGCGCTGCGCACCACGTTCCGCACCGTCGAGGGCCAGGGCCTCCAGTACGTCGCGGTGGAACCCGAACTGCCGCTGCGCACCGCCGACCTCACCCACCTGCCCGCCGACCGCAGGGAGGAGGCCGCCGAGCGGCTGCTGACCGGGGAACTCGGCAGGCCGTACGACCTGACGGCCGGGCCCCTCACCCGCGCCCTGCTGGTCCTGCTCGGCGACGCGGACCGGGTGCTGCTGCTCGCCCAGCACCACATCGTCACCGACGGCTGGACCACGGGCGTCCTCACCCGCGAACTGGCCGCGCTCTACCGGGCGGAGGCCACCGGGGAGCCCTCGGGCCTCGCGCGGCCCGCCGTGCAGTACCCGGACTTCGCCGCCTGGGAGCAGCGGCGGCACGTCTCGGACGCGGACACCGGGCACCTGCGCTACTGGCGCAGGCACCTGGACGGGCTCCAGCAGCTCGAACTGCCCACGGACCGGCCGCGGCCCGCCGTGCGCACCACGGCGGGCGCCGGGCACCGCCACGCGCTGCCGCCCGCCCTGATGGACGGGCTGCGCACGCTCGCCACCGGGCGCGGCACCACCGTGTTCACCGTGCTCGCCGGGGCCTGCGCGCTGCTGTTCGCGCGCTACTCGGGCCAGCACGACGTGGCGTTCGGCACCGTCACGACCGGGCGCGACCGGCGCGACCTGGAGGACGTCGCGGGCTTCTTCGCCAACACTGTGGTGCTGCGCACCGAGGTGGACGAGCGGGCCAGCGTCGACCGGTTCGTCGAGGGCATGCGCACCACGCTGCTCGACGCCTTCGCGCACGACGCGGTGCCGTTCGACCGCGTGGTCGAGGAGCTGGCACCGCCGAGGGATCCGAGCCGTACCCCGCTCGTGCAGGCACTCGTCGTCCAGCAGACCGCCACGCGGGCGCAGGAGGCGGGCGGGGTGCGCTTCGACGAGCACCCGCTGCCGCGGCCCGCCGCGCGCTTCGACCTCGTCTTCGAGTTCACCCCCGACGCGGCGGGCGGCTGCGTGCTGACCGCCGAGTACAACACCGGCCTGTTCGAGCAGCGGACCGTGGCGCGGATGAGCCGCCACCTGCACCGGCTGCTCGACGCGATGGCCGAGGGGCCAGGACGCAGCCTGGACGAGCTGCCCATGCTCTCCGAAGAGGAGCAGCGCACCCTGGTGGACCGCTGGAACCCGCCGGTCGCCGGAGGCGAGCAGGCGGCCACCCTGCCGGAGCTGTTCCGTGCCCAGGTCGCGCGCACCCCGGGCCGCACCGCCGTCGTCCACGGCGCGCAGCGGCTCGACTACGCCGAGGTCGACCGCCGCGCGAGCCTGCTGGCGCGGGAACTGGTCGCCCGGGGCGCGGGGCCGGAGACGCTGGTGGCGCTCTGCCTGCCGCGCACCGCCGAACTGCCGGTCGTGCTGTGGGCGGTGCTGAAGTCGGGCGCCGGATACCTGCCCGTGGACCCGGACTACCCGGCCGAGCGCATCAGGTTCATGCTGTCCGACGCGCGGCCCGCGCTGGTCGTGGCCACCGCGGAGACCGCCGCGGCGCTCCCCGCCGACTGCGCACCCCTGATCGTCGGGGAGCCGGGCGCGCCCGCGGGCCCCGCGCTCCCCGCGGCGGCCGGAGAGGGCGCAGGCGAGCGGGTGCGGCCGCTGCTGCCCGACCACCCGGCGTACGTCATCTACACCTCGGGCTCGACCGGGCGCCCCAAGGGCGTGGTGGTCACCCACAGGACCGTCGCCGCGCTGGCCGCGTGGACGCGCGAGCGGTTCGGCGGGCGGGGGACGGGCCCGGTGATCGCCTCCACGTCGCTCAACTTCGACGTCTCGGTGTTCGAGCTGCTGTGCCCCCTGCTGTCCGGCGGCACCGTCGAGGTGGTCGCCGACGCCGGCGCGCTCGCGGAGGCGGGGGAGCGGCGGGCAGGACTGGTCAGCGGGGTGCCGTCCGTGCTGTCCCGGCTGTTCGCCGGGGGCGCGGCGCCCGTGGCCGCCGACACCGTCGTCCTCGCGGGCGAGGCGCTGCCCGCGCAGACCGTGCACGACCTGCGGGCCGCACTGCCCGGCTGCGCGATCGCCAACATCTACGGGCCCACCGAGACCACCGTGTACGCCACCGCCTGGTTCGCGGGCGAGCGGCTGCCCGACCAGCCGCCGCCCATCGGCAGGCCCGTCGCCCGCACCCGCGCGTATGTGCTCGACGGCCGGATGCGGCCCCAGCCGCCGGGCGTGGCAGGGGAGTTGTACCTCGGCGGCGGCGGGCTCGCCCGCGGCTACCTGCGGCGCCCCGGGCTCAGTGCCCGGCGGTTCGTCGCCGACCCGTTCGGCGCCCCGGGCGCACGCATGTACCGCACGGGCGACCTGGCGCGCTGGAGCGCGGACGGTGAGCTCGTCTACGTCGGCAGGACCGACCAGCAGGTCAAGGTGCGCGGCTTCCGCATCGAACTCGGCGAGGTGGAGGAGGCGTTGCGGCACTGCCCCGGGGTGGCGGAGGCGGCGGTCACCGTCACCGAGGACGACGGCAACCGGCGGCTGACCGGATACGTGGTCCCCGCGCCGGGGCAGCGGGTGGAGCCCGAGGCCGCCCGCCGCGCCCTCGGCCGCACACTGCCCGACTACATGGTCCCCGCGACCGTGCTGGTCCTCGGCGAACTGCCGCTCAGCCCCAACGGCAAGCTCGACCGGGGCAGGCTGCCGCTGCCGGGCCCCGCGCCGCGCGCGGTGCGCCACGTCGCCCCGCGCACCCCCACGGAACGGCTGCTCGCCGCCGTGCTCGCCGACGTGCTGCGCGTCGAACGCGTGGGCGTGGACGACAACTTCTTCGAGCTCGGCGGCGACTCGATCCTCAGCATCCAGGTGGTGGCGCGGGCCAGGCAGGAGGGCCTGACTGTGACCTCGCGCGACCTCTACCGGCACCAGACGGTCGCCGCGCTCGCCCGCTGCGCGGACGCCGCAGCCGGGGCGCGCCGCCCGGGCCGCGCGCCGGTGGAGCCCACCGGCCGGGCGCCGCTCACGCCCATCCAGCACTGGCTGTTCGCGGCGGACCCCGAGCGGGCCGCCCACTTCGCGCAGGCGCTCTCCGTGCTGCTGCCTTCCGACCTCGACACCGCCGCGCTCGAAGCCGCCCTGAACGACCTCGTCGCCCACCACGATGCCCTGCGCTCCCGCTTCACCGCGGCCGAAGGCGCCCCGCCCGCCTGGCACATCGCCCAGCCGGGCGAGCGGGTCGCCCTGGCCCGGCACACAGGACCCGACACCGACACCCCGCACTTCGGCCCCTTCGACCTGGCGCGCGGGCCGCTGCTGCGGGCCGTGCTGCACGACAGGGGCGCGGGCCGGGCCCCCGTGCTGCACCTCGCCGTGCACCACCTCGTCGTCGACGGTGTGTCCTGGCGGGTCGTCCTCGACGACCTGGACCGCGCCTACCGCGCCCGCAGCGCGGGGGCCGACGGCGCGGCGGCGCTGCCCGCCAAGTCGTCGCCGCTGCGCCAGTGGGCCGGGCGGCTCGCCGCGCACACCGCGGAGGGCGGCTTCGACGACGAGCGCGCCCACTGGGCCGCCGCCGTGCCGCAGGACACCGCGGCGCTGCCCGCCGACCTCCCGGGCCCCGGCACCTACGGCTCCGCCCGCGCGGTCACCGTGCGCCTGGGCGCCGAGGACACCGCTGTCCTGCTGCGCACCCTGCCCGACACCTACCGCACCCGCCCCAACGACGTCCTGCTCGGCGCGCTCGGCCGCGCCCTGTGCGCGTGGAGCGGCCACGAGCGTGTCGTGGTCGACGTCGAGGGCCACGGCCGCGAGGAGCTCTTTCCCGACCTCGACATCAGCCGCACCGTCGGCTGGTTCACCACCCGCCACCCGGTCGTCCTCGCCGTCCCCGGGCAGGCGCCCTGGGACACCGTGCTCAAGCAGGTCAAGGAGCGGCTGCGCGCCGTGCCCCGGCACGGCATCGGCCACGACGCCCTGCGGTACCTGGCACCGGCGGAGCACGCGGCACCCGCGCCCGCCGCGCAGCTCAGCTTCAACTACCTGGGCAGGATGGACCTGGAGGAGGACGGGACGGGGCTGTACCGCGGCACGTTCCGGCCGCTCGAACTGGACGCAGACCCGGCGGCCACCCGCCCGCACGCCCTGGAGGTCGTGGGCCGACTGGACGGCGACGCGCTGGAGTTCACCTGGTTCTACTCCGACCGCGTGCACCGCGAGGCCACCGTCGCCGACCTCGCGAGGCGCTACGCCGACGCGCTCGCCGACCTCGCGGCGTACGCCGCGGGGCCGGGCGCCGCAGGCCGCACCCCGTCCGACTTCCCGCTGGTCCCGCTCGACCAGGCGGCGGTCGACCGCGTCGCGGGCGACGACCCGGGGGCGGTCGAGGACATCCTGCCGCTGACGCCGACGCAGGCGGGCATGGCCTTCCACGGCCTCTCCGGCGACGGCAGCGGCGCCTACTTCCAGCAGCTGACCTTCGTCCTCGACGGCGTGCCGGAGCCCGGCCTGCTCGCCGCGGCCTGGCAGCAGACCACCGACGCCACGGCCGTGCTGCGCTCCCGGGTGGTCTGGCAGGACGTGCCGCAGCCGCTGCTCGTCGTCGCGCGGTCGGCGCCCGTACCCGTCACCGGGCTCGACTGGCGCGGCCTGACCGGACCCGAGGCCCGCGACCGGCTCGACGCCCTGCTGCGCGAGGACCGGGCGGCCGGGCTCGACCTGGCGGGCGGCCCGCTCCAGCGGCTGCTGCTCGCCCGCGTCTCGGACACCGCCGTGCGCGTCGTGTGGTCCTTCCACCACCTGCTGCTCGACGGCTGGAGCCTCTTCCAGGTGCTCTCCGACGTGTTCACCCGCCACGGCGCCCTCTCGGGCAGGGCCGGCGCGGGGGCCGTGCCGGAGCGGCGGCCGTGGCGCGACTACCTTGCCCACCTGCACGGGCGCGACAGCGCCGAGGCCGAGACGCACTGGCGGCAGCGGCTCGCGGGGCTCGGCGAGACCACCCCGCTGCCCTACGACCGCGAGCCGCGCGAGGCCCACCGCGCCGAGTCCACCGCGGCCGTGCGCGCCACCGTCCCCGAGGCCGTGACCCGGTCGCTCGAAGAGGTCGCGCGCGCCTCGGGGATCACCCTCAACACCCTCGTCCAGGGCGCCTGGGCCATCCTGCTGGCCCGCCAGTTGGGCAGGGACGAGGTGGTGTTCGGGACGACCGTGTCCGGCAGGCCCGCCGAGCTGGCCGGCGCCGAGTCCATGACCGGCCTGTTCATCACGACCCTGCCCACCCGGGTCGCGGTCCCCGCCGACGGCACCCTCGTCGACTGGCTGCGCGCGCTCCAGCGCGACCAGAGCGAGGACAGGCGCCACGACCACCTGCCGCTGAACCGCCTGCGGGCGTTCACCCAACTCCCCGAGCGCGCGGCCCTGTTCGACAGCATCGTCGTCTTCGAGAACTATCCCGTCGACGGCGATCTCGCCGCGGCGCACGGCCTGGCCCTGAGCGAACTCGACGGCGTCGAGACCACCAACTACCCGCTCGGCCTCGTCGCCTACCCGGGCACGGAGCTGGCGCTGCGCCTCGGCTACGACCCGGAGCTGTTCGATCCGGCGACCGCGGGCCTGCTCGTCGAGTACCTGGCCGTGCTGCTCACCCGGCTGGCCGCCGCGCCCGACACGGCGCCCGCCCGGCTGCCGCTGCTCACCGCGGACCGCCGCGAGCAGGTGCTGCGCGGCTGGAACGACACGGCCACGGACCTCCCCGAGGCCACGGTCGCGGGACTCTTCGCCGCGCAGGTGCGCGACACCCCGGAGGCGATCGCCCTCGACGCCGGGGCAGAACGCCTCACCTACCGCGAACTCGACAGGAGAGCAGCGGTGTTGGCCGACCTGCTGGCCTCCCGCGGCGTGCGCGCGGAGCGCCCGGTCGGCGTGCTGATGGACCGCTCGGCCGAACTGGTGGTCGCCCAGCTCGCGCTGGTGCGCACCGGCGGGGTGTACGTACCGCTCGACGGCCGGGCGCCCCGGGGGCGGCTGCGCACGATGCTCGCCGAGGCGGGCGCCGACCTGCTGCTCACCGACGGCGCCTGGGAGAAGACGGCCGCGGGCCTGCTGCCGGGCGACGGCGTCCTGCGCCTGGACGGCGGCGCGGGAGACGCGGCCGCGAGCGCCGCCGCCGATGTCCCGGGCGCGGACGGCGGTGCGTCATGCGCCGCGCGTACGGGCACCGCAGGATCCGGCACGGGCGCCGTACACCCCGACAACGTCCAGTACCTGATGTTCACTTCGGGCTCCACCGGCACGCCCAAGGGTGTCGCGGTGCGCCAGCGCGACGTGGCGGCGCTCGCCAGGGACCGCGCCTTCACGGGCCACCACCGGGTGCTCGTGCACTCGCCGCACGCCTTCGACGCCGCTACCTACGAGCTGTGGGTGCCCCTGCTGCGCGGCGGCACCGCCGTGCTCGCACCGCCGTCGGACCTGGACGCCGCCGCGGTCCGCCACGCGATCACCGCGCGGGGCGTCACCCATCTCTGGCTGACGGCGGGCCTGTTCCGGCTGCTCGCCCAGGAGGACCCCGCCTGCCTGCGCGGCGCCCGCGAGGTGTGGACCGGCGGCGAGGCCGTGCCGGGCGCCGTCGTGCGGCGCGTCCTCGACGCCTGCCACGGCCTGACCGTCGTCGACGGCTACGGACCCACGGAGACCACCACCTTCGCCACCCGGCGGCCCTTCGCCGCGGGCGACGCGCTGCCCGCCGTGCTGCCCGTCGGCCGTCCCCTCGACAACACGAGCGCCTATGTGCTCGACGGCGCCCTCCAGCCCCAACCACCAGGCGTTCCTGGAGAGTTGTACATCGCGGGCGCGGGTCTCGCACGCGGCTACGCGGGCCGCCCCGGAGCCACCGCCGCGCGCTACCTCGCCGATCCCTACGGGCCGCCCGGAGCGCGCATGTACCGCACGGGCGACATCGTGCGCTGGAGCGCGGACGGCGAACTCCACTTCGTGGGCCGCGCCGACGACCAGATCAAGATCCGCGGCTTCCGGGTCGAGCCCGCCGAGATCGAGGCGCGGCTGACCGCGCACCCCGCTGTCGCCGAGGCCGTCGTCTCCGCGTACCGGACCGGCGGGCGCACCCGGCTCGCCGCCCACCTCGTCCCGGCAGGCGGCGCGACCGCGCCCACCGCGTCGGAACTGCGCGCCCACCTCGCCGCCGACCTGCCCGACTACCTGGTGCCCGGCGCGTTCGTCACCGTGCCCGAGCTGCCGCTCACCGCCAACGGCAAGGTCGAGAGGCGGCGGCTGCCCGAGCCCGACTGGTCGGCGGGCGGCGAGGGCCCCCACCGCGCCCCCAGCACCCCGGCCGAGCTGGCCCTCGCCGCGATCTGGGCCGACCTGCTCGGCGTCGAGCGGGTCGGCGCGGACGACAACTTCTTCATGCTCGGCGGCGACTCGATCCTCAGCATCCAGGTCGTCTCGCGGGCCCGTGCCGCGGGCCTCGCCCTCACCCCGCGCGACCTGTTCCGCCACCCCACCGTGGCCAGGCTCGCCGAGGCCGCGGGCACCGCCGCTGCCGTCGCCGGCACCGGGCCCGTGCACGGCGCGGTGCCCCTCACCCCGATCCAGCACTGGTTCCTCGACCCGGGGCCGCGCCGCCCCGAGTTCTTCAACCAGTCGGTCGTGGTGGAGACGGCGGGCGACCCGGACCCCGGCGCGCTGCGCCGCGCCCTCGCCGCCCTGTGGAGCCACCACGACGCCCTGCGCGCCCGGTTCACCGCGGCGCAGGACGGCACCTGGCGCCAGGAGGTCGAGGACGCAGGGGGGCCCGCCCCCGCACTGCTCCAGGTGTGCCCGCTCGACGGCCTCGACGCCGCGGCGGCCCGGCGCGCCGAGGAGGACGCCACCGAGGCGGCGCACGCCGGGTTCCGGCTGGACACAGGACCGCTGTTCGCCGCACGGCTGTTCACCGGCGGCGGCGCGGCGCGGCTGCTGCTGGTCGCCCACCACCTGGTCGTCGACGGCGTCTCCTGGCGGATCCTGCTCGAAGACCTGGAGACCGCCTACCGGCAGGCCGCCGCGGGAGCGCCCGTACGCCTGCCGGCCCGCACCACCTCGGTGCGCGCCTGGGCCGAGCGCCTGGCGGAACACACCGGGAGCGGCGGCTTCTCCGGGCAGCTCGCCCACTGGGCGCGGGTCGCCGAGCACTGCGCACGGCCGCTGCCCGAGGACTGTGCAGGCGACAATGTCACCGCGGACGTCAGGGAGGTCACCGTACGGCTCGGCCGCGAGCACACCGACGACCTGCTCCGCCGGGTGCCCGCCGTCTACCGCACCCGGGTCGACGACGTCCTGCTGACCGCGCTCGGCCGGGTGCTCGCCGACTGGACGGGGCGCGACACCGTCGCCGTGGGACTCGAAGGGCACGGCCGCGAGGACCAGTTGTTCGAGGACGTCGACCTGTCCCGCACCGTCGGCTGGTTCACCACGCTCCACCCGCTCGCCCTGCACGTCCCCGCGGGGGACTGGGGCGGCGCCCTGAAGTCGGTCAAGGAGCAGCTGCGCGCGGTGCCCGACCGGGGCATCGGCCACGGCGCGCTGCGCCACCTCGCACGCGACCCGCTGCTCGCCGCCGCTCCGATGCCCGGCATCAGCTTCAACTACCTCGGCAGGTTCGACTGGACGGCGGACGGCGGCGCCCTGATCCGCCGGGTGCCTGGCGGCCTCGGCGGCGCCGAGGCGCCGGGCACCGAGCGCGCCCACCTGCTCGACGTGGTCGCCAGGGTCGAGGACGGGCGCCTGGAGATCAGCTGGCACTACAGCAGCGCCCGCCACCTGCGCGCCACCGTCGCCGGGCTCGCCGAGGCGATGCTGCGCGCGCTCGAAGGCATCCTCGCCCACTGCGCCGAGCCGGGCGCGGGCGGCCGCACCCCCTCCGACTTCCCGCTCGCCCGCCTCGACCAGGCCGCGGTGGACCGGCTCGCAGGCGAGGGGCGCGGCGTCGCCGACATCCTGCCGCTCACCCCGATGCAGTCGGGCATGCTCTTCCACAGCCTGCTCGACCCGGACGGGCGCGCCTACGTCAACCAGGTGCAGCTCGTGCTCACCGGCGTCGACGACCCCCGCGTCCTCGCCGAGGCGTGGCAGCACACCGTCGACGCCAACCCGGTGCTCCGCTCCCACCCGGCCTGGCAGGAGGGCGCGGAACCCCTCCAGGTCGTACGGCACCACGCCGCCGTGCCCGTCGCGCACCACGACTGGACCGGCAGGCCCGCGCAGGATTGCGCCGCCGACCTCGACCGGCTGATCGACGCGGACCGCAGGGCGGGCATCGACCTCGCGGCCGCGCCGCTGATGCGCCTCACCCTGATCCGGCTCGCACCGGGGCGCGTCCGCCTGGTGTGGACCTTCCACCACCTGCTGCTCGACGGCTGGAGCGCCGCCCAGGTCTTCGACGAGGTCTGCGAGCGGTACGCGGCGGCGGCCGCGGGACGCCCGCCGCGCGTGCAGGACCGGCGGCCGTTCGCCGACTACCTCGCCTGGCTCGCCCGCCAGGACACCGCGAAGGCCGAGCAGTACTGGCGCGCCGTGCTCGCGGGCTTCCGCGCCCCGACGGAGCTGCCGCGCGACCGGCGCTCCCCCGACGCCCACCGCAGCTCCTCGTCCGGCACGGTCCGGGTGCGGCTGGGCGCCGACGTGTCGGCGCGGCTGCGGGAGACCGCACAGCGGGCGGGGCTCACCCTCAACACCGTCCTCCAGGGCGCCTGGGCGCTCCTGCTGTCGCGCTACGGCGGCGGGGACGACGTGGTGTTCGGCACCACCGTCTCCGGGCGGCCCGCCGAACTGCCGGGCGTCACCTCGATGGTGGGCCTGTTCATCAACACCCTGCCGACCCGGGCGAGGATCGAGGGGCGGCGCCCCCTGCTCGACTGGCTGCGCGAGCTGCAGACGGCCCAGTCCGAGGCCAGGCGCCACGACTCCGTCTCCCTGGCCCAGCTCCAGACCTGGAGCGAGGTGCCGGGCGGCACCGGCCTCTTCGACTCCATCGTCGTCTTCGAGAACTACCCCTTCGACGAGGGCGCGCTCGCCCGCCACGGCCTCGCCATGGAGCAGGAGCGCGACCTGGAGCCCACCAACTACCCGCTGAGCGTGGTCGTCGCGCCCGGCGACACCCTCGACGTCAGCCTCGACTACGACCCGGCGGCCTTCGACGCGCCGACCGTCGAGGGCCTCGGCGAGAGCCTGCGCACCCTGCTGGCGGCGATGGCCGCCGCGCCGGGCGCCACCCTCGCCGAGCTGCCCCTCACCGACCCGGCGGCGGGCCGCGCCCTGCTCGACCGGTTCTGCGGCGCCCGCGTGCCCGTGCCGCGCGGCACCCTGCCCGACGCGTTCGCCCGCCAGGCCGCGCTGACGCCTGACGCGCCCGCCGTGCGGTGCGGCGACGAGCTGCTCACCTACGGCGGGCTCGGCGCGCGCGCCGCCCGGCTCGCCCGGCTCCTGATCGCCGCGGGCGCGGGCCCCGAGCGGTATGTCGCCCTCGCCCTGCCGCGCACCGCAGACCTGGTCGCTGCGCTGCTCGCGGTCCTCGCGTCCGGCGCGGCCTATCTGCCGGTCGACCCCGGCCACCCCGCCGAGCGCGTCGCGTTCCTCTTCGACGACGTGCGCCCGCACGCCGTCGTCACCGACACCGCCACGGCGGCCCGGCTGCCCGAGGGGCCGTACACCAGGATCGTGCTCGACGACCCGGACTGCGCGCCGCGGCTCGCGGCCGCGTCGGCCGAGCCGGTCGCCGACGCCGAGCGGCTCGGCCCGCTGCTGCCCGGCCATCCCGCCTACGTCATCCACACGTCGGGCTCGACGGGCCGCCCCAAGGGGGTCGTCGTCGCGCACGGCTCGGTGCTCGCCCTGACCGACTGGGCGGCCGCCGAGTTCACCGGCCGCGGCCTCGCCCACGTGGTGGCGTCCACGTCGCTCAACTTCGACGTGTCCGTCTTCGAGATCCTCGCGCCGCTCCTCGCGGGCGGCTGCGTCGAGCTCGTGCGCGACCTGCTCGCCCTGGCCGAGCGTCCTGGCCCGTGGCGGGCCGGCCTGCTCAGCGCGGTGCCCTCCGCCCTCGGCAGGCTGCTGTCCGAGGACACCGTCCAGGTGCGCGCGGACACCGTCGTGCTCGCGGGGGAGGGGCTGCCGGCACGGACCGTACGGCAGGTGCGCGACGCGGTGCCCGGCTGCACCGTGCACAACATCTACGGGCCCACCGAGGCCACCGTCTACGCCACCGCCTTCACCTGCGACCCCCAGGACCCCGACCGCGACCCGCCGATCGGCAGGCCGGCCGGCGGCGCTCGCGCGTACGTGCTCGACGCGCGCATGCGCCCGGTGCCCGCGGGCGCGCCCGGCGAGCTGTTCCTCGCGGGGACCGGGATCGCCCGCGGCTATCTGCGCCGCCCGGGTCTCACCGCGTCCCGCTTCCTGCCCGACCCGTTCGGGGAGCCCGGCGGCCGGATGTACCGCACGGGCGACCTGGCACGCTGGAGCACCGAGGGCGACCTCGTCTACCTCGGCAGGGCCGACGACCAGGTCAAGGTGCGCGGCTTCCGCATCGAGCCGGGCGAGGTGGAGGCGGCGCTCGCCCGCCACCCCGCGGTCGCGGCGGCCGCCGCCCGGGTGGTCGAGCACGAGGGGCACCGCCGCCTCGTCGGCTACGCGGTGCCGGCGGGGGAGCGCCTGCCGGACCCGGAGGAGCTGCGCTCGTTCCTCGCCGGGAGCCTGCCGGGCCACCTGGTGCCCGCGCTCGTGGTGCCGCTCGGCGAACTCCCGCTCGGCGCCACCGGCAAGCTGGACCGCAAGGCCCTGCCCGAGCCCGTATGGGCGGCGGGCGGCGGCACCGGACGCGCGCCCGCCACCGCGACCGAGCACACCCTCGCCGCGATCTGGCGCGACGTGCTCGGCCTGCCCGAGGTCGGCGCCGACGACAACTACTTCGCGCTCGGCGGCGACTCCGTGCTCGGCATCAGGATCGTCTCCGCGGCCCGCAGGGCCGGGCTCGCGCTCAACCCGCGCCACCTGTTCACCCACCAGACCCTCGCCGAACTCGCCGCAGCTGCAGAGGAGTTGCCCGCCGCCCCGATCGCCGCCGAGCAGGGCCCCGTGACCGGCGACGCCCCGCTCACCCCCGTACAGCACTGGCTGCTCGACACCCTCGGCGGCGACCCCGCCGACTTCACCCAGACCGTCGCCTACGAACTGGCGCCCGGCACCGACGAGGAGCTGCTGCGCGCCGCGCTCGCCGCCGTACTGGAACGGCACGACGCGCTGCGGATGCGGTACGAGACACAACACGACGGCACCCTGCGGCAGTTCGGCACCGCCCCCGGCGAAGCCCCGGACCTCGTGCGCCACGAGGGGCCGCCGGGACCCGGTCTCGCCGCGGCGCTCGGCCGGGGCTTCGACCTGGCCGAAGGGCCGCTGCTGCGGGCCGCGCTGTGCCGGGACGGCGGCGCGGGGCGGCCGGTGCTGCTGCTCGCCGCCCACCACCTCGTCGTGGACGCGGTGTCCTGGCGGATCCTGCTGGAGGACCTGGACGCCTCCTACCGCGCCCTGGCCGCGGGCGAACGCCCCGTGCTCGGCGCCAAGAGCACGTCCTTCCGCGCCTGGGCCGAGCGGCTCGCCGGGCACACCGCGGCCGGCGGCTTCGACGGCGAGGCCGGGCACTGGCGCGCCCAGCGCGCCGCGGGCCCCCTGCCGGTCGACCACCCGGGGGGCGCCAACACCGCGGCGGACGAGGAGGCCGTCACCGCGGGCCTCGACGCCGAGGAGACCCGGCGGCTCCTGCGGGAGGTCCCCGACGTCTACCGCACCAGGACCAACGACGTCCTGCTGTACGCGCTCGGCCGGGTGCTGGCACGCTGGAGCGGCCAGGACAGGGTCGCGGTCGCGCTGGAGGGCCACGGCCGCGAGGACCTCTTCGACGGCGTCGACCTCTCCCGCACGGTCGGCTGGTTCACCTCGCTCCACCCCGTCGCCCTCGACGTGCCGCGGGACGCGCCGACCGCCGCCGTGCTCAAGGCCGTCAAGGAGAACCTGCGGGCCGTGCCGGGCGGCGGCATCGGCTACGGCGCCCTGCGCCACCTCCGTCCGGCAGCCTGCGGCGACCTGCCCGGCCTGCCCGAGATCAGCTTCAACCACCTCGGCAACCAGGACTGGCGGCAGGCGCCGGGCGGCCTGCTGCACGCCCCGCACGGCGCGCTCGCCGGCGGCATGGACCCCACCGCCCCCCGGCCGTACCTCATCGACGTGCTGGGCCGGGTCGCCGACGGCAGGCTGGAGTTCACCTGGTCCTACTCCCGCGCCCTGCACCGGCGCGAGACCGTCGAGCGGCTCGCCGCCGGCCTCGCGGACGAACTGCGCGCCCTGATACGGCACTGCGCCGAGCCGGGCGCGGGCGGCCGCACCCCCTCCGACTTCCCGCTCGCGCCGCTCGACCAGGCCGCAGTCGACAGGATCGCGGGCACCGGACGCGACGTGCAGGACCTCTACCCGCTCACGCCCACCCAGACCGGCCTTGTCGTGCACGGCATGGACGAGGCGGAGGCGGGCCTGTACATCGAGCAGATCACCTTCGTGCTCGACGGTGCGCAGGACCCGGCGACGCTCGCGGCGGCCTGGCAGCACGTCGTCGACCGCACCCCCGTCCTGCGCACGGCCCTCGTCCTGAGCGGCGTGCCCGTGCCCCTCCAGGCCGTCCACCGGGACGTGGCGCTGCCGGTCACCCGGCACGACTGGAGCGCGGTGCCTGAGGACCGCCGCGCCGCGGAGCTCGAAGGGCTCCTCGCGGCGGAGCGCGCCCGGGGCATCGACCTCGGCAGCGCGCCGCTGCTGCGCCTCGCCCTGGTCCGCGTCGGACCCGCGGCGGTGCGCGTCGTGTGGACCTTCCACCACGTGCTGCTCGACGGCTGGAGCGTCTTCCACGTGCTCGGGGACGTCCTCGCGGCACACGCCGCCCTCAGCCGCGGCGAGCGGCCCCTGCTGTCCGAGCGCAGGCCCTTCGCCGACTACGCGGCCCACCTCGCGGGCCGCGACAAGGAGGGCGCCCGCGCGTACTGGCGCGCCGCGCTCGCCGACCTGGCGGCCGCCACCCCGCTGCCGTACGACCGCAGGCCCGCCCCCGGCACCACGGCGCGCTCGGGCACCTGGCTCTCCGAGCGGCTGAGCGCCCGGGAGACCGCGCGGCTCCAGGAGTTCGCCCGCAGGCACCGGCTCACCCTCAACACCGTGGTGCAGGGCGCCTGGGCGCTGCTGCTCTCCCGCTGGAGCGGCACCAGGGACGTGTGCTTCGGCACGACCGTGTCGGGGCGCCCCTCCGAACTGCCGGGCGCCGACACCATCACCGGCCTGTTCATCACGACCCTGCCCGCACGCGCCGGGGTCGACGGCGCCGCGCCCGCCGCCGCCTGGCTGCGCGCCTTCCAGGAGGCACGCGCGGAGGACCGCCGCTTCGACCACCTGCCGCTCGGCGAACTGCACGGCCTGACCCGGCTGCCGCACGGCACACCGATGTTCGACAGCCTGGTGGTGTTCGAGAACTACCCGGTCGGGGACGCCACCGCGGGCGCCCACGGCCTGGCCGTGAGCGACCTGGACGCTCGCGAGGCCACCAACTACCCGCTCACCGCCGTCGTCTCGCCCGGCGACCGGCTCGCCGTCGAACTCGGCTACGACCCGCGCCACTTCGACGCGGCCACCGCGCGCTCCCTCGCCGGGCAGCTGCTGCACACCCTGTCGGCGCTGGCCGCGGCCGACACCGCCACACGCCTCGACGACCTCGACACACTGCCGCCGGGGGAGCGGGCCCGGCTGCTGCGCGGCCAGGTCAGGCCGCGGCAGGTGCCCGTACCCCCCACGACCCTGCCCGCGCTCGTCGAGGCGGCCGTGGACCGCACACCTCACGCGCCCGCGCTCGGCGACCAGGACAGGCTGCTGACCTTCGCGGAGGCGGAGGCGCACGCCAACCGCCTCGCCCACCGGCTGATCGCCCGCGGCGCCGGACCAGGGGACATCGTGGCGCTCGAACTGCCGCGCTCCCTCGACATGGTGCTCGCCCAGCTCGCCGTCACCAAGGCGGGCGCCGCCTTCCTGCCCGTCGACCCCGCCTACCCGGACGAGCGGATCGCTCTCATGCTGCGCGACGCCGCCCCCGCGCTCACCCTGGACGCCAAGGAGGTCGCGGCGCTGCTCGCCGAGCCGCCGGGCACCACCCCTGAGCACCGGCCGACCGACGCCGACCGCGGGCGCCCGCTCGACGTGGACGACCCCGCGTACGTCATCTACACCTCGGGCTCGACCGGCACCCCCAAGGGCGTCGTCGTCACCCACCGCGGGCTCGCCGCCTTCGCCGCGGCGGAGGCCGAGCACTACCAGGTGGCCGCGGGCGACCGGGTGCTGGCCTTCGCCACCCCCAGCTTCGACGCCTCCGTGCTCGAACTGTGCGCGTCCCTGCCGCACGGCGCGCGCCTCGTGGTGCCCGAGCAGGGACCGCTGCTCGGCGACCGGCTCGCCCGGGTGCTGCGCGCCGAGCGCATCACCCACACCCTGCTGCCGCCCGCCGCGCTCGCCACCCTGCCGCCCGGGACGCCGGGGACCCTGCCCGACCTGAAGACGCTGATCGTCGGCGCCGACGCGTGCGGCGCCGACCTGGTCGCCCGCTGGGCCCCGCACCACCGCATGGTCAACTCCTACGGACCCACCGAGGCGACCGTCGTCGCCACCTGGTCGGCGCCGCTGGTGCCCGACGGCACGGCCCCGCCCATCGGCAGGCCGCTGCCCGCCGCAGGCGCCCGCGTGCTCGACGCAAGGCTGCGCCCGGTCCCCGACGGCGTGCCCGGTGAACTCTGGCTCACCGGACCCGGGTTGGCCCGCGGCTATCTGGGCCGCGCGGGTCTTACCGCGGCCCGCTTCACCGCCGACCCCTACGGGCCGCCCGGCAGCCGCATGTACCGCACCGGCGACCTGGTGCGCCGCGACGCCGGCGGCGAGCTGCGCTCCCTCGGCCGCACCGACCACCAGCTCAAGCTGCGCGGCCACCGGATCGAGGCCGGCGAGGTCGAGGCCGCCCTGACCCGCCACCCCGCGGTACTCGACGCGGTGGTGAGCCTGCGCGAGGACGAGCCGGGCACGCCCCTGCTCGTCGCGCACCTGCTCACCGCCCCCGGCGCGGAGCCGCCCGACGACACCGCGCTGCGGGCCCTCGCCGCCGCGGTGCTGCCGGGACACATGGTGCCCTCGGCGTTCGTCGCCCTCGACCGCTTCCCCCTCACCGAGAACGGCAAGACCGACCGGGCCGCCCTGCCAGCCCCCGTACCGGGGCGCGCGGCGGACCGCGCGGTGCGCGTGGCGCCCCGCACCCCCACGGAGGAGGCGCTCGCGGCGATCTGGGCTGAGGCCCTGCACACGGCCGTCGGCGCCGAGGACGACTACTTCCTCCTCGGCGGCGACTCGATGCGGGCCCTGCTGGTCGCCTCCCGCGCCAACGACCTGTTCGGGGTGTCCCTCACCCCGCGCGACATCCTCGTCTCCCGCACCGTCGCCGCCCTGGCGGAACAGGTGGAGGAGCAGGTGCTCAGCGAACTCGAAGACGCCGCGTACGGCGCCCCCGACCACGACGAACGGTGAGGAAGCGACGACCATGACGTCTTCGGAGCCCTCCAGGAGAGAGCGCGCCCAGGCGCTGCCCGACGAACTGCGCGAGGCCCTGCGCAGGCGGCTCGCGGGGCGCGCCCCCGGCGGCGCGCCCGCCGCGCTGCCGCGCGCCGACCGCGCCCGCCCGCTGCCCCTGTCCTTCGCCCAGCAGCGGCTGTGGTTCCTCGACCGGCTGCACCCCGGCGACGCCCGCTACAACAGCGCGGTCGCCGTGCGCCTGTCCGGCACCCTCGACCGCACCGCGCTGGAGCGCGCGCTCGCCGCGGTCGTCGCCCGGCACGAGGCGCTGCGCACCACGTTCAAGGAGGCCGAGGGGCGCCCCGCGCAGACCGTGCACCCGGCGGGGCCCGTGCCGCTGCCGGTCGCGGACGTCACCGCGGACGGCAGGGACGAGGCCCTGCTCGCCGCGTACTCCGCCCCCTTCGACCTGGGCGCAGGGCCCCTGCTGCGGGCCCTGCTGCTGCGCGAGTCGCCCACCGCGCACATCCTGCTGCTGACGGCCCATCACATCGTCACCGACGGCTGGTCGATGGGCATCGTCCTCGACGAGCTGTGCACCGCCTACGAGGCCTTCGCGCGCGGCGCCGCACCCGAGCTGCCCCCGGTCGCCGCGCAGTACCCGGACTTCGCGCACTGGCAGCGCGAACAGCTCTCCGGCGACCGGCTGGAACGCCATCTCGCCTACTGGAAGCAGCAGTTGGCGGGCGGCGTGCCCGCGGAGCCGCCGCTCGACCGGCCCCGGCGCGGCGCGGAGGCGGGCGCGGGCGCCGTCCACACCTTCACCGTCCCCGCCGCACTCACCGGCGCGCTCGGGGAACTCGCGGGGCGGCACCACACCACGCTGCACACCGCCCTGGTCGCCGCCGTCCAGGCGCTGCTGGCCCGCTGGTCGGGCCAGGACGAGAGCATGGTGGGCTCGCTGACGCCCGGCCGCTCCCGCACCGACCTGGAGCGCGCGGTCGGCTTCTTCGTCAACACCGTCGTCCTGCGCACCCCGGTCCTCGCGGGCGACTGTTTCCACGACCTGCTGGCCAGGACCGCCGACACCGTCAACGACGCGTTCGCGCACGGCGACACCCCCTTCGAGCGGGTCGTCGAGGCGGTCGGCGCGCCCCGCGAGGCGGGCCGCAACCCGCTGTTCGACGTGATGGTCCTGCTGCACCCCGACCCGCCGGCCGCCGCCGCGGCCCCGCGCGGCCTCACCCTCACCCCGGTCGCCGTGCCCCGGCGGTCCGCGACCTTCGACCTCAGCTTCGAGTTCGTACCGGACGGCGACACCCTGACGGGCCTGCTCGAATACCGCACCGACCTGTTCGCGCCCGACACCGCGCGGCGCGCGGCCGACCAGCTGCTGCGGCTGCTCGCCGCCGCGGCCGCCGCCCCCGGCCGGCCGCTCGCCACCCTGCCGCTGCTGTCCGAGCGCGGGATACGGCAGGTCACCCGCGACTGGAACGCCACGGACCTCCCCCTCGACACCGCCCCCACCCCCCACCCGCGCCTCTTCGAGCGGCGCGCGGCCCGCACCCCTGACGCGCTCGCGCTGGTCGCGGGCGGTGAACGGCTCGACTACGCCACCCTCAACGTCCGCGCCAACAGGCTCGCCCACCACCTCATCGGCCTCGGCGCGGGACCGGAGCGGCTGGTCGCA
Organism: Streptomyces sp. NPDC047002; assembly: GCF_040704505.1. Lineage (NCBI taxonomy): Bacteria > Bacillati > Actinomycetota > Actinomycetes > Kitasatosporales > Streptomycetaceae > Streptomyces > Streptomyces sp. NPDC047002. The sequence continues at coordinate 73,289 of NZ_JBEYWC010000010.1, forward strand.
CTGCGGCTGCCGCGCACCGCAGACATGGTCGCCGCGATCCTCGCCGTGTGGAAGGCGGGCGCGGGCTACCTGCCGATCGACATGGCCCTGCCCGCGGAACGCGTCCGCTTCCTGCTGGACGACGCGCGCCCCGCGCTCGTCCTCGACGAGGCCGCGCTCGCCGCCGTGCCGGAAGGGCTCCCGGAGAGCGACCCCACCGATGCCGACCTGACCGCTGTGCTGCGGCCCGACAACACCGCGTACGTCATCCACACCTCGGGCTCCACCGGGCGCCCCAAGGGCGTCGCCGTGGAGCACCGCGCCCTCGCGCACCTGCTCGCAGCCCACCGCGCCGGGTTCGTCGCCGACGCGGGCGGCGGGCCGCTGCGGGTGGCGCTCACCGCCTCCTTCTCCTTCGACACCTCGCTCGAAGGCGTGCTGCTGCTGGCCGAAGGGCACCCCCTGCACCTGGTGGACGAGGCGACGAGGATGGACCCGGAGGCCCTGGTCGAGTACGTCGTACGCCACCGGATCGACTTCCTCGACCTCACCCCGTCCTACCTGAACCGCCTGCTGCCCGCGGGCCTGCTCACCGACCCGCGCCACCGCCCCCGGGTCCTCATGCTCGGCGGCGAGCCGATCGGCGCCGCGCTCTGGCGCGAGCTCGCCGCGCACCCCGAGGTGGCCGCCTACAACTTCTACGGCCCCACCGAGTCCACGGTCGACGCGCTGTCCTGCCGCGTCGACGGCGCGGACCGGCCGCTGGTCGGCCGCCCCCTGCCCCACACCCGCGCCTACGTGCTCGACGGCAGGCTCCAGCCGGTGCCGCCCGGCGCCGGCGGTGAACTGTACCTGGCGGGGCCGCAGTTGGCCCGCGGCTATACCCGCCGCGCCGGCCTGACGGCCGCCCGCTTCCTGCCCGACCCCTACGGCCCGCCGGGCGCCCGCATGTACCGCACGGGCGACCTGGCGCGCTGGACCGCCGACGGGCGCCTCGACCACCTCGGCCGCGCCGACGACCAGGTCAAGGTGCGCGGCCACCGCATCGAGCCCGGCGAGGTGGAGGCCGCCCTGCTCGCCCTGCCCGAGGTCGCGGCCGCCGCGGTCGTCGCCGTCCCCGACCACCGGGGCCACCTCAGGCTCGCCGCCTACGCCGTGCCGGCGCCGGGCGCCGAGGTGCCGGGCCCCGCCGCCCTGCGCGCCGCGCTGCTCCAGGTCCTGCCCGACCACATGGTGCCCTCCTCCTTCACGCCGCTCGACGCGCTCCCGCTCACCGTCAGCGGCAAGCTCGACCGCCGCGCCCTGCCCGCGCCCGACCTCGAAGCCGCAGGCCGGGCGCGGGAGTTCACCGCGCCGCGCACCCCGCAGGAGCAGACGCTCGCGGCGATCTGGGCCGACGTGCTCGGCGTGCGCGCCGTGGGCGCCACCGACAACTTCTTCGAGCTGGGCGGCGACTCGATCCTGAGCATCCAGGCCGTCTCGCGGGCCCGCGCCGCCGGCCTCCACCTGTCCTCGCAGGACGTCTTCCGCCATCAGACCGTCGCGGGGCTCGCCGCCGCCGCCTCCCGCCGCACCGCGCCCGTCCCCGCGCAGCGCCCCGCCCACGACACGGGCCCAGGACCGCTCACCCCCGTCCAGGAGTGGTTCCTCGCGGCGCACGGCCCGCTGCGCCGCTTCGCCATGTCGATGCTGCTCGGCCTGCCCCGCGACCTCGACGAGCGGGCGCTCACCCTCGCGCTCGACGCGGTCGTGGCACAACACCCGGCGCTGCGCGCCCGGTTCGCCCGCGAAGGCGACGCATGGCGGCAGCACCCGGGTGCGGGCCCCGCCACCGCGCTCCTCACCCGCCACGACGGCGCCGGTGTGGCGGAGGCCGCCGAGGCGGCACGCGCGGGACTTGACCCCGAGGCCGGGGCCCTGCTGCGCGCCGCGCTGCTGCCCGCGGCCGAAGGGGGCCGCCCGCGCCTGTTCCTGACGGCCCATCACCTCGCCGTGGACAGCGTCTCCTGGCGCGTCCTGCTCGCCGACCTCGAACAGGCGTACCGGCGGGCCGCGGCGGGGGAGGACCCGCGCCCCGAGCCCGAGCAGACGCCGCTGACCGCGTGGGCGCGCGGACTTGCCGGGCTCGTGCGCTCGGGCGGACTCGACGGCGACCTGCCGCACTGGAGCGCGGAGGCGGCGCGGCCACGGGCCCCGCTCCCCGTCGACCTGCCGGGCACCCCGCTCGCCGGATCCGTGCGCACGGTGCGCGGCCGCCTGGACGCGGCCACCACCGAAGCGCTGCTGCGCCGGGTGCCGGGCGTCTACCGCACCCAGGTCAACGACGTGCTGCTGAGCGCGCTCGGCCGGGTGCTCGCCGACTGGGCCCGCACGCCGCACGTCACCGTCGCGCTCGAAGGGCACGGCCGCGAGGACCACCTCGTCGAGGGCGCCGACCTCTCCCGTACCGTCGGCTGGTTCACCAGCCAGTACCCGGTCACCCTCGCCCCCGAGGGTCCGCTGGGCGCGCCCGACTGGGCCGCCACCCTGAAGTCCGTCAAGGAGGCGCTGCGCGCGGTGCCGCGGCGCGGCCTCGGGTACGAGGCGCTCGCCCGCCTCGGCCCGGCCGCGCCCGAGGCCCGCGCCCTGCGCGAACTCCCCCTGCCGCAGGTGTCCTTCACCTACCACGGCCAGTGGGAGGCCGCGCCCGACGGGGACTTCGCGCCCGTGGACGACGTGCCGCCGGGCGACATCGACCCCGCCGAGCCCCTCGACCACCTGCTCGACGTGTCCGCCGTGGTCGTCGGCGGCGCGCTGGAGATCACCTGGCACTACAGCGACCAGGTGCACCGCGAGCCCACCGTGCGCGCCCTCGCCGACGGCATGCTGCGGGCCCTCACCGAGGTGGCCGAGCACTGCGCGCAGCCGGGCGCGGGCGGCCGTACCCCCTCCGACTTCCCGCTCGCCGGGCTCGACCAGGCGGGCGTCGACCGCCTCGCGGGCGACGGCAGCGCCGTGGCCGACCTGCTGCCGCTCACCCCGCTCCAGGAGGGCATGCTGTTCCACCGGCTGGTGGGCGGCGCCGACGACGTCTACCTCGACCAGGCGGCCCTGCTCCTCGAAGGGGTCGCGGACCCCGGGGCGTTCGCCGCGGCCTGGCAGCGGGTCGCCGACCGCACCCCGGCGCTGCGCACCTCCGTCGTCTGGGAGGGCGTGCCCGCCCCGCTCCAGGTCGTGCACCACCGCGTCCCGGTGCCCGTCGAAACCCTCGACTGGCGCGCGCTGGACGCAGGGGAGCGCGCCGCGCGCCTTCAGCGGCTGCGCGCCGACGACCTCGCGCGCGGCCTCGACCTGGCCACGGCGCCCCTGATGCGGCTCACCCTCGTCCGGCTGCCCGAGGCGCGCCTGCACCTCCTGTGGACCTCCCACCACCTGATACTCGACGGCTGGAGCCTGGCCCAGGTCCTCACCGACGTGTTCGCCGCGTACGCGGCCCTCACCGCGGGCACCGGGCAGACGCCGCCCGCACGGCCGCCGTTCGGCGACTACGTGCGCTGGCTCGCCGAGCAGGACGGCGAGGCCGCGCGCGCCCACTGGCGCGGCGTGCTCGACGGCTTCGCCGCCCCCACCCCGCTGCCCGCCGACCGCGTGCGGCCCGCGGGCCACGAGACCCGCTCCACCGCCGTGCACACCGCGGCGCTCTCCGACGAGGTCTCCGCGCGCCTCGCCCGTACCGCGCGCGCCGAGGGGCTCACCCTCGGCACCGTCGTCCAGGGCACCTGGGCGCTGCTGCTCTCCCGGTACGCGGCCGAGTCCGACGTGCTGTTCGGCACCACCGTCTCCGGGCGCCCCGACGACCTGCCGGGCGCCGAGGACATGGTCGGCATGTTCATCAACACCCTGCCGACCCGGGTCCGCGTCACCGGCGGCCGCACCGCCGCTGCCTGGCTGCGCGGGCTCCAGGAGGAGCAGGCCGAGGCGCGCCGCTTCGCCGCCGTCTCGCTCGCCGAACTGACCGGCCTGAGCGACGTGCCGCCCGGCACCGCCCTCTTCGACAGCATGGTCGCCTTCGAGAACTACCCCTTCGACGAGGCCCGTTCCGCCAGGACAGGGGTGCGGCTCGCCGAGGTGTCGGGCCGCGACGCGACCAACTACGCGCTGGTGCTGCGCGCCCACCAGGGCGAGCGGTTCGGCTTCGAACTGGCCTACGATCCCGCGCTGTTCGACGCGGCCACCGCCGCCGACCTGGCGGGCCGGCTGTGCCTGCTGCTCACCGAGCTCGCCGACGACCCCGGGCGGCCGCTCGCGTCCCTCGCGCTGACCACCGCGGACGAGCGTCGGCGCATCCTCACCGAGTGGAACGGCACCGAGGAGGGCGCGCCCGCCGAGACCCTGGTGGACCTGTTCGAGGCGCAGGCGGCGCGCACCCCGCACGCGGAGGCCGTCAGCTGCGGCGGCGAGCGCCTCGACTACGCGGAACTCGACGCGCGCGCGGGCCGGCTCGCCCACCGCCTCGCCGAACTCGGCGCGCGGCCCGAGCGGTACGTCGCCCTCGCCCTGCCGCGCTCCACCGACCTCGTCGTCGCCGTGCTCGCCGTCCTCAAGACGGGCGCCGCCTACCTGCCCATGGACCCCGCGCTGCCCGCGGACCGCGTCGCGCTGCTGCTTGCCGACGCCGCCCCCGCAGCCCTCGTCACCGCGGCGCCGGCGCCGGCCGGCGGCGCCGTGCCCGTGCTGCGCCTCGACGACCCCGGGGTACGCGCCGACCTCGCGCGCCGCCCCGCCGCGGGCCCCGCGGACCCGGCGCTCCGCCCGCTGCCCCAGAGCCCCGCCTACGCCATCCACACCTCGGGCTCCACCGGGCTGCCCAAGGGCGTCGTCGTCCCGCACGCCAACGTGGTCCGCCTGTTCGGCCGCACCCGCCGCTGGTTCGGCTTCGAGCGCACCGACGTGTGGACGATGTTCCACTCGTACGCCTTCGACTTCTCCGTCTGGGAGCTGTGGGGCCCGCTGCTGCACGGCGGGCGGCTCGTCGTCGTCCCCGAGGACACCGCGCGCTCGCCCGAGGACTTCCTGCGGCTGCTCGCCGACGAGCGGGTCACCGTGCTCAGCCAGACCCCGTCCGCCTTCTACCCGTTGATCCGCGCCGACGCGGAACACCCGGAGACCGGCGGCCGGCTCGCCCTGCGCACCGTCGTCTTCGGCGGTGAGGCGCTCGACGTGTCCCGGCTCGCCGCCTGGTACGAGCGGCACCCCGACACCGCGCCGCGGCTGGTGAACATGTACGGCATCACCGAGACCACCGTGCACGTCACCTACGCGCCCCTCGACCGCGCCGCGGCCGGCGCCTGCACCGCGAGCCCCGTCGGCACCGGCATCCCCGACCTGCGCACCTATGTGCTCGACGGCGCGCTGAACGTCGTACCGCCGGGCGCCGTGGGCGAGTTGTACGTCGCGGGCGAGGGCCTGGCACGCGGCTATCTGAACCGTCCCGGGCTGACCGCGACCCGCTTCCCCGCCGACCCCTTCGGCCGCCCCGGCACCCGCATGTACCGCACCGGGGACCGCGCCCGCAGGCGCGCCGACGGCACCCTGGAGTACCTGGGCCGCGCCGACCAGCAGGTGAAGGTCCGCGGCTACCGCATCGAGCCGGGCGAGATCGAGGCCGCGCTGCACGGCCACCCGGGCGTCGGCGCCGCAGCCGTCGGCGTGTACGAGGACACCGCGGGCACCCGGCGCCTCGTGGCGCACGTCGTCGGCCCCGGCGCCGGGGCCCCGCCGCCGCCCGCCGCCGCCCTCCGCGCCCACCTGCGGGAGCTCCTGCCCGCGCACATGGTGCCCGCCGCCTACGTGCCGATGGCGGCCCTGCCGCTCACCCCCAACGGCAAGCTCGACCGGCGCGCCCTGCCGGCACCGGGCCCCGACGGCTTCGCCGCCGCCGCGGCCGGCCGCACCGCGCCGCGCACCCCGGCGGAGCGGCTCGTCGCCGCGGCCTGGGCCGACGTCCTCGACACCGGCGAGATCGGCGCCGACGACGACTTCTTCGCCCTCGGCGGCGACTCCATCCTGGCCGTGCGCGTCGTCTCCCGGCTGCGCGCGTCCTTCGGCGCCGAGATCTCACCCCGGCTGCTCTTCACCCACCCCGGGCTCTCCCGCCTCGCGGCCGCGCTCGGCGACCCGGGGGGCGCCCCCGCGGACCCCGCGTCCGCCATCCCGGCCACTGCCCCCGGCACCCCGGCGCCGCTCTCGCCCGCGCAGCAACGGCTGTGGTTCCTCGACCGCTTCGAGCCGGGCAGCACCGAGTACACCACCCTCTCCGTGCTGCGCCTGACGGGACCGCTCGACCCGGCCGCCCTGCGCACGGCCCTCGACGGCCTTGTCGCCCGGCACGAGTCCCTGCGCACCACCTTCGCGGAACACGACGGCGGGGCACGGCAGATCGTCCACCCGCCCGCCCCGGTCCCGCTGCGCACCCAGGAGTGCGCGGACGCCGCGGCTCTCGACGCCCTCGTGGAGAGCGAGGCCGCCAGGCCCTTCGACCTCGCCGCGGGCCCGCTGCTGCGCGCCCGCCTCGCCCGCCTCACCGGCCGGGAGAGCGAGGAGCACGTCCTCGTACTCGCCGTGCACCACATCGCCACCGACGGCTGGTCGATGGGCGTGCTCGGCCGCGACCTCGGCGAGCTGTACGCGGCGGCCCTCGACCGGCGCGACCCCGAACTGCCCACCCTGCCCGTGCGGTACGGCGACTGGGCGGCCTGGCAGCGCGCACGCACCGCGGACGCCGAGGACCAACTCGCCTACTGGCGCCGCACGCTGGAAGGTCTGACGCCGTTCGAACCGCCGACCGACCGGCCGCGGCCCGCCGTGCGCGGCCGCGACGGGGCCCTGGTCACCTTCACGCTGCCCGCCGCGCTCACCGAGCGGCTGCGGGCCCGCGGCAGGGAGGCGGACGCCACCCTCTTCATGACGCTGCTCGCGGCCTGCCAGGTCCTGCTCGCCCGCTGGAGCGGCCAGGAGGACATCGCCGTCGGCACCGTGACCGCGGGCCGCGAGCGGCCCGAACTGCACGACGTGGTCGGCATGTTCGTCAACACCCTGGTCCTGCGCGCCCGGGTGCGGCCCGAGCTGCCGTTCCGCGCCCTGCTCGCCGAGGCACGCACCGCGGTCCTGGACGCCACCGCGCACCAGGACGTCCCCTTCGAGCGGGTCGTCGACGCGCTCGGGCCCGAGCGCGACACCAGCCGCACCCCGCTGTTCCAGGTCATGGTCGCCCTGCACAACCTCGGCGCCCAGGCGCCCGCCCTGCCGGGGCTCGCCGCCGAGCCGGTGACCCCGCCGGTCCGGCACGCCTCCTACGACCTCGCCTTCGACTTCGTGGAGCACGACGGCGCCCTCACCGGCCATCTGGAGTACGACACCGGCCTGTTCGACCCGGCCACCGCCCAGAGCCTCGCCGACCGGCTGCGGATCCTGCTGGAGGCGGCGGCCGAAGACCCCGAACGCCCCGTCGGCGCCCTGCCGCTGATGACGGGCGCCGAGACACAGCGCCTGCTCAGGATCGGCCGGGGCCGCCAACTGCCGCCGCCCCGCACTACATTCCCCGCCCTCTTCGAGGCGCAGGCCGCCCGCACGCCGCACGCCACCGCGCTGGTCGCGCCCGACGCCACCCTCGACTTCGCCACGCTCAACGCGCGCGCCAACCGGCTCGCCCACCACCTCATCGGCCGGGGCGCGGGCCCCGAGGCCGTGGTCGCCGTGCGCCTGCCGCGCACCTCACGCCTCCTGGTGGCGCTCCTCGCCGTCGTCAAGGCGGGCGCGGCCCTGCTGTACGTCGACCCCGAACTCCCCGCGGACCGCGTACGCCTCCTCATGGACGACGCGCGCCCCGCGCTGGTACTCGACGAGGCCGCGCTCGCCGCCGTGCCGGACGGGCTCCCCGCGAGAGACCCGGCCGACGCGGAGCGCACCAGGCCGCTGCACCCCGCCGACACCGCGTACATCGTCTACACCTCGGGCTCCACCGGGCGTCCCAAGGGTGTCGCCGTGGAGCACCGGCAGCTGGTCAACCTCTGCCTCGACCACCGCGCGGCCCTCGTGGCACCGCACACCGAGGACGGCACCCGGCTGCGGGCCGCGCTCAGCGCGTCCTTCTCCTTCGACACCTCATGGGAGGGGCCGCTGCTCCTCGCCCTCGGCCAGCAGGTCCACCTGATCGACGACGACACCCGCCTCGACCCCGAGGCGTTCTGCGCCCAGGTCGACGGGGAACGCCTCGACCTGGTCAACGTGACCCCCACCTTCCTGCGCGAACTCCTCGCCGCTGGGCTCCTCGCGCCGGGCCGCCACCACCCGCGGCTCCTGCTCGTCGGCGGCGAGGCGCTCTCCGCGGCCGCCTGGCGCGACCTGGTCGCGGCCCACCGCGACCACGGCACCGCCGTGTACAACATGTACGGCCCGACCGAGTGCACCGTGGACTCCGTCTACGGCCGCTGCGCGGACAGCCCCGACCGGCCCGTCATCGGCCGCCCCGGCGGCGGGCTGCGCGCGTACGTGCTCGACGGCGCGCTGCGTCCCGTGCCGCCCGGCACACCGGGCGAGCTGTACCTCGCGGGCGCGCAGGTCGCCCGCGGCTATCTGAACCGGCCGGGACCGACCGCGGCCCGCTTCCTGCCCGACCCGTTCGGACCGCGGGGGGAGCGGATGTACCGCACGGGCGACCTGGCCCGCTGGGACGAAGCGGGGCTGCTCGCGTTCCTCGGCAGGGCCGACGACCAGGTCAAGATCCGCGGCTTCCGCATCGAGCCCGGCGAGGTGGAGGCCGCCCTGCTCGCCCTGCCGGAGGTCGCCGACGCCGCGGTGGGCGCGCGCGAGCACACGGGCCGCCGTGCGCTGGTCGCCCATGTGGTGGCGGCGCCGGGCCGGGAGCTGTCGGCCGACGGCCTGCGGCTGCGGCTGCGCCGCACCCTCCCCGACCACCTGGTGCCGACCGTGTTCGTCCCGGTGGAGCGCATACCGCGCACCGCGGGCGGCAAGGCCGACAGGCGCGCCCTGCCCGACCCGCCCGCGCGCCCTGAGGGCGGCGCCGCGTACACCGCACCCGCGGCGGGCACCGAGGAGCGCATCGCCGCCATCTGGGCCGACGTGCTCGGTGTCGAACGCGTCGGCGCCCGCGACAACTTCTTCGCGCTCGGCGGCGACTCCATCCTCAGCATCCAGATCGTCTCGCGCGCCCGGCAGGCCGGGATCGCCCTCAGCGCGAAGGACGTGTTCCGCCACCAGACCGTCGCCGAACTCGCCCTGCGCGCGGGCGAGTCGGCCCCCGCGCGCCCCGGCGCCGTAGAGGATCCCGCAGGTCCGGCGCCGCTCACCCCGATCCAGCACTGGTACCTGGAGGGGCGCCGCCCCGGCGAGCTGCCGCGCTTCACCATGACCCAGCGCTTCGCGCTGCCGCCGGGCACCGGCGCCGAGGCGCTCGGCCGCGCGGCCGACGCCGTCGTGGCGCTCCACCCCGCGCTGCGCACCCGCTTCGTGCACACCGGCGCGGGCTGGCACCAGGAGGTGCTGCCCGCGGCGCCTGGCGCCGTCCTGAGCCGGCACGACCTCGCCGGGCTCGACGACGCCGCCGCCGAGGCGGAGGCCCACCGGCTCACCGACCGCGCGCAGGCGGGACTCGACCCGGAGGACGGCCGGGTCGTCCGCTTCCTGCTCCTCGAAAGGGGCCCGCTGCACCCGGCCCAACTCGTCGTCACCGCACACCACCTGGCGATCGACGGGGTCTCCTGGCGCATCCTGCCCGCCGACCTCGCCGCCGCGCACGCGGCGCTCGCCGCCGGGCTGCCCGCCGACCTGCCGCCCGCCGGCACGGCGCCCGGCGGCTGGGCCGCCCGCCTCGCGGACCACACCCGCGCGGGCGCCTTCGACGCCGACCTCGGCCACTGGCTGCGCACCGCGGAGGCCCCTGCCGAACTGCCCCCGGGCCGGCCGGGTCCGGACACGTACGGCACCGCGGCGACCTTCACCACCACCCTGGAAGCGGAGACGACCGGCGCCCTGCTGCGCCGGGTCCCCGAGGTCTACCGCACCCAGGTGGCCGACGTGCTGCTCAGCGCCCTCGGCCGCACCCTCTCCCGGTGGTGCGGCAGGGAGACCGTGCTCATCGGCGTCGAGGGGCACGGGCGCGAGGACCTCTTCGCCGACGTGGACCTGTCCCGCACGGTGGGCTGGTTCACCGCCGAGTACCCGCTCGCGCTGCGCGTCGACCCCGATGCGCCCTGGCGCGCCACGCTCCGCTCGGTCAAGGAGCAGCTGCGGGCCGTACCGCACCGCGGCCTGAGCCACGGCGCCCTGCGCCACCTGCTGCCCCAGAGCCCGCTCGCCGGCGCCCCCGCCCCCCTGATCGGCTTCAACTACCACGGCCAGTGGGACGCGGGCGCCGGCAGCGGCGACGGCCTGCTGCGTGCCGCGCTCGCCCCGACCGGCCGCGACACCGACCCCGCGACGCCCCGCCCCTACGCCCTGGAGATCACGGGGGTCGTGCAGCACGGGCGGCTCGAACTCGGCTGGACCTACCCGCCCGGGGTCTACGACGAGGCGACCGTGCGCGCCCTCGCCGACGACACGGCCGCGGCGCTGCGGGAGATCGCGGCCCACTGCGCCGAGCCGGGCGCGGGCGGCCGCACCCCGTCGGACTTCCCCCTCGCCGGGCTCGGCCAAGGCAGCCTCGACCGGCTCGTCGGCGACGGGCGGCACGTCGAGGACGTCCTGCCGCTCACCCCGCTCCAGTCGGGGATGCTGTTCCACTCCCTGGTGGACACCGAGGGCGCCTACTTCGACAGGATCGCGGTACGGCTCGCAGGGGTGGCCGACCCGGCGGCGTTCGCCGCCGCGTGGCAGCAGGTCGCCGACCGCACCCCCGCGCTGCGCACCAGCGTGCACTGGCGCGACCTGCCGCACCCCGTCCAGGTCGTGCACCGGGCGGTCGAGCTGCCCGTGCGCCACCTGGACTGGCGGGGCCGCACGCCCGCGCGGCCGGCGGAGGACACCGAGCGGCTCCTCGCAGAGGACCGGGCCGAGGCCCTCGACCTCACCACCGCGCCGCTGACCCGGCTCGCCCTGGCCGCGCTCCCCGGCGACGAGGTGCTGCTGCTGTGGTCCACCCACCACATCGCGCTCGACGGCTGGAGCACAGGCCAGCTCCTCACCGAGGTGTGCGAGCGCTACGCGGCGCTCACCGGGGGCCCGCAGGCCACGCCGCCGGTGCGGCGGCCGTTCGCCGACTTCGTGCGGTGGCTCGGCGAGCAGGACGAGCCGGCCGCCGAGCGCCACTGGGCCGGGGCGCTTGCCGGGTTCGCCTCCCGCACCCCGCTGCCGTACGACCGCCGGCCCGGCCGCGCGCACCGCGCACGCGCCACCGCCCTCGTACGCCACGAGCTGGACGAGGAGGTGTCGGGGCGGCTGCGGCGGACGGCGGCCGGCGCGGGGCTGACCGTCAACACCCTGGTGCAGGCGGCCTGGGCGCTTCTGCTCGGCCGCTCCTGCGGCCGCGACGACGTGGTCTTCGGCACCACCGTGTCCGGGCGCCCGGCCGAACTGCCGGGCGTGGAAGGCATGATCGGCATGTTCATCAACACCGTGCCCACCCGGGTCCCGCTGCCCGAGGGCGGCGTGCTGCCCTGGCTGCGCGGTGTGCAGGAGGCGCAGAACGAGGCGCGCGGCTTCGACCACCTCGCCCTGCCCCGGATCCAGGCGCTCACCGAAGTCCCCGCGGGTGAGGCACTGTTCGACAGCATGGTGGTGTTCGAGAACTATCCGGTCGACGAGTCGGCAGCGGCGCGCACCGGCGTCCGGGTGGCCGAGGTACGTGCCGACGACGCGGCCACGTTCCCCTGGTGCCTGCGCGCCCACCTCGGGGACCGCCTCGGCTTCGACCTCGCCTACGACCCCGCGCTGTTCGAACCGGCCACCGTCGAGCGCGCCGTGGCGCGCTTCGCGGGCACGCTGACCGCGTTCGCCGACGGCCTGGACGGCGCCGTCGGCGGCGTGGACGCGCTCACCCCCGACGACCGGCGGCTGCTCGGCTCCTGGGACGTCCCGGCGCGCACGGCGGACCCGGGCAGCCCGGTGGACCTCTTCGCCGAGCAGGCCCGCCGCACGCCGGAGGCGGTCGCCGTGCAGGACGGCGCCATGGAGCTGACGTACCGTCAGCTCGCCGACTGGTCGGGGCGGCTCGCCGCCCGGCTGGTGGCGGGCGGGCTCGCCCCCGAGGGCCGGGTCGCGCTGCTGATGGAGCGCTCGGCCGCGCTCGTCGCCGCGCAGCTCGCGGTGCTCGCGGCGGGCGGCGCCTATGTGCCCGTCGACGTCCGCGCCCCCGAGGAGCGGCGCCGCGCGCTGCTCGCGGCCGCGGGCGCCGCCACCGTGCTCACCGCGGCCGACGCCGAGGCGACCCGCACCGGCGGCGGGGGGCCGCGGCCCCCGCTGCCGCGCGCCGACCGGGACCGGCTCGCCTACGTGATGTTCACCTCGGGCTCCACCGGGCGCCCCAAGCCGGTGGCCGTGCGCCACCGCGACGTGGCGGCGCTCGCCACCGACAGCCGCTTCGCGGGCGGCGTGTGCGCACGGGTGCTGCTGCACTCCCCGGTGGCGTTCGACGCGGCCACCTTCGAGGTGTGGGCGCCGCTGCTGTCCGGCGGCCGCGTCGTCGTCGCGCCGGACGGCGGCGTCGACGCGGCCCTGGTGCGGCGGCTGGCGGGCGAGGGGCTGAGCGCGCTGTGGCTGACGGCCGGGGTGTTCAGGCTGCTCGCCCAGGACGCGCCGGAGTGCTTCGCCGGGCTGCGGCAGCTGTGGACGGGCGGCGACGTCGTCCCCGCCGCGGCCGTCCGCCGGGTCCTCGCCGCCTGCCCCGGGCTCGCCGTCGTCGACGGCTACGGGCCCACCGAGACCACCACGTTCGCCACCTCCCGCGCCTTCACCGACCCGGCGGCCGTCCCCGACCCCGTGTCCATCGGCCGGCCCCTCGACGACATGCGCGCACATGTGCTGGACGGGCGGCTGCGGCCCGTGCCGCCCGGCAGCCCGGGCGAGCTGTATCTCTCCGGCGAGGGCGTCGCGCGCGGCTACCTCGGCCGCCCCGGCGACACCGCGGCCCGCTTCCTCGCGCACCCCGCGGGGCCGCCCGGCGCCCGCATGTACCGCACCGGCGACCTGGCGCGCCGACTGCCCGACGGCACCGTGGAGTTCCTCGGCCGCGCCGACGACCAGGTGAAGATACGCGGCTTCCGGGTGGAGCCCGGCGAGATCGAGGCCGTGCTCGCCGCGCACCCCGGGGTGGCGGACGCGGCGGTGGTGGCGCGCGACGACCGCCCCGGCAGCAGGCGCCTGGTCGCCTACGTCGTCGGCCCTGCGGGCCAGGACCCTTCGGCGCTGCGGGAGTTCGCCGCCGCGTCCCTGCCCGACTACCTGGTGCCCACCGACGTCGTGTCCCTCGGCGCCCTGCCGCTCAGCGCCAACGGCAAGGTCGACCGCGCTGCGCTCCCCGCGCCCGCGGCACCCCGCGACGCCGGGCGCACCGCGCCGCGCACCGCCGCCGAGCGCCGCGCCACCGAGGTCTTCGCCGAGGTGCTCGGCATCGGACCGCCCGGCGCAGACGACGACTTCTTCGCCCTCGGCGGCGACTCCATCCTCAGCATCCGGCTCGCCGCGCGCCTCTCCGCGGCCCTCGGCGCCGACCTCACCCCCAGGGACGTCCTCACCAGGCCCACCCCCGCGGGGCTCGCCGCGCTCCTCGCGGAACAGCGCGACTCCGCGCGCCCGCCCATCGTCCCGGTGCCGCGCGACGGGGCGGCGCCCATGTCCTTCGCCCAGCAACGCCTTTGGTTCCTCGAAGAGTTCGCGCCGGGCAGCGCCGAGTACGTCACCGCGCTCGCACTGCGCCTGCACGGCCCCCTCGACACCGGCGCGCTCACCGCGGCCCTCACCGCGCTCGCGGCGCGGCACGAGTCGCTGCGCACCACCTTCGACAGCGTCGACGGGCGCGGCGTCCAGCTCGTCCACCCGCCGCGCCCCGTACCGCTGCCGCCGCACGACCTCTCGGCGCTCCCGGAGGCCGACCGCAAGGCAGCCCTGCGCGACCTGCTGGCCGAGGAGCGCGAGCGCCCCTTCGACCTGCGCACGGGGCCGCTGCTGCGCGCACGCCTGATCCGGCTCGCCGACGACGACCACGTGCTCGCCCTCGCCCTGCACCACATCGTCACCGACGGCTGGTCCACCTCGGTCCTCCTCGGCGACCTGGCGCACCTCTACCGGGCGGGACTCGGCGCGGAGAGCGGCGAACTGCCGCCCCTGCCCGTGCAGTACGCCGACTACGCGCACTGGCAGCGCGCCCTTGACCCGGCCACCGCCGACACCCAACTCGCCTACTGGAAGCAGCAGCTGGCCGACGCCCCGCCCCTGGACCTGCCCACCGACCGGCCGCGGCCCGCCGTGCGCACCAGCAACGGCGCCACCACCGGTCTCGTCGTGCCCGCCAGCACGGCCGCGGGGCTCACCCGGCTCGCCAGGGAGCACGGCACGACGTTGTTCACCACCCTGGTCGCCGCCGTACAGGCGTACCTGGCGCGGCTGACCGGCGAGCGGGACATCGCCGTCGGCACGGTCACCTCGGGGCGCGAACGGGCCGAGGTCCAGGGGCTCGTCGGGTTCTTCGTCAACACGCTCGTGCTGCGCTCCCGGGTCGAGGCCGGCTGGCCGTTCACCGACTTCCTCACCACCGTCCGGCACACCGTCCAGGGCGCGCTCGCCCACCAGGACGTGCCCTTCGAACGGGTCGTGGACGAGGTGCGGCCGGAGCGTGACGCCGCCCGCACCCCCCTCTTCCAGGTCATGGTCGTCCTGCAGAACGCCCCGGCCGCGGGGGTCGACCTGCCGGGCCTGCGCGTCGAGGACGTGGAGAGCGACACCCGGCAGGCCGCGTTCGACCTCACCGTCGAGTGCGCCGAGGCGCCCGACGGCACCCTGCGCGTCCTGCTCACCTACAACACGGACCTGTTCGAAGCGGCCACCGCCGAGCGCCTCGCCGCCCGGCTCGGCACCCTGCTCGCCGCCGTCGCCGAGGACCCGTCCCGCAGGGTCGGCGCCCTGCCGCTGGTTCCGGGCGACGACCCGCACGCCCTGCTCGGCCCCGGCATCGGCGGTTTCCGGGCGCCGCGGGAGGCCACCCTGTCCGAGCTGTTCGAACGGCAGGCGGCCCGCACCCCGGATGCGGTCGCGCTCGCGGACGGCGACCGGGAGGTGACCTACGCCGAACTCGACCGGGCGGCCAACAACTTCGCGCGCCGCCTCGTCGAGGACGGCGTGGGGCCCGAGCGCACGGTCGCCGTCGCGCTGCCCCGCTCGGCCGCCACCGTGGTGGCGCAGCTCGCGGTCGCCAAGGCGGGCGGCGCCTTCCTGCCGGTCGACCCCGCATATCCGCGGCAGCGGAGGGAGTTCATGATCCGCGACGCGGACGCCCGCCGCACCGTCGAAGAACCGGCGGAGGTGTGGGCGGCCGAAGGGCCTGGCACGCCCCTCACCGACGCCGACCGCACCGCGCCCCTGGTCCCCGCCCACCCGGCCTATGTCATCTACACCTCGGGCTCGACCGGCACCCCCAAGGGCGTGGTGGTCACCCACCGGGGCCTCGCCTCCTTCGCCGCGGGGGCCCGCGAGCACTACGCGGCGGGGCCGGGCGACCGGGTGCTCCAGTTCGCCTCGCCCAGCTTCGACGCGTCCGTGCTGGAGCTGTGCACCTCCCTGCTCGCCGGCGCCACCCTGGTCACGGGCGAGGAGGGCCCCCTCGTCGGAGAGCGGCTCGCGGAAGTGCTCGCCGCGCGGCGCGTCAGCCACACGCTCATCCCTCCGGCCGCGCTCGCCACCCTCCCCGCACAGACGGCGGCCGGCCTGCCCGCGCTGCGCACCCTGATCGTCGGTGCCGAGGCGTGCCCCGCCGACCTGGTCGACGTGTGGGCGCGGGGCCGCCGGATGATCAACTCCTACGGCCCCACCGAGGCCACCGTCGTCGCGAGCTGGAGCGGACCCCTCGCGCCCGGCGCGGGGGCGCCGCCCATCGGCGGCCCCTCGGGCGCCACCCGGCTGTACGTGCTCGACGCCGACCTGCGCCCCGTGCCGTCCGGCGTGATCGGCGAGCTGTACGTGGCGGGCCCCGGCCTCGCCCGCGGCTACCTCGGCCGCCCCGGGCTGACCGCGCGGCACTTCCCCGCCGACCCGTTCGGCGCGCCGGGGGAGCGCATGTACCGCACCGGGGACCGGGCGCGCTGGACCACCGGGGGCCAACTCGTCTACGCGGGCCGCACGGACGACCAGGTCAAGCTGCGGGGCTTCCGCATCGAGCCGGGGGAGACGGAGAGCGCCCTGCGGCGCAGCCCCCTGGTGCGGGACGCCGCGGTCGTCGTCGTACGCACCGAGGGGCCGGGGGGCGAGCCGGCCACCGCCCGGCTCGTCGCGTACGTCGTCCCGTCGGACGCGCCCCGCGAGGGGGCGGCAGCACCGGCGGACGCGCCCGAAGAGGGGGCGGCAGCACCGGCGGACGCGCCCCGGGAGGACACGGCGGGACCGGCGGAGCGCCCGCAACTCCGGCTGCCCTTCGAAGAGTTGCGCGCACACCTCGCGGGGCTGCTCCCCGCCCACCTGGTGCCCGCGCTGTTCGTGCCGCTCGACCGGCTGCCGCTCACACCGAACGGCAAGCTCGACCGGCGCGCCCTGCCCGCGCCCGTACCCGCGGAGGACGGCGGCAGGCCGTACACCGCGCCCCGCACCGAGACGGAGCGCCGCGTCGCCCGGATCTGGTCCGAGGTCCTCGGGGTGACCGGCATCGGCGTCGACGACAACTTCTTCGCCCTGGGCGGCGACTCCATCCTCAGCATGCAGGTCGTCTCCCGGCTGCGGCGCGCGGGCCTGCACCTGGCCACCCGCGACCTCTTCACCCACCAGACGCTCGGCGCGCTCGCGAGCGTCGTGCGCACCGCGCCGCAGCAGCACACCGACGCGCCGGTCTGTGGCGAGGTGCCGCTCACCCCCATCCAGGAGTGGTTCCTGACCACCCCGCGCGCCGCACGCCACCACTTCAACCAGTCGGCGCTGCTGGAACTCGAAGCAGGCGCCGACCCCGAGGCACTCGCCGCCGCCCTGCGCGCCCTGCTCGACCACCACGACGCGCTGCGCATGTGCTTCACCGAAGAAGCCGGCGGCTGGCGGCAGTTCAACCCACCGCCCGCCGACGACGCGTACCGCGCGGGCCCAGGCCCCCTGCTTGCCAGGCACGACCTGTCCGGTCTGACCGCCGACGACGCGGACGCGGCCATGGAGAAGGCCGCCGACGAACTGCACGCGGGCTTCGACCTGTCCAGCGGCCCGCAGCTGCGGGCCGCCCTGTTCACCCGCGGCCCGGGGCGCACGCCGTTCCTGCTGCTCGTCGCGCACCACCTGGTCGTGGACGCGGTCTCCTGGCGCATCCTCACCGACGACCTGGAGACCGCCTACCGGCAGGCGCGCCAGGGGGCGCCCGTCGACCTGGGGGAGCGCTCCACCAGCTTCCGCGACTGGGCGCGCGGCCTCGCCCGCCATGTCGCAGAGGGCGGCCTCGACCACGAACTGCCGTACTGGCAGGAGGCGGTGAGGACCGCACCCAGCGCCGCGGAGGGCGCGTCCCCGGACGGCGAGGGCGACGGGGGCACGGCCGCCGCGGTCGGCGTCGAGCTGGACGAGCAGGACACCAGGGCCCTGCTGCGCGCCGCGCCCACGGCGTACCGCACCCGCATCAACGACGTGCTGCTCGCCGCCCTCGCGCTCGCGCTGGCCCGCTGGAGCGGCCGGGAGACGGTGCGGCTCGACCTGGAGGGCCACGGCCGCGAGGACCTGCTCGACGGCGTCGACCTGTCGCGCACGGTCGGCTGGTTCACCAGCGTCCACCCCGTCGCCCTCCGGGTCGGCGACCCCGGGCGGCCGGGCGCCGACCGCGACTGGCGGGCCCTGGTGAAGGCCGTGCGCCGCCAGCTGCGCGCCGTGCCGGGCGGCGGCGTCGGCTTCGGTGCCCTGCGGACCTTCGGCGGGTGCGAGGTCCGCGAGAGCCTCGGCGCGGGCGCCCACGGGCAGGTCGTGTTCAACTACCTCGGCCAGTGGGACGCGGGGCCCGCGTCGTCCGGAGGCGGGCTGATCCGCGCCCAGCACGGCTCACTCGGCCTCGACCACGACCCCAGGGACGGCGGCTCGCACCCCCTGGAGGTCGTCGGCGCCGTGCAGGGCGGCCGGCTCGCCTTCACCTGGCACCACCGCCCCGCCCTGCACGACACGGCGGAAGTGCGGCGGGTGGCCGAGGAGTTCGCCCAGGCCCTGCGGTACATCGCCCGGCACGCGCGGGGCGGGCGGTGACCGGCGCGCGCGCGTCGGCCAGGCGCCGCACTGCCCGGCGGCCGCGCGCCCCGACCCGCAGCCCCCGCCCTGTCCCACCCCGGCGTCCGAGCGACCCCACCCATCACGAAGGAGCACGTCATGGACGAGAACACCCGCTACCAGGTGCTGCGCAACGACGAGGAGCAGTACTCGCTGTGGCCCGTCGACATCGAGGTCCCCGCGGGCTGGGAGCCCGTGGGCAAGGAGGGCACCGAGGCCGAGTGCAGCGCCTACGTCGACGAGGTCTGGACCGACATGCGTCCCCGCAGCCTGCGCGAGCGCATGGAGAACACCGGCTCCTGAGCGCCCGCACCCCGGGGCGGCGGGCGCCCGCCCGCCG
Organism: Streptomyces sp. NPDC047002; assembly: GCF_040704505.1. Taxonomy (NCBI): domain Bacteria; kingdom Bacillati; phylum Actinomycetota; class Actinomycetes; order Kitasatosporales; family Streptomycetaceae; genus Streptomyces; species Streptomyces sp. NPDC047002. The sequence goes on from NZ_JBEYWC010000010.1 coordinate 92,028, forward strand.
CCCCGCCCCCTTCCGCAGCGCCGCGTTCACACCGAGGAGCACGCCATGACCCCAGAACTGCACTCCGAGCGCCTGCGGTTCCTGCCGTACCGGCCCGAGGACGAGGACCACTTCGTGGCGCTGCTGCGCGACGAGGAGGTCTGCCGCTGGATGGGCCAGGACCTGGTGCCCGAGCCCGAGGTCCGCGCCCTGTTCCGCACGATCCTGGACGAGGTGTACCCGCGGCGCCTCTTCGACGTCTGGGGCCTGTGGCACGCGGACGCGTACGTCGGCCACGCCGAGGTCAAGAAGACCGGCAACGTCGCGGGGCACGAACTGGTCACCGCGCTCGCCCCGGACCACTGGGGCCGCGGCCTCGGCCGCGAGGTGGTCCGCACCCTGCTGCGCCACGCGGCGGAGAACCTGGGCCTGACCGAGGCGTACGGCATGGTCGGCGCGGAGAACAGGGCGAGCCTCGCGATGTGCGAGCGGCTCGGCTTCCGCCATGTGCGCGATGTCGTGGGCACCGACGGGACGGTGACCAGGATGCTGGTCGTGCCGACCGCCGCGGCGGCCCCCCAGGAGGAGGGCGCGGGGGCCTGAGCCGGGCCGCCCGCCGGGCGCGCGCACGGCCGGGGCCGCGACGCGAACGGATGTCCCCGTGCGGTGTGTGCGTGCGGGGGCGTTCAGCCGATGCGGGCGTTTGGGCGGCGGGATTCGCGGAGCGCGGGGCGCCGCGGGCCGCGGGCGTGGCTGACTTCTCCCGGTACGGGGCCGAAGGGGCGCCGGCAGAGGGGGAGGCGCGATGGCTTCGTCGTACGGGGCTCGGACGGCGGCCGACCCGGCAGGCGCGCGGGACGGCCTGCCGGACGAGGTGCGGCTCGACGGGATCGCGGCGGACGAAGGGCTCGCCCTGCTCGGCGAGTCGGTCGACCGGGTGGCGTGGCTCGACCGGTCGGCCTTCCTTTCGGCGTCGTTCGGCTACCCGGCGCCCTGGCTGCGGCACGTGGCGGTGTCGCCGCTGCTGCGGACGGCGGCGGCACCAGGCCCCGGGCGCGGCGGTCGGCCACGGCCCGCGGGGCGCTCCTGCGCCGTGGCCTTCGCGCCCGAGCACGGGGACCACGCGGTCCGCTGGGCGCGGGCCCACGGGCACCGGCTGCTGGCGCCCGACCCGGCGGTCACCGCGCGCGCGGCCGACAAGATCGAGGTGCTCGGGCTGTTCGGGGCCGCGGGCGTCGCGGTGCCCGAGCATGTCGTCGTGCCCGCGCGCGACCGCGCGGCCGCCGCCGCGTACTGGCGCGCCGACTGGCCCGCGGCGGTGCTCCAGCGCCGCGAGAACAACCTGCTCGGGCAGGGGACCGTACGGGTCGACGACGCGCGCGCCCTGGAGGCGGCGCTGCGCGCCTGGCCGGGGCGCGCCCTGCGGCTGAGCAGGCTGGTGCCCGGCAGGTCCCTCACGGTCAGCGCCTGTGTGGGCGGCGACCGCACGGTCGTGGGCGCGGTCTCCCAGCAGCTGGTGGGCCTGCCGGGGCTGACCGCCGGGTGGGGCACGCACTGCGGCAACCAGCTGCTCGACCCCGCCGACCTGCCGCCCGGCACCTATGCGCGGGCGCGCGCCGCCGCCCTCTCCGTGGGCGAGGTGCTGCGCGCCCAGGGCTACCGGGGCGTCTTCGGCCTCGACCTCGTCGAATCTCAGGAAGCGGGCGGCGAGATGCTCGGCATCGAGGTCAACCCCCGCTTCCAGACGGTCTCCTCGCTCGGCCAGGCCGCCGAGCACGCGGCCGGGCTGCTGCCGGCGCTCGGGCTGCACGTCCTCGCCTGCCTGCTGCCCGAGCTGCCGCCCGGCCGGGTCAGCGCGGCGCGGGTGCCGCGGCTGAGCCAGCTGGTGGTGCACGCGGAGCGCGCGGGGCACGCGCGGGACGTCCCGGCCGCAGGACGCTACCGGCTCGACGCGCACGGCGCCGCGCACGGGCCCGACCCCGCGGGGCCGTTGCCGCTGCCGCTGCTCGGCGCAGACGAGGCGCTGTGGTGGCCGCACGCGGCGCCCGGGCGGGTGGTCGCGGGGGACGAACTGGTGCTCCTGCAGTTCCCCGCGCACCGCTGCGCGCTCACCGCGGCACGCCCGGCCCTCGACCCGGCGGCCCTGGCCTGGCGCGCCGCCGCGGCCCGCGCCTGGGAGGGTGCGGCGTGAACGGCGGGCACAGCGTGAGCGGCGGGCGCGCCACGGTGGGCGCGGTGCCCTCTGGGCGTACGGCCCCCGACGACCAGAAGCCCTACAGGCAAGGCGAGTTGGCGCTGTCCGCCGAGGAGATGCGGCGGGCGGGGCGGCAGGTCGTCGACCTGGTGGTGGAGCGGCTGCTGGGGGTCGCGGAGGGGCGGCCGCACGCCGTGCTCGGTGTGGCCGAGGCGCGGAGACTGGTCGGGCGGGAGCTGCCCGAGGAGGGCGCGGACCTCGCGGACCTCGTGGAGCGGGTGGCGCGTGACGTGCTGCCGCAGGGGGTGCGGTTCGACCACCCGCGGTGCTTCGCGTTCGTGCCGACGACCGGCAACTACCCCGCCGTGCTCGCCGACGCGCTGGCCTCGGCCTTCCTCAGCGTGCCCGGCGCCTGGCTGGTGGGCTCGGGCCCCACGCAGATCGAGCTGACGGCACTGGGCTGGCTCGCCGGGCTGCTGGGGCTGCCCGGCTCGTTCGGCGGGGTGTTCGTCAGCGGCGGCTCGGTCGCCAATCTGACGGCCCTCACCGCGGCGCGGGACGACCGGCTCGGCGGCGACCTCGCCCGTGCGCGGCTCTACTGCTCGACCCAGGCCCACCCGTCGGTGGCGCGGGCCGTGCACGTGCTGGGCTTCGGGCGCGACCAGCTGTGCGCGCTGCCGCCGGGGCCCGGCCTGCGGCTCGACGCGCGGGCGGTGCGCGAGCGCGTGGTGGCCGACCTCGCGGCGGGGCTGCGGCCGTTCGCCGTCGTCGCGACGGTGGGCACCACGAGCACGGGCGCGGTCGACCCGCTGCCCGAACTGAGCGCCGTGTGCGAAGAGTTCGGCCTCTGGCTGCACGCAGACGGCGCGTACGGCGCGGCCGCGGCGCTCACCTCGCGCGGCCGCGAGCAGTGCGCGGGGCTCGCCTCGGTGGACTCGCTGACGGTCGACCCCCACAAGTGGCTGTTCCAGCCGTACGAGGCGGGGTGCGTCCTGGTGCGCGACCCCGCGGTGCTCCGCGCGAGCTTCCGGATGGACCGCCACCGCCTCGACACCGGCTACCTCGCGCCCGCCCGCGCCACGGGCGAGGAGGTCAACCTCGACGACTACGGGCCCCAGCAGTCGCGCGGGCTGCGGGCGTTGAAGCTGTGGCTCTCGCTCTCCGCGTTCGGCGCCGCGGCGTTCAGGCGCGCGGTCGACCACGGCCTCGACCTCGCCGAGTACGCGGGCGCGCGCATCGCGGCCCACCCCGGCCTGGAGCTGGTCACCCCGCCGGCGCTCGGCATCGTGACCTTCCGGCACCGCGGCGGGCGCGCCCCGGACGGCGGCTGCGCGCACGACGACGGCTTCCAGGAGCGGGTGAGCGCGGCGGTGTGCGCCACCGGGGACGCCATGGTGCTCACCACCGAGGTGGCGGGGGCGCGCTGCCTGCGGCTCTGCACGATCAACCCGGCGAGCACGGAGGCCGACATCGACCGCACCCTCGCGCTCGTCGCCGCCGCGGGCGACGCGCTCTGACACCCGGGCATCCCACCGACCAAGGAGCACAGACCGCACCATGGACCTCGCACACTGGCTCGGCAGAGCTGTCGAGCAGCACGAGAAGTGGCAGGACGGCCACGGGCCGGGGCCCGGCCACCCCGCGCTCGACGTGGCGGAGGCCGACCTGTCGGCCGCCTTCGACGCGCTGGCCGAACGCCTCGGCGGTAGCTACCCGTTCTTCCACCCGCGCTACGCCGGGCAGATGCTGAAGCCCCCGCACCCCGTGGCCGTGACCGGCTATCTCGCGGCGATGCTCGTCAACCCCAACAACCACGCGCGGGACGGCGGTCCGACCAGCTCGGCGCTTGAGGAGGAGGTGGTGGAGGAGCTCGCCGCGATGTTCGGGTACGGGGAGCACCTCGGCCATCTCACGAGCAGCGGCACGCTCGGCAACCTGGAGGCGCTGTTCGTCGCGCGCGAGTCCCACCCGGGCAAGGGCGTCGCGTTCAGTGCGGAGAGCCACTACACGCATGCGCGGATGTGCCACCTGCTGGGCATCGAGGCGTACACCGTCCCGGTGGACGCGCGCGGCAGGATGGACGTCGACGCGCTCGAACGGCTGCTGTCCACCGGCGCCGTGGGCACGGTCGTCGCCACGATGGGCACGACCGGGCTCGGCGCCGTCGACCCGCTCCACCGCATCCTGGAGCGCACGCGCCCCGCGGGCGTACGGGTGCACGCGGACGCGGCGTACGGCGGTTTCTTCACCCTGCTCGCGCAGCCGGAGCAGGGCCCCGGGCAGACTCCCGGGCGGCCCCCCGGGCGCGGCACGGCCGCCGGGCGCGCGCTCGTCGACCCGGCGCCCTGGCGCGCCCTGCCGTCCTGCGACTCGGTCGTCGTCGACCCGCACAAGCACGGCCTCCAGCCGTACGGGTGCGGCGCCGTACTCTTCCGCGACCCGGAGGTGCGGCGCTTCTACGGGCACGACTCGCCCTACACGTACTTCACCTCGGCCAGGCCCCACCTGGGCGAGATCAGCCTGGAGTGCTCGCGCTCCGGCGCGGCCGCCGCCGCGCTCTGGCTGACGCTGCGCCTCTTCCCGCTGACCCGCGAGGGGCTCGGCCGGGTGCTCGCGCCCGGCCGCAGGGCGGCGCTGCGCTGGGCCGGGCTGATCGAGGCGTCGCCGCGGCTCGACCTCTACCAGCCGCCCGACCTGGACATCGTGACGTACCACAGGCACGGCGCACCGCCGGTGCTCAGCGGGGTCGCCGCGGCGAGCGAGGAGATGATGCGGGAGGGCATGCGGGACGGGGACGACGCGGTGTTCCTGAGCACGTCGCGGGTGAGCGCTGCCGCCTTCACGGCCCGCAGGCCGGACGCCGTCGCCGACGCGGAGGAGACCCGCATCCTGCGCAGCGTGCTCATGAAGCCCGAGGCGGAGCCGTATCTGGACCGGCTGCACGCCCGGGTCGAGGCGCTCGCCGCCGACTCCCTCGGCGCTGCGACGGCGGGCGCTGCCGCGGGGGAGGCCCGCCGTGGCTGAGCACGAGGCTGCGTACGAGGGCGGCACAGGCACCGCCGTTCCGCCGCCGGAGGACCGCGACCCGATGGCCGTCCTCGCCCTCCCCGACGACCTGCGCTTCCCCGGCACGCCCGCCGAGGCGGAGTACGAGGCGTACTTCAGGATCGGTCGCGCCCGCCCGGAACCCGGCCTGTGGACGCGCGCCCTGCTGCGCACCCAGTCGGCGTTCCTCGCCGACCTGCCGGCGACCGGGCTCGGCGACCGCGAACGCGCCGACCTGCTCGCCGGCTTCGTCCTGCTCGGCCACACCGCCCTCGCCGCTGCCCCGCCGCCCGCGGGCCTCGCCGACGAGGAGGAGCCGCAGCTGCCGCCCCCACCCGGCGGGCTGCCGCCGCTCGGGCGCTGGCGCCTCGGCCACCAGATCTTCCATCTCCTCCTTGCCCTGATGAACTCCCTGCTCGACGAGGCGATCCGGGCCGCAGAGGCCGCCGAGTGGCGCCGCGTCACCCCGCTCGTCGACCGGCTCAGGCTGCTCTACGACGCGGCCACCGCCGCCATGTCGTACGCGGCGGACTTCGGGGACGACCCGCTCGGGGCCTACCGGAGCGAGGTCCGGCCGACCATGGAACCGCCGTTCGTGAGCCCGGGGTTCTCCGGCACGTTCAACCGCGAGCACCGCGAGACGACCCGGCTGCTCCGGCAGCTGCGCCGCGCGCTCAAGGCGGCCGCCCCCGACGACCACGAGCTGCGGACCGCGGCCGACGCCCTGCGCGCGGCCCAGTCCCGCAACCGCGCCAACCACCTGCTCATCTGCGAACGCTGCGTCCCCGAAGGCGTCTCCCTGCTCAGAGAACACCTCACCGCCCAACGCCCACCCCACCCGCCCACCCCACCCGACGCCTGACCGCACGGCGGGCGTCGATCAGTGGTCGGCGCTTCCGGGCGGCACGACCCACTCGGCGGACTGTCCTGTGAGGGAGGCGATCATGTCGAAGTCGCCGTCGTAGTGCAGGACGGTGCGCCGGTTCAGTTCCGCCGTGGCGGCGATCAGCAGGTCCTGCAGGGACAGGGCCCGGTGGAAGCCCGCGTTGAGCGCGTGGCGCTGCGTTTCGAGGGCGCGTGCGAAGACGTCGTCGCCGGTGGGGAGGTAGTCGAAGGCGTGGAGCCAGGTGCTGATGCGGACGGCCTCGGCCCTGTCGCGCGCCGAGTGGATCATCTCGTACTCGGTGGGCCCGCACACCGCGAGCAGAGAGCGCTCGTGCAGGGGCCGCAGCACCTCCTTGACGGCGGGCTTCGTCCAGCGGGCGAGTGCGGACTTGTCGATCAGGTAGCGGTCCTGCATCAGGCGGCGCGGCCTCCGTCACGCTTGAGCGAGCCGTCGGCGTTACGGGGGCCGGTGCTCTCGACGATCTCGTCGAAGTCGAGTTCGCCGGCGTCCATCGCGTCGAAGAACTCCTGCCGCAGGTGCCTCTTGACGGCGTCCTCCATGGCGAGGCGCACGGCTTTCGCCTTGGTCTTGGTGCCGAAGATGCGCATGGCCTCGGCGACCATGTCCTCGTCGAGATCGATGACCGTCCTGGCCATGGGCGGCTCCTTCCGCGGAATGTCACTGCACACGAAACGATACCATGATGGCCTCAAAAATGATATCGTTCGAGGTGTCACCCATGGTCGGCGCGGCCGGGTGGTGGGGCGTGGTCAGTGGTTGCGGCGCAGGGCGTAGCCCAGGAGGCGGGAGCGGGCCTCGCGTTCGGGGACGCCCAGGGCCTTGCCCACGGTCTCCCAGGACAGCTCGTCCATCTCCACCGCGTACGCGGCGTCGCCCGCCACCCGCTTGACCGTGCGCTCAAGGTCCGCCACGGCCTTGAGCGCGGCGAGCGGTGCCTGGTCGACCAGGCTGTCGAGCCGGGATTCGACCTGGTCGATGAGGTCCTGGAGCCCGGCGGGCAGCGGCACGGAACGCGCCCTGACCTCGTCCAGGTGGCGCTCCCAGTCCGCGTAGGGGCCCGGCAGGTCGATGTCGTACGGGTCCTCCCCGTCCGCGTCACCGCCTTCGAGCGCGCCCCAGTCGATCGCGTACCGCCCGGCGCCGCGCCAGCCGCACGAGCAGGCGCCGCGCACCTCGCTCGCGCGCGGCCTGTTCAGGCGGCCGTCGTAGACCCACCAGTCGCTGATCTCGTGCATGTTGCTGCTGCTGCCGAGGTCCACGTAGACCGGCTTCGGCTCCGTGCCGTCGGCGAGTAGCGCGCCCGGCCTGCCCTCGTGGGACCTGCCGAACTCGTCCGTGCTCCAGCCCATGGCCGCCTCTCCGCCCTCTACGGCTGCTCCCCGGCCATTACACCAACAAGGCAGCGGCGGCGGGGGCCTGTCGTGGACAACTGGCCCGAACGAGCGGTGCCCGGCGGCCTCGGACTCAGCGGCGCCTGCCCCCTGCGGCCGCCTCGCGCTCCTCCGCCCTGCGCACCAGGTCGAAGCAGAGCACCGCCGCGGCGCTCGACACGTTGAGCGACTCGACGCCGCCCGCCATCGGGATGCGCAGGGACCTGTCGACCCAGCGGTCCGCCTCGGGCGAGATGCCCTCGGTCTCGTTGCCGAGGACGAACGCCACGTCGTCAGGGAGGCGTTCGGTGTAGAGCGAGCCGCGGGCCGCGCCGGAGAGGCCGTAGGTCCTGTACCCGGCGCCGGAGAGCGCTTCGAGGGCCTCCGCGGCCGTGCGGCAGCGCAGGATCGGCGCGTGGAAGGCGACGCCCGCCGAGGCCTTGATCACCAGCGGATCCACGCCGGGCGAGCCCACCCGGGGCAGTACCACGCCCGCGACGCCCGCGGCCGTCGCCGTGCGCAGGATCATGCCCACGTTGGACGGGTTGTTGACGCCGTCGAGCACCAGGACGCCCCGCCCCTGCGCGGCGCGCTCCCTCGCCGGGCGGTCGAGGAACTCGGCGAGCGGCGCCATCCGCGGCGCCACCACGTCGGCGATGATCCCCTGGTCGTGCTTGCCGTTGCCGGCGAGCACCTTCACCCGGTGCGCGGTCGCGGACCTGACGGGCACCTCGCGCCGCGCGGCGAGCCGCAGGATCCGGTCGAGGTTGTCGCCGCGCGCGTTGTCCGCCACGACCAGCTTGTCCACCCGCAGCTCGCGGTCCTGGAGCACTTCGAGCACCGGCATCCGCCCGTAGACGGTGATGAAGGTGTCCTTGGGGGAGCGCGCAGGGGCGGGTTCCGGGGTCCGTGCGGTGCCGCGGTGGCCGGTGGGGCGGGAGCCGTTCATGGGCCGATTGTCCCGCACGGCCGCGGCTGCCCGCGCCCCGGCCGGGACGCGGGCAGCCGCCCGGGGGCGGGGAGCGGCGGGCTCAGAAGCCGACCGCGACCTCCAGCCACTGCGCGTTGCCGTGCGAGATGTACGAGGACTGGCCGGCCACGTCGTCGTACGGGAAGCCGTACGCGAGGCCGTTGATGGCGTGGTCGTGCCAGAACTTCGCGTAGTAGTTGGCCGGGCCCGCCTTGTAGTACTGGCTCGGGTCCGACTGCTGGGACGCGGGCAGCTGCGCCACGTGCCGGTTGAGTGCCGCGCACATGTCGGGGTTGCCGCCCATGGAGCCGGCGCAGCCGAAGATGTACTGGGTGGTCTCGTTCACGCCGACGGACTGCGCGTACGCGGTGAAGTAGTTGGCGTTCACGCCGCCCGGCTGGAAGCTCGGGTCGCTGCCGGGGGCGATGATCCGGTACGGGGCCTGGGTGCGGGCCAGCACCTGGAACTGCTGCGGCACGGCGCTCACGAAGTCCTGGAAGACCTGGTCGCGCGGCTCGTTGAACAGCGCCTGGCTGTCGCCGACCTGGACGTCGTACCCGTCGGTCGCGTGCAGCCGCATCGCGAGCGGCAGCGCCCACGCGTCGACGCGGGTGGTGTTGCCGTTGAAGACGCCGCCGCCGACGGTGAATTCGATGAAGTCCTGGTACTGGCTGGTGGGCGAGCCGACGTAGAAGTACATGCGGCCCGACGAGTTGGCCGGCATGTCGAGGTAGGGCTGCTCCGCGATGGAGTGGGTCTGCCCGTTGAAGCTCCAGTAGACCTGGCTGTCCGGGTAGGCCCCGTTGGTGCGGTTGAGCACCTTCACCATGATCATGTTGTGGGCGGGCGGGATGGTGCTGGTGTCGCCCCAGAACGCGTCGCCCGGCGGGTTGGTGCCGCCCGGCGGGTTCGTGCCGCCCGAGTCGCCGGTGCCGTACACCTGGAACTCGTAGAGCGAGTAGCCGTACGGGGTGGCCCGCTTGGTGCCGTACATCCGGACGTAGCGGCCCGAGCCGCTGACGTCGAGGGTCTGCACGCCGCCGGTGGCGTTGGTGGTGGAGTAGACCGTCGTCCAGGTGGTGCCGTTGTCGGACGTCTGGATCTGGAAGGCGGTCGCGTACGCGGCCTCCCAGTGGAGCACGACCTGGCTGAGCTGCGCGGTGGAGCCCAGGTCGACCTGGAGCCACTGCGGGTCGGAGAAGCCGCTCGACCAGCGGGTGCCGGTGTCGCCGTCGACCGCGGCGGACGCGGGCGTGCCGGGCGCCTCGGTGGACGAGGCGGTGGCGGCCCTGCCCTGCGAGAGCAGGGTGCCCGCCGCGTGCGCCTGCGGGGCCTGGGTGAGGGCGAAGAGGCAGGCCGCGAGGAGCGCGACCAGGACGGGAAGGGCCACCAGGGGTCTGGGGCGGAGGCGGGCGGGGGGTCTGTGCACCAGCGCGGTGCTGCTCGACATGGTGTCTCCTCACGGGAGTGGGGGGCGTCGGAGCCTCGCCCTGCCGCGCACGCTCGCACCGGACGTTTCTGAGAGCGCTCTCAGCGGGGCGACTGTTTATATTCCGGTTGCGGCCCGGCCGTCAACGGTTCTGTCAAAGGATCAAGTAGTTTGTTCCGACGCCGAGTTGGCGCGGCGCGGGCGCGGCGGGCGGTGGGCCCGTGGGCGGCGCCGGGGTCTGCGGGGAGTGCGCGGGGCGACCGGGTGCGGGCGGTGGTGGGGGTGCGTTCCGGGTGGCCGGGGCCGGGCGCCGGGCGGCCGTCTGGCCGGTGTGGTGGAGCTGTGGCGGATTGGTGGCGGCCGGGTTCCGCAGGGCCGGTTCCGGAGGCGGCAGTTCCGCACGGGTCGTCGGCTGTGCGGGCGAACGTGGGGGAAGGCGCGGCCCGATGGGTCTCGCCGCGCGGCCACACCTGCGGGACCCGCTGCCCGGAGTTTGAAGTTCCGCTTGTGCAGGTGGAGATGGCGCCTTACTCCTTGTGCGGCTTTTGCTCCTCTTGCACTCCTCCTTGTGTCACAGCTTTGCTGCAACACCCTCTAGTGCTGGTGTGTTTTGCCCAGGCCACTTGTGTCACGTGCGTGTCGGTGCGGCATACTCAGTGCCCCGGCCATCAGGCACGGACACCAACTACCTCGGCGGCGGCAGCTCCTCGTCGACGCGCGCGTCGCAAAGGCCCGCGGCACGGCGTGCTGGGCACGTGAGCACTGCTCGGAACCCGTCACCGCCACGTATTCAGGAGTACCGAAGTGCAGAGTTCATTCGCGAGACGTCTGATAGGTGCCGCCGGAGTGGGTTCCATGGCCGCGGCGCTGACGCTTGCCGGTGTGGGCACCGCGTCGGCCCACGGCCGCGGCGGCGACAACGGTGGCGGCCACTGCAGCTCCGTGCAGCTGAAGTTCTCCACCGACGGCGGCAAGACCTGGCAGCAGAACGGCATGCTCGGCAGCGCGCCCGAGAGCATCGAGGCCAAGCTCGACGGCCGTGTCACCAAGGGCTGCGAGTACCCGATCTCGCTCGCCGCCTACAAGACCGACGGGCCGACCTGGGAGACCTCGGGCAACCAGTCGTTCCTCGGCGTCGACCAGGGCACCCTGTCGAGCAAGACCGACACGGTCACGCTCCAGGTCAAGGGCGTCGACACGTCGGTCTGCTTCGGCCAGATCGACCTGTACGGCAACAACAAGGTCTACGACGGCAAGAGCGGCGCCCTGCCGCACTTCCCGAACGTCTCCACGCCGGAGAACCTGATCACGGCGTGGAACGGCGCGTACGACAAGTGCGAGGAGGGCGGCGGCTCCACCCCGCCCACCACCCCGCCCACGACGCCGCCGACCACCCCGCCGACGACGCCCCCCGACAGCACCTCGCCGTCGCCGAGCGACTCGTCGAGCCCGTCCACCTCGCCGTCGGACTCCTCGTCCCCGAGCCCCTCTTCGCCCGTGCCGAGCAGCAGCGCGCCGGCGGGCGGCACCCCGGTGCAGCCGTCAGGTTCGCCGGTCGCCCAGCCGGTGTCGAGCACGCCGACCCTGGCGGAGACCGGTAGCGACAGCTCGCAGACCACGACGTTCGTCGCCGCGGGGGCCGCGCTCGTCGTGATCGGCGCCGGTGCCGTGGTCTTCACCCGCCGCCGGAACCGTACGCAGGCCTGACCCCGTACACCGCACGCCGCCCGGGCGGCGCACCGGCCGGACCGCACCCAGCGGTCCGGCCGGTCGGCATTTCCCGGCCAGGCGGTCCGGTGGCCCGGCGGTCCGGGGCCTCCCGGCCGGGCGGCCGGGTCCCGCGGGTGCGGCGGCGCGCTCAGCGGTAGGTGTTGTTGCTGGTGTGGTCGCCCGCGAGCCAGGACCGCAGGTCCTCGCGGGCGGTGCGCCTGCGCTCGGCGTCCGTCTCCTCGATGCCGGGGGCGTCGCGGGTGAACTCCAGGAGCAGGCCGTTGGGGTCCTGGGTGTACAGCGAGCGGCAGTAGCCGTGCTCCAGCACGTATGTCTCGTCGGGGAGCCACCCGGCGTCCTCCAGCCGCTGCGCGATGGCGTCCTGGACCTCGGCCGTGACCTTGACGGCGATGTGCTGGAACGGCGAGTGCGGCATCCTCGGCCCGAACTCCCGCTGGTCGGACTCCTCGGCGAACTGGAAGAACGCGAGCGCGCTGCCGTCCCCGAGCCCGTAGAACGTGTGGCAGTACGTGCGGACCTTGCCGAACAGCTCGTCCGCCTCCTTCCACGTCGCGATGAGCGGCAGGCCGACGAGGTCCTCGTAGAAGGCCCGCGTCGCCTCCTGGTCGGTCGTCACATAGGCGTTGTGGTGCAGGCGGCTCGGCAGGGCCTGGGGCATCGTCGCTCCCTCGGTTGCGTGCGCCGGACGAGTGTCCGGCCTGCGGTCGGGCGGGTCGACGATTCTCCCTGTCGGGTACGTTGTCAAGGTTCCGCCGCGCACTCGCGCACCGGCGGGCCGCCCGTACGCCGAGAGGAGCCGCCCCATGCCGCGCAAGGCGACCACGCCCGACTTCATCGAGGCGCTGGCCCGCGGGCTCGACGTCATCACGGCCTTCTCGGCCGACCGCCCCGAGATGTCGCTCAGCCAGGTCGCCCAGACGGCGGGGCTCGCGCGGCCGACCGCCCGCAGGATCCTGCTGACCCTCCAGGAGCTGGGGTACGTGCGCTCCTCGGGCGACCCGGGCGCCCTGCGGTACGCGCTGACGCCCCGGGTGCTCGACCTCGGTGTCGCGTACGTGCGCTCCACCGGCCTGTGGGAGGTGGCGAGGCCGCACATGGAGCGGCTGGTGGCGCGGACCGGCGAGTCCTGCTCCGCCGCCCGGCTCGACGGCGGCGACATCGTCTACGTGGCGCGGGTCGCTGTCCCGAAGATCGTGACGCTCGCCGTCCAGATCGGCACCCGCTTCCCCGCGCCCGCGACCTCGCTCGGCAAGGTGCTGCTCGCCGCGCTCGGCCCGGGTGAGCTGGCCGCGGCGCTCGGCGAGCCGTCCCGCGCCGGGGTGGTGCCGGCCAGGAACCTGCCGGACGAGCAGCTCGCGGCCGAGCTGCGGGAGGTGCGGGCGCGGGGGTGGGCGCTCGCCGACGAGGAACTGGCGCCCGGCATCAGGTCGGTCTCGGTGCCGCTGCGGGACGGCGAGGGCCGGGTGATCGCCGCGCTCAACGTGAACGCGCACGCCGCCGAGACCTCCGTCGAGCACCTGGTCGGCCACCACCTGCCGCTGCTGCTCCAGACGGCGGGCGAGATCGGCACGGACCTCGCGCGCCTGGCCGCCGTACCCCACGCGACCCTGGAACCGAGCGGCGCCTGACCCCCGCCCTGCGCGGGCGCGTTCGACGCGAGCGCCCCCCGGGCCCTCGGTGCCTCAGGGGTGCCGCCGCGCCGGGTGTGCTTGACGTCCGGGGCGTCTGCGGTGTCCCATCGGGGCGGGTGCGGACACCTGACCGGTATGCGGACGCGGTCGAGGTGCCGGGGCGCGAAGACGAGAGGCGGGGCCGGCATGGCGGAGGGCGGGACGGGCGCGGGGTCCGACGGCGCGGGGCCGCGCGTGCAGGGGCCGGGCGGGGCGCCGCTCGCCGGGCTGCTCGTCGCCGACTTCTCCCGGGTGCTCGCGGGCCCCTACGCGACGATGCTCCTCGCCGACCTGGGCGCCACCGTCGTCAAGGTCGAGGGCCCTGCGGGCGACGAGACCCGCGCCTGGCGGCCGCCGGTGCGCGGCGGGGTGTCCACGTACTACCTCGGCGTGAACCGGGGCAAGCGGTCGATCGCGCTCGACCTGCGCGACCCGGACGACCTGGCCGCCGCGCGCGAACTGGCCCGCCGCGCCGACGTGCTGATCGAGAACCTGAAGCCGGGCGGCATGGCGCGGTTCGGCCTGGACCACGCGGCGGTCGCCGCCGGGAACCCCGGCGTCGTCTACGCCTCCATCAGCGGCTTCGGCTCGGGCGCGGGCGCCCATGTGCCGGGGTACGACCTGATGGTGCAGGCCGTCTCCGGCCTGATGAGCCTCACCGGCGACCCGGAGGGCCCCGCCTACCGCGCGGGCATCTCCGTCTTCGACGTGATGGCGGGCAACCACGCCGTCATCGGCATCCTCGCCGCGCTGCGGCACCGCGACGCCACGGGCCGCGGCCAGCACGTGGAGGTCAACCTCCTGTCGTCCGCGCTGACCGGCCTGGTCAACCACTCGTCCGCGTACGTGGCGGGCGGCACGGTGCCGTACCGCATGGGCAACGCGCACCCCAGCGTCTTCCCGTACGAGCCGCTGCCGACCGCCGACCGGGAGCTGATCGTGACGGCCGCCAACGACGGGCAGTTCAGGGCGTTGTGCGAGGTGCTCGGCCGCCCGGGACTCGCGGACGACCCGCGCTTCGCGCACAACGCCGACCGCACCGCACACCGCGACGCGCTGCGGCCCGTCCTGGTGGAGCTGCTTGCGGCGCGCGGCGCGCAGGAGTGGTTCGACCTGCTGGTGGCCGCCGGGGTGCCGTGCGGCCCGATCAACACCATCGACGGCGGCTTCGCGATGGCGGAGCGCTTCGGCCTCGACCCGGTGGTCGAGGTGGGCGAGGGCGAGCGCGCGCTGCCCACGACCCGGCACCCGATCACCTTCTCCGCCACACCCCCGCGCTACGAGCTGCCGCCGCCCGAACTCGACGAGCACGGCGCCGAGCTGCGCGCCTGGCTCGCCGCACCGCACGCCCCCGACGCCACCGCGTGAGCGTCCGACGCCCGCACGGCGCCCGCCCGCACGGCGCGGACCCGCGCGTGCCCGCAGAACCGAAGGAGTCCCGTATGACCGGTGAACAGACGCGGCCGCAGGGCCGGGACGGCGGATACCCCACCGCGCTCGGCGCCGCATCGCCCACCGCGATCACCCTGCTCGGACAGGACCTCGCCGCGGACGTGATGGGCGAAGTAGGCTTCGGCGAGCTGGCGTTCTGGCTGGCCGCGCAGCGCCGTCCCACGCCGGGCCAGACCCGGGTGTTCGAGGCGGTACTCGCGGCGCTGGCCGACCACGGCTTCACACCGACCGCGATCGTCACCCGGCTCACCTACCTGTCGGCGCCCGACTCGGTGCAGGGCGCGCTCGCCGCGGGCCTGCTCGGCGGCGGCTCCCGCTTCCTCGGCGTCACCGAGGACACCGGCCTCTTCCTGCACGAGGTGCTCGCCGCGCACGAGGGGCGGCTGCCCGCAGACGACGCGGAGTGGGACGCGCTGGCGCTCGCCGCGGTCGCCGCCCGCCGCGAGAGCGGCGCCCTCGTGCCGGGCCTCGGCCACCACGTGCACAAGCAGGGCGACCCGCGCACCCCGCGCCTGATGGAGATCGCCCGCGCGGAGGGCGAGTTCGGGCCGCATCTGGAGCTGTTCGCGGCGATCGGCCGGGTCCACCCGCGCGTCCTGGGCAGGACGCTGCCCCTCAACGGCGCGGGCGTGTGCGGCGCCGCCCTCGCCGACCTCGGCCTGCCCCTGCAACTCCTGCGCGGCTTCGCGCTGCTCGCGCGCACGGCGGGGCTGCTCGGGCAGCTCGCCGAGGAGCTGCGCCACCCTGTCGCCAACGACGTCTTCCTCTCCGTCGACCTCAACAACCGGCCCGTGCCGCCGGAGCCGTACCCGCAGGGCCCCACCGGCGGGGAGCGGGGCCGTGGCTGAGCCGCCGCCCGAGCCGGTCGTCGTGCTGGTGCACGGCGCACACCACGACGGCGGCTGCTGGGCGCAGGTCGTGCGGCTGCTCGCCCTGCGCGGGGTGCGCGCGCACGCCGTGGACCTGCCGCTGACCTCGTACGACGACGACACGGCCGCGGTGCGCGAGGCCGTGCGCCGCGCGGCGGCCGGCGGCAGGCCCGTGGTGCTCGTCGCGCACAGCTACGGCGGCCTGCCGGTCTCGGCGGGCGGCCACGGCGCCGACCGCCTCGTCTATGTCGCGGCCAGGATGCCGCTGCCGGGGCGCTCGCCCGCCGAACTGACCCCGCGCTGGGGCCACTTTGCCTACCGCGCCGCCTGCGCCGTGCGCGCGGACGGGGCCGTCGTGCTGCGGCCTGAGGCGCGTGACGTGCTGTACTCCGCCTCGCCCGCGGTCCTCGCCGACGCGGCGGTCCGCGGCTGGCGCCCGATGTGGAGCGCGGTGCCCGCGGAGCCGCTCGCCGACCCCGCCTGGCTGCACCGCCCGACGCTGTACGTGGTGTGCGCGCGGGATCGCACTGTACGGGTCGAGGCGCAGCGCGCCTGCGCGGCCGAGGCCGCCGAGAGCGCCGAACTCGACTGCGACCACGCGCCGTTCCTCTCGGCGCCCGGTGCGCTCGCGGCACTGCTCGCCGGGCAGGCGGCGCGGGCGGTGCAGGCGGCGCGGGCGGTCAGCGCGCCGCCGACATCGCCAGCAGGAACCACGCCGAGTGCGGGATCCACTGCTCGGTCCACCGCCAGCCGTTGCCGGTGGCGCGGTGGTGCTCCGGCATGAAGGCGATGTCGCGCTCGTCCTCGAAGCCGCCGGTGATCCCGTTGAGGATGCCGCCGGGGACGTTGGGGTAGTCCGGCTTGTACTCGACGTTGTTGCGGCCCACGCCCTTGATCATCGAGGAGTCGAACGGGTTGAGGCCCGTCACCCAGTGCAGCTGGTCCTCGGCGAGCCTGCACAGCCGCTCGCGCAGCGCGTCGTCGCACTCCTGCTGCCCGGAGCCGAGGAAGGCGGCGTAGGCGACGGAGCAGATGTCGGCGTTCTGGCCCTGCCACCAGTAGCCGGTCTCGTTGTCGTGCGGGAAGAAGAAGCTCGTGCGCGGCTCGGCGCCGGTCGGCTGCACGAACTGCCGTGCGCAGCCGAAGGGGTTGGCGACCTCGTCGGCGAGGCGGGCCGCGTCCCGCAGCAGGGCCAGCGCGGTGCGGCGCGCCTCGGCCGCGAGCGGGGAGCCCGCGCACACCTCGGCGTAGCGCAGCAGCGCGACGGCGGGCAGCCCCGACTCGGCCGCGTGGAAGTAGGGCCTGCCCTCGACGTCGCCGACCAGGTAGTGGAAGCCGCGGCCCGAGTCGGTGCGGCGGTCCATGAGCTGCCGGGCACGGCGGTCGGCGGCCGCCGCCGGCACCGGGTCGCCGCCCGGGGTGGCGCGGACCAGTTCGACGGCGGCCATGAGCGCGCAGTAGTCGTCGATGACGGACTCCTCGCCGTCGTACAGGTACTCCTTGTTGTGCTCCTCCAGGTGGTCGAAGCCGCGGCGGGCCGCCGCGAGGTAGTCGGCTGAGGTGAAGTCGCCGTGGTCGTCGAGGGTGGCGGCGCGGGCGAGCGCGGCGATGGCGAAGCCGCCGCCCTGCCGGTAGGCGGCCTGCCAGCGCTGGGTGCGCACGGAGTCCTGGAGGGGCGCGTTGATGACGCGCTCCTGAAGGTCCTTGGTGAGCGCGTCGAAGATCGCGGTGTAGAAGTGGCCCTCGGGCGACTGGAAGCGCACCAGGAAGTCGGCGCCGAACAGGGCTTCGTCGCGCAGCCGGTCGCCGAGCGCCTTCAGCAGCTGCGGGGTCCGGCGCGTCAGGGTGTCCCGCGCCTCCATGAACGCCCAGGCACAGAGCGGAAGTTGCTGCGGGTTCATCATGCGCGTGTAGTTGAGGTGGCTGAGGAACTTGCTGTAGTCGCCCGAGGCGTCGAGCCAGCCGCCGCGCGCGTCGACCGTGCGTCCCGAGTCGTCGCGGTAGAAGCGGGCGGTGCGGTCCTTGCGGTCGATCGCGCCGCTCGATCGCACGGACTTGAAGTAGTAGAGGATGTCGGAGAGCGTGCTCTGCTGGAGCACGCGCTCCCCGATGCGGAAGGGCTCGGAGGCCGCGTCGCCGCAGACGACGCGGAAGACGCCCTCGGTGCGCACCTCGCTGAAGTCGATCACCCGGAAAGTCCCCACCGACCAGCGGTCGACGGCCTGCCGGGGCCCGACGGCGAGCGGTGTGTCGACGCCCTCGCCCACCAGCCGTGCGGCGCCCGCCCCTTCGGCGCCCGGGTCGGCCCCCGCGGCCTCGGCGCCCGCCGGCAGGGGGCCGGGGAGCAGGATGACCGCCTTCTTGCTGCCGGCCGTGTTGTAGCCGATGTGGTTGGTCAGGATCGTCGCCATCGTGCGGGACTCCTCCGGAACAAGAGTGGTATTGGGTGGTCTGTTGTAGACAATTCCCCGACCGGCGCTTCGAGGGGCGGACCGGGTGGCAGCACGAGGCCCGAATACGCCTTATAGCAGGGATTTCCTGGGCTCATCAAGCCCTGTGACGCGATGAGTTGAGCGCTGCTGCCGGATCGGCTCTGGCTCATGTGGTGTTCTCGGGTTGCGTTGACGTTACGTGTTGTATTGCTTTGGTTCAACTGGTACGGTCCCCGCATTCTTTCGGTTGTCTGATCAGTCCGGCGCGCCCATGACGCGACGAGACGCGATGAGAGGTGCGCATGGCCGTCAACCAAGCGCTGCCCCGGGCTCTGAGATCACTCGGGGGTGGCCGCCGCTCCCCGAACCCCCCGGACGCACCCGCGACCCACGAACCGCCCGCCCGCCGGACCAGGTCGTTCCTCACACGGCTGCGGCAGGACTCCCCGCTGCTGTTCATGGCCGCGCCCGCGGTCATCGTCCTGCTGCTCTTCACCTATGTGCCACTGCTCGGCAGCGTCGTCGCGTGGATGGACTACGTGCCGTTCCTCGGCTTCACCCACTCCCAGTGGGTCGGCTGGGACAACTTCACCGCGCTCTTCCAGGACTCGGCCTTCTGGTCGGCGCTGTCCAACACCTTCCAGATCACCTTCCTCCAGCTGGTCCTCTTCTTCCCGGTGCCGATCCTGCTCGCCGTGCTGTTCAACGCGGTGGCCATGCCGATGGCGAAGAAGTTCGTGCAGTCGGTGATCTACCTGCCGCACTTCCTGTCGTGGGTCATCATCGTCGCGCTGTTCCAGCAGGTGCTCGGCGGCGGCGGCGTCATCAGCCGGATCCTCGCCACCCACGGCCACAAGGGCCTCGACATCATGTCGGACCCCTCCACCTTCAAGCTGCTGCTGACCGCGCAGGGCATCTGGAAGGACGCGGGCTGGGGGACGATCATCTTCCTCGCCGCAATCGCCGCCATCGACTCCCAGCTCTACGAGTCCGCCACCGTGGACGGCGCGGGCGCCTGGGGCCGCTTCTGGCACGTCACCCTGCCCGGCATGCGGCCGATCATCGTGCTGATGCTCATCCTGCGCCTCGGCGACTCGCTCACCGTCGGCTTCGAGCAGATCCTCCTCCAGCGCGACGCCGTCGGCCCGGGCGCCGCCGAAGTCCTCGACACCTACGTCTACTTCAACGGAGTCGTCGACGGGAACTGGGGCGTGGCCACCGCCGCGGGCCTGCTCAAGGGCGTCGTCAGCCTGCTGCTCGTACTCGCGGCCAACAAGCTGGCGCACCGCCTCGGCGAGGAAGGGATCTACCAGCGATGAGCAGCAGTTACGCCCGCCCCGCGTGGCTGGGCAGGCCGAAGCCGGTGGGGATCGCGCTGCGCGGGCTCGCGCTGCTGCTGATCTGCGGCGTCGTCGTCTTCCCCTTCCTGACCGTCGTCTCCACGAGCCTCGCCACCTCCAAGCAGATCAACGCCAACGGCGGCTACGTGCTGTGGCCCGACTCCGTGTCGTTCGAGGCGTACCGCGAGGTGTTCGACGGCACGCAGGTCGGCCGGTCGATCGTGATCAGTGTGCTGGTCACCGCCGTCGGCACCGCCTTCAGCCTGCTGTGCACCGTCCTCGCCGCATACGGGCTGAGCCGGCGCGGCAGCCTCTTCCAGCGCGGGCTGCTCTCGTACGTCCTGATCACCCTGCTGTTCGCGCCGGGCATCATCCCCGTGTACCTGATGGTCAAGCAGACCCATCTGCTGGGCAGCTACTGGGCGTTGATCATCCCCACGGCGGTGAGCGCCTTCAACATCGTGATCGTGCGCGGCTTCATCCAGAACATCCCGCGGGAACTCTTCGACGCGGCGCGCATCGACGGCGCGGGGGAGTGGCGGATCTTCTTCTCCGTCGCGCTGCCGCTGTCGAAGGCGGTGATCGCGGTGGTCGGCCTGTTCATCGCGGTCGGCTACTGGAACAACTACTTCGGCCCGCTGCTGTACCTCAACGACACCAGCAAGTGGCCCCTCCAGCTGGTGATGCGCTCGTTCGTCCTCCAGAACAGCGTCACCACCACGTCGAGCACCCTCCCCAGCCAGGCCGCCCCGCCCGCGCAGTCCGTCCAGATGGCGCTCGTCGTCATCGCCACCATCCCGATCCTGTGCGCCTACCCCTTCCTCTCGAAGCACATGTCCAAGGGGATGCTCACCGGGGCCATCAAGGGCTGAACCGCAGGTTCACGCCCCCTCCTCCACGGAGTGACATGACTCGTTCCCAGCTTCCGCAGCTCAGCAGGCGCAGCCTGCTCAAGGGCGCCGCGATCGCCGCCGCGGGTGCCGGCGCCCTGTCCACCCTGACCGCCTGCGGCGACGGCGGCTCGGGCGGCTCCGGCAGCGCGCCGGGCACCGGCTCGTCCGTGCCGATGCCCACATACGTGCGCCCGAACGCGCCGAAGCCCACCTACCCGGGCAACGCGGCCGGTGTGATGGACGTCTATGCGTCGTTCCCGCTCGACGGGGCGCGCAGTGTGCACACCGAGGTCGGCGACGGCAAGGACTTCGAGTTCCTCGCGATGACGTACGGCCAGCCCGCGCCGCCCGTCTCGCAGAACGCCTACTGGCAGCTCCTGAACAAGGAGATGAACCTCGACATCAAGGGGACGCTGATCCCTTCGGGCGACTTCCAGACCAAGTTCCCCGCGCTGGTCGCGGGCAACGACCTGCCCGAGGTCGTCTCGGTCCCGATGTACGTGCCCCTCTCGCGCCTCCCGCAGCTCGCGCAGAGCGAGTTCACTGACCTGAGCGAGCACCTGTCGGGCGACGCGGTGAAGAAGTACCCCAACCTCGCGGGCATCCAGGAGAGCGGCTGGGCCAACGGCTACTTCGACGGGCGGATCTACGGGGTGCCGCGCTCCGACCCGGTCTTCGAGACCCTGATCTACACCAAGACCGACGTCGTCGAGCGGGCGGGCGCCGACCCGGCGCCGAAGAACCTGGCGGAGTTCACGGCCCTCGCGAAGGCCGTCACCGACCACCGGGCCGGCGTCTACGCGTTCGGCGGCACCGACAGCGGTGTCGCGCTCGCCAACACCATGATGATGATGTTCGGCGTCCCCAACCAGTGGACGCGGCGCGGCGACGGCTCCTTCGTCTCCTCCTACGAGCACGAGCAGTTCATCCCGTCCATCGACGCGATAGGGAAGCTGTTCAAGGCCGGGTACTTCCACCCGGACGCCCCCACCATGAGCAAGACGCAGCACGACTCGCTGTTCCGCGCGGGCAGGCTCGTCCTGATGGAGGAGGGCAACCGCGCCTACGGGATCGTCGCCACCGACCGCGACCTGCAGTTCGGGATGATGGTCCCGTTCGAGAAGGACGGCGGGAAGCCGCTGTACTGGGAGAACTCCGGCGCCTACGCCGTCACCATGATCAAGAAGAGCGCGCCGAAGGCCCGGGTCGAGCGCTTCCTGCGGGCCATGGACTACCTGGCGGCGCCGTTCGGCAGCAAGGAGTCCTTCGTCATCAACTACGGGCAGAAGGGCACGGACTACACCCTCCAGAAGGGGGTGCCCGTCGTCACCGACCGGGGCCAGCGCGAGCAGGACCTGAGCATCCAGTTCACGGTCGGCGGCCCGCAGACCCTCTGCTACCCGCAGGGCGCGCCCGGCGTCGACAAGGCCAACTGGGACTGGCAGATGAAGGTCGCGCCGATGTTCCTGAAGAACCCGGCCGTGCACCTGTACTCGCCGACGAAGGACACCAAGGGCGCCGCGCTCACCCAGCACATGCAGGACGCGATGAAGGCCGTCGCGTTCGGCAGGGCGCCCGCCTCGTCCCTGAAGGACGCCGTGCGCACATGGAAGCAGAACGGCGGTGACCAGATGGCGCGCGAGTACGCGCAGTCCGCGAAGAAGTCATGACGGGCGGCCCCGAGGGCCGGGTTCCCGCCGCGCCGTGCGGCGCAGGACGGGCCGCCGCGCGTACGAGAGGAGCGGGAGGACCCCGATGAAACTGCGAGGCTCAGCCTCGGCCCTGGTCGTGGTGGAGGGCACCGACCTCCACCACGACCTGATCGGCGCGGCCCTGGCGCTCCAGGAGATCGTCGCGGAGGCCGGCATTCCCGCGGGGCGCGCGGTCGGCCTCGACCGCTTCACCGACCCGCTGCCCGCGACGGCCGAGGCCGACGTGTACGTGCTGTACCGCTCGTCCACGGTGTTCGCGCCCGCCCAGCAGCGCGCCCTGTCCGACCTGGTCGCCGCGGGCAAGGGCGTGGTGGCGCTGCACGCCAGCAACCTCTTCGGCTTCGGCCCCGGCGGCCTCGGCGCCGACGCCGCCGCGCACCGGCTGATCGGCTCCCGGTACCTCTCGCACGGCAGCCACGGCTCGGAGGGCCGCTTCGACGTGCGCGTCACGGCCGGCCACCCGGTCACCCGGTACCTCGCGGACTTCGCCATCGACGACGAGTACTACCTGCTGGAGTACGCGGACGACATCCGCGTGCTGGCCGAGCGCCGCACCCCAGAGGGCACGGCCGAGCCGGTGGTGTACGTGCGCGAGCACGGCGCGGGCCGGGTCTGCTACAGCGCGCTCGGGCACGACCCGCGCGCCTGGGGCAACCCCGGCTTCCGGCAGCTGGTCCGGCAGGCCGTGCTGTGGGCCGCCGGGCTCGACGACGAGGCGGAGGTGGCGAGTTGGTCGACCCGCTGGCCGCTCGGCAACGCCAGGACGATCGGTCCTTGCGCGGCCCGCCACCACGACGCACCGCACGAGGAAGGCGACGGCGCATGACCCCCACACCCCCGCGGCCAACAGCCGCTGACACCCCGGGCCCGGCGTCCCCCGCGCCCGCGCCCGCGCCCGCCCCGGCGCCCGCCGCGCCCGCGCACCGACCGCCGCCGATCGCGGCCCAGTTGTGGTCGCTGCACGAGCAGGCGTCCCTGGACCTCTTCGGCGTGCTGGAGAAGGTGGCAGAGCTCGGCTACCCGGCCGTCGAGACCATCAGCCTGTACGGGCACGCGCCCGGCGCGGTCCGCGACCGGCTCGCCGCGCTGGGCCTCGTGCTGTGCAGCGCACACGCGCCGTTCCCCGCGGGGGAGAAGGCGGCCGCGGTCCTCGACATGTACCAGGAGGCGGGCGCCGACACCCTCGTATGGAGCCTGGAGCCCGAGGAGTTCGCCGACGAGGCCACCATGCTGCGCGGCCTCGCCCGGGTCAACGAGGGCGCGGCGAACGCGGCGGAACGCGGCCTGCGCGTCGGCTACCACAACCACTTCGCCGAGTTCCGCGCCGCGTTCGGCGGCAGGACCGCGTACGACGTGCTGCTCGACGCGCTCGACCCCGCGGTCGTGCTGGAACTCGACACCTACTGGGCGCACACCGGCGGCGCCGACCCCGCCGCCGTCGCCGCCGGGCTCGGCCCGCGCCTGGAGTCCGTCCACCTCAAGGACGGGCCCGCGCGCGGCATGGACGACTACATGGTGCCGTTCGGCGACGGCGTCGTGGACGTCGACGCGGCCGCGGCCGCCAACCCGCATGTGCGCTGGAACATCGTGGAGATGGACCGCTCGCACCACGACATGTACGAGCTGCTCGGCCGCGCCTACGACCACCTCGTCGGCCGCGGCCTGGCCTCAGGAGAGGTGTGACCCCCATGCGTGTACTCCTGCTCGGCGGCACCGGCGTGATCTCCGCGGCCGTCGTGCGCGAACTCGCCGCCCGCGACACCGAGGTGACCGTGCTGGTCCGCGGCACCGCCACCGGACGCCCGGTGCCCGACGGCGTACGGGTGCTCCGCGCCGACCTGCGCGAGGCGGCCGCGGTCGACGCGGTCCTCGGCGACGAGGCGTTCGACGTCGTCGTCGACTTCATCGGCTACCACCCCGACCACGTCGCCGCCGACGTGGCCCGCTTCACCGGCCGGGTCGGGCAGTACGTGTTCATCTCCACCGGCTCGGTGTACGCGCGGCCCGCGCCGCGGCTGCCGGTGGACGAGTCCTCGGCGCGCCGCGCCGGCGCCTTCGACTACCCGCGGCTGAAGCTGGAGTGCGAGACCGCGGTCGAGGCCGCGTACCGCGACGGCTTCCCCGCGGTGATCGTGCGGGCGGCGCACGTCTACGACGAGACGGTGGTGCCGGTGCTCGCCGGGTGGACCGTCGTCGACCGGTGGCGGCGCGGCCTGCCCGCCGTCGTCCACGGCGACGGCACCTCGCTGTGGAACCTGCTGCACGCACGGGACTTCGCGCGCGCCCTGTGCGCGGTGCTCGGCGACGACCGGCTGACGGGCGAGTCCCTGCACATCACCCATGACACCCCGCTGACCTGGGACGCCATCCATGTCGCGCTGGCCCGCGCCGCCGGTGTCGAGCCGCTGCTCGTGCACCGTTCGAGTGAGGACATCGGCCGCGAGATCGCCTGGATGGGGCCCGTACTGACCGAGGACTTCCGGCACTCCCTTGTCTACGACAACAGCAAGCTGCACCGCCTCGCCCCCGGCCTGCCCGCCGCCGTCCCGTTCGCGCGCGGCGCCGATGAGATACTCCGGTGGTACGAGGCCGACCCGGCGCGGCAGCGCGTCAACGCGGACGTCGACGCCGCCTTCGACCGGCTGGCCGGGGTGCGCCGTGACTGAGCCCCCGCACAGCGCGCCCGGTGGGACGATGGAGCGGGGAGCGGCGCGGGCGCGCCGGCGGCGGCAGGGAAGGACGGGAAACCGGTGAACACGACGCCAGAAGGCACGGCGCCCCTCACCGTGGACCACCACGAGCCCCTCTGGGTGCGGGCGGCCGCCGTCATCGAACAGCGCGTCAGGGACGGCTCCCTGCCCAAGGGCCGCAGGCTGCCCGCGGAGCGCGAGCTGTGCGCGCAGCTCGACATCAGCCGGGTCACCCTGCGGCGCGCGCTCGCCCACCTCGGCGAACAGGGCGTGCTGCGCAACTCGCACGGCCGCGGCTGGTACGCGGCGGGCGCGCCCACGCCCGCCGCGCCGCACGGCCGCGGCCCTGCCGACCGCGGCGAGTCCCAGGGCCCCGAGCGCGCGGACCGCGAATGGCCCAACTCCCTCGAATCGTTCACGGAGACCGCGCTGCGCAAGGGGCTCGTGCCGTCGTCGCGGGTGCTGCGCGCCGAGACGGGCCCCGCGAGCCTGGACGAGGCCGACGAGTTCGGGGTCGCAGCGGGCACCGAGCTGTTCCGCCTCGACCGGGTGCGCTGCCTCGACGACCTGCCCATCGGCATCGACGCCTCGCGGGTGGTGCTGCACCTGGCGCCGCATCTGACGGAGGCCGACTTCACCCGCTCGTCGATGCTCGCCGAGCTGACGGCGGCCGGGTGCGAACCGGTCAACGCCGAGTCGATGATCGAGGCCAGGGGCTGCCCCGGGGAGCTCGCCGAGCACCTCGGGCTCGCGCCGGGCGACCCGGTCCTCGTGATGCAGCAGTCCATGGCGGACGCGAGCGGCAGGACCGTGCTCGTCACCACCATCACCTACCGGGGAGACCGGTACCGGCTGCGGACGTCGTTCGTCCGCGGCGGCTCCCTCTGAACCTCCCGCACCCCACGTCCCGCGTGTCCCGACCCGCTGCGGGCGCCCGACCGGCGCGCACCGCCCGCGCGCGGGCCGCGGGCGCCACCTCCACCCACGCACAGGACCGGCCACGCCGCCGCCGGGACCCGCGCCGCCCGCCCGGGCGCCGGGGCCCGGGCCGGCGGCGCGGCGGCCGGCCGTGAAAGGAACCCTGCCGTGTCCGTAGTGCCCGAGGGGACCATTCCCTACCTGGAGGGCCGCGCGGCGCAGCCCGCCGCCCTCGAACGGGTCACCGCCCGCGTCGCCGACCGGATCGGCGCGCTCGACGCGCCCCTCGACGCGCTGCGGCCCGCCTTCGTCGGCATCGGCGCGAGCCATGCCGCGCTCGCCCTGCCCGTCCGGCTGCTTGCCGGGCGGGGCGTGGCCGCACGGCGGTTGCTCGCCGGAGACCTCGGCCCGCGCCCGGCGACCGACGACGCGGACCTGGTGGTCGGGGTGTCGCAGTCCGGCCGCTCGACGGAGACGCTCGACGCGCTGCGCGCCGCGGGCCCCGAGCGCACCGCCGCACTGGTCAACACCGCACCCTCGCCGGTCGCTTCGGCCGCAGGCCGGGTCGTCGACCTCGGCGGCGAACCCGACAGCTACGCCTCGACCGTCGGCTACACCGGCACCCTGATCGGCCTCGCGCTGATCGCGGGCGCGCTCTGTGGGGTGCCGCTCGCGCGGGCCGCCGCCGAGTGGGACGGCATCGGCGAGCGCCTCGAACGGTACGAGCGCACGGTCGGCGCCGCGGTGGACGCGGTCGCGGACCGCGCCGCGTCCGTCGCCGCCGCCGACCTGGTGGGCGCGGGCGCGGCCCTCTCCGTGGCCGAGGAGGGCGCGCTGCTGCTGCGCGAGGTGTGCCGGGTGCCCGCGGCGGCCATGGTGACCCGCAACTACCTGCACGGCGCGATGGAGTCGGCGGGCCGCACCCTGCACGTGGTGGTCGGCGACGGCCGCGAGGTGCGGCTCGCCCGTACCCTCGCGGCCGCCGGGCATCTGACGCTCGCGGTGACGGCGGCGCCGCTCGCCGCCTCCGACGTGCCGGGCGGCGCGCTGTTCGTCGCGCCCGTGCCGGACGGCGTGCCGCTCGCGGTGCGCACGGTGCTCGAGACGGTGGTCGTGCAGCGCCTCGCGGGGACGCTCGCGGCGAGCAGGGGCGTGGAGATCGAGGAGTTCGTCTTCCGCAACGACGACACCAAGACCGAGGAGCCCGTCGCATGAGCGGCCCCGACACCCGCCGGGCGCAGGGGAGTCACGCCCCGGCGGGCGCGGGTACGGACCCGGCGGGCGCGGCAGGAGAGGCCGTCGTCGGCGTGGACGCCGGCGGCACGAAGACCACCCTGGCGCTCGCGGACGCGGCGAGCGGCGCTCTGCTCGGCGAGCACACCGTGCCGAGCGAGGGCTGGACGACCAGGTCGCTGCGGGACGCGGCCGGCTGGCTCACCGCACGGGTCGGCGCCGCGGCCGGAACCGCGCGGCCCGCCGCGGTCGCGGTGGGTGCGCACGGCTGCGAGACGCCGGAGCAGTGCGAGCGGCTCGCCGCGCACACGGCGGCGCTGCTCGGCGTCCCCGTGACCGTCGTCAACGATGCCGAACTCCTCGTGCCCGCCGCCGGGTTCGACCACGGCATCGGCGTGGTCGCGGGCACCGGGTCGATCGCCGTCGGCCGCCACGCCGCGTCGGGCGGCCACCTCAAGGCGGGCGGCTGGGGGTGGGTGCTCGGCGACGAGGGCTCCGCTTCCGCGCTCGTACGGGAGGCGGCGCGCGCGGTGCTCGCCGCCGCGGACGCGGCCGGGCCCGGCGGGGTGTCCGATCCGCTGGCCGGGGCGCTGCTCGCGTCGTTCGACCGGCCGGGCCTCGACGAACTCGCCGCCGCGATGAGCTGGGACGGCGGCGTCGAGACCTGGGGGGCCCACGCGCCCGCCGTGTTCGCGGCGGCCGACGCCGGGTCCCCGCTCGCGCGCCGCGTCGTCGCGGACGGCGGCCGCGCGCTCGCCGCCCTGGTGGCCCTGCTGGTGGCGAGGGGCGCACGCGCCGACGCCGTGGTCGCCGCGGGCGGCGCGATCGCCGCGCAGCCCGCGCTGTTCGACGCGTTCGCCGCGGGCCTGGCCGACGCCGTGCCGGGCGCTGCGCCCACCCTGCTGAGCGTCCCGCCCGTGCGCGGGGCGCTCGCCCTCGCCCGTAACCTCGTCCGGTCAGGAGGCCGTTGACATGCGCTGGTCCCAGGTGGTGTCCGCCCGTACGAGCGAGACGGTGGCGGCGCCCGACGTGCCGCCGGGCCCCGGCGAGGTCGCCGTGCGCACGGCGGTCTCCGGCATCTGCTCGTCAGAACTGCCCGCGTGGGCCGGGCACAAGGGCGGGGAGCCGACCCGGCTCGGACACGAACTGTCCGGCGAGATAACGGCGTTGGGCAGCGGCGTGTACGGCTGGCGGGTCGGCGACGCCGTCACCGGCTTCGCCTCGGGCGCGTACGCCGACACCGTCAACGTACCGGCACGCGCGCTGCTGCCGGTGCCCGCGGGCGTCGCCGTGGAGGAGGTGCTCGGGGAGCCCGTGGCGTGCGTGCTGGAGGCGCTGTCGCGCAGCGGGCTGCGACCGGGGCAGCGGGTCGCCGTCGTCGGCCTCGGCTTCATGGGGCTGATCGCGCTCCAGGCCGCGGCGGCACACGCGCCCGCGGTGCTCGTCGGGGTCGACCCGGTGCCCGAGGCGCGCGCCCTCGCCACCGTGCTCGGCGCGCACGAGGTGTGCGCGCCCGAGGACGCGCAGGAGCGCTCCTTCGACGTGGTCGTCGAGTTCACCGGCACGGCGCGGGGCCTGCGCTGCGCGGGCCTGCTCACCGCGGCCCACGCCACGCTGTGTGTCGGCGGCTACCATCACAGCGGCCCCCGCGAGCTCGACGTCGAGCTGTGGTACCGGGGCGTGACCCTCGTCAACGGCTTCACCCCGCAGCGCCACCGCCACCTCGCCGCGCTCTCCGAGGGCCTCGCCCTCATGGCGGCCCGCCGCCTCACCCTCGCGCCCCTCCTCACCCACCGGGTCCCCCTCACCGAGGTCGACCGCGGCTTCGCCCTCCTCCACGACCGCCCCGCGGGCTTCGTGAAGTGCGTGGTGTCCCCGGGCGGCGCCTGAGGCCCGCGGGCGGCCGCTCGGGGTGCGCGCCCCAGCTCACGGCCGACGCGCGGGTGTTGTCGTACCCCGCTGGGAGGATGGCGCCATGACGAAGATCCAGGGGTATGTTGCGGCCGGGTTCGAGCCCGTGCGGGAGGCGTTCGCCGCCAACTTCGTGCGGCGCGACGACATCGGTGCCGCGGTGTGCGTCTACCGGGACGGCGAGCCGGTGGTGGACCTGTGGGGCGGGAGCGCGGACCCGGAGGCCGGAGTCCCGTGGGAGCGCGACACGCTTCAGCTGGTGTATTCGGCGACGAAGGGCGCGACGGCGACCGCGGCGCACCTGCTGGCGCAGCGCGGCGAGCTCGACCTGGAGGCGCCGGTGGCGTCGTACTGGCCGGAGTTCGCCGCGAACGGCAAGGCGGGCATCACCGTGCGCCAGCTCCTCGCGCACCGGGCGGGCCTGGTCGCGCTCGACCGGCCGGTGCCGCTCGCCGACGCGCTCGCCTGGCAGCCGATGGTGGAGGCGCTGGCCGCGCAGCGCCCGCAGTGGGAGCCCGGCACGGCGCACGGCTACCACGGCAGGACCTTCGGCTACCTCGTCGGCGAGGTGATCCGCCGGGTGTCGGGGCGCACGCCGGGGCGCTTCTTCGCCGAGGAGATCGCCGCCCCGCTCGGCCTCGACTTCTTCATCGGCCTGCCGGACGAGGAGCAGGAGCGGGTGAGCGCCATGGTCTACGCGGAGCCCGCCGTCGACCTCGCCACCGTGCCGCTCGACAGCCTCCCCGAGGAGTACCGCCCGGTTCTCGCCGCGCTGCGCGACCCTGAGTCCCTCGCCAACAGGGCCTTCGCGATCACCGATCCGGCCGCGATCGACTTCGATGCGCCCGAGGTGCAGGCGGCGGAGATGCCCGCGTCCAACGGCATCGCCACCGCGCACGCCCTCGCCCGGCTGTACGCGGCGCTGATCGGCGAGGTCGACGGCGTGCGCCTGCTCACGCCGGCGACCGTGGCCGCCGCGACCGCCGAGCAGTCGGCGGGCCCCGACCGGGTGATGGCCTTCCCCAGCCGCTTCGCCACCGGATACGCGCTGCCGACCAAGGCGGCCCCCCTGACGGGCCCCCGCGCCTTCGGCCACCCCGGCAGGGGCGGCTCCCTCGGCTTCGCCGACCAGGACCGCGGCCTCGCCTTCGGCTACGTGATGAACCACATCGTGGAGAGCCCGGGCGACATCCGCGCAGCCTCCCTGGTGGAGGCCGTGCGGACGTCCCTCGGCTAGGCCGCGCCCCGGAGGCCGCGCCCGGCCCGCGCTCCGGCGTCCGGGCCGGGGCCGGGGCGGCGCGGCGCTGCGGGTACGGTCGGATGTCATGCCGCCGCGCGTCCTGACCTCCGTCACCCTGCCCCGACAGCGCGGTGGTGCGGTGCGGCCGCCGGCCGGCCGCGCGGGCGGCCGGCGCGCCGGGGCGTGGGGCACGGCGCTCGCGCCCGCGCTGCTCGCGCTGGCGCTCGGCCTGTGGGGCCTCACGCGGCAGGACTCGATGTGGCGCGACGAGTCGGTGACGTATCAGGTGGCGCACCGCGGCGCCGGGCAGATACGGGACCTGGTCGGGCACGTGGACGCGGTGCACGGCGTCTACTACCTGCTGATGCACGGCCTGTTCCGGGTCTGGGACGGCGGCCTCGTCACGCTGCGCCTGCCGTCCGTGGCGGCGACGGCGGCAGCGGCCGCGCTGGTCGCGCTCACCGGGCGGCGGCTCGCCGGGGCCCGCGCCGGCCTGTGCGCGGGCACGGTGTTCGCGCTGGCGCCGCTGGTGCAGATGTACGCGCAGGAGGGCAGGTCGTACGCGTCGGTGTGCGCGCTCGTCGCGCTCGCCACATACCTCCTCGTACGGGCCCTTGACGGCGGCGGCCGGTGGACCTGGGCCGGGTACGCGGCGGCGGGCGCAGCGGCCGGCTGGCTGCACGAGTTCGCGGTCCTCGCGCTGGTGGCGCACGGCGTGACCGTGCTGACCTGCCGCACGAAGCGGCGTGCGCGGCGCCGGTGGGCCGTCGCCGCGGGCGCGGCGCTCGCCGCGGTCGCGCCGCTCGCGGTGTTCAGCACGGGCCAGTCGGACCAGGTGTCCTGGATCGGCGGTCCCGGCGCCGCGCAGTGGGCGCAGATCACGGCGGTCATGGCGCTCGGCGCCGGGTGCGCGTACGGCGCGGCGCGGCTGCCGCGCCCGCCGGGCCGCCGGGCCGGGCCGGTCCCGCCCGCCGGGCTCGGGCTGCCGCTGCTGGTCCTGCCGACCGCGCTGCTGCTGGCCGCCGCCGTGTACCGGCCCGTCTACCTGGACCGCTACGTCCTCTACTCGTACGCGGGCCTCGCCCTGCTCCTCGGGCAGGTGCTCGACCTGCTGCTCGCGTACCGCCCGGCGCCCGGCGCCCCCGCCGTGCGGCGCCTCGCGCCGTACGGGGTGCGGGCGGTGGCGGCGCTCGCCGTTCTCGCGCTGCTGCCGGTGACGCTGGAGATGCGGACGCCGGAGAGCCGCAAGGACGACGTGGCGGCGATCGCCCGCGCGGTGCGGCAGGTCTCGGCGCGCGGCGGCGCGGACGGCGTGCTGTTCCTGCCCGCGCGGCGGCGCGAGTGGCGGCTCTCCTACCCGGGCGCCTACCGGGGCCTGCCCGACCTGGCGCTGCGCGGCACCCCTGCGGGCACCGCGACGCTCGAAGGCGTGGAGGCGCCCCCGGCGGCCGTGGCGCGCCGGGTGCTCGCGGCCCGCAGGATCGTCGCGCTCACCGACCCGCCGGGCCAGCCCCTCGACACGGACCGCGCGGAGAGAGCCAAACGCGCCCTGCTGCGCGACCACTTCGCCGTCTGCACCCGGGTGCAGGCCAAGGGCGCCCAGATACTCCTGTACGCCCGCCCCGGCGACTGCCCGCCCGGCGCGCGCCCCGGCACCGCAGCACGCTGAGCCACCGCCCGGCGCGCGTCCCGGCACCGCGTCCCCTGCCCGCCGGCAAGCGGACCGGGCGCCGCGCCGTCAGGATGGAGGGCATGACTCCGGCCACCTCCCGTACGACCGTGCTGCTCGACGCCCTCGCAGGGTACGGGCCGTTCTTCGGGTGCGACAGCCACGCGGCGGGCTCGGCTGTCGCGGACGGCTGGTTCCCGCTGGCCGCGTTCGTCGACGACCCCGCGGCGGTGCACCGGCGGGTGCGGGCCGTGCGGGAGCGGCTCGCCGCCCGGCACGGCGTCGCGCCGGACGCCTTCGAGCGCAGGATCGCCGTGTCCGTGTGCCATCTGGGTTTCGCCGCGCGCCTCATCTCCCCGGTGCTCGCGCTCGCCGCGCTGCACGACCTGCCGGTGGCGCCGCGCCTCGACACCCTGCGGATGCGCCCTGCGTCCTGCGGCACCTTTCCCCTGTCGCTCCCCCGCGACCTGCTGACGGGGCCGGGCGTGGAGGTCGAGGACGCCGCCGACGCGCTCGTCGCCGGGGTGCTCGGGCCGCTCGGCGACGCCTTCGCCGCGCTCTCCGTCTCCCGCCACCTCCTGTGGGGCAACGTCGCGTCCGCGGTCGGCGGCGCGGTCGTCTCACTGGTGGCGGCCGCGCCGGAGCGCACAGGCCCGGTGCGCGCTGCGGCCGCCGCGCTGCTGGCGAGGCCCGAGCTCGCGGGGACGTTCGCCGCGGAGCAGGACGGCGGGCTGCGCCGCCGCAGCTGCTGCCTGTACTACAGGGCCTCGCCCCGCGCCGAGCGCGCCACCGCCGTCTGCGGCGACTGCGTCCTGGGCTGACCAGGACGTACGGCCCCGGGCGCCCGGCACGCGATCGGCGCGCGGCGCGGGCTCAGGCCGCGGCCCGCGCGGGCGCCGGCAGGTCCGCGAGATCCGCCAGGTCGAGCACGAACCGGTAGCGCACGTCGCCCTTGCTGAGCCGGGCGAGCGCGTCGGCGACCCGGGCCGACGGCAGGACCTCCACGTCGGCGGCGATCCCGTGCTCCGCGCAGAACTCCAGCAGCTCGGCCGTGTACCGCAGCCCGCCGGTGCCCGAGGACGTGAGCCTCTTGCGGCCGTGGATCAGGTCCATGATCTGCACCGTGGCCGGGAGCGGGTAGCCGAGCACGGCCACCGTGCCGTCGAGGGCGGCCATGTGCAGGTACGGGCCGAAGTCGTGCGGCGCCGGCACGGTGTCGAGCACCAGGTCGAAGCGCCCGCGCGCCGCGGGCGAGGCGAACCGGTCCGTCGTGAGCACGTCGGCCGCGCCGAGCGCGCGGGCGTCGGCCGCCTTGTCCGCGGTGCGGCTGAGGACGGTGACCTCGGCGCCGAGCGCCGCGGCCAGCTTCACGCCCAGGTGCCCGAGGCCGCCGAGGCCCGCGACGGCGACCCGGCTGCCCGGCCCGATCCCGGCCGCGCGCAGGGGTTCCCACATGGTGATCCCCGCGCACATCAGCGGCGCGGCCGCCGCCGGGTCGAGCGCGTCGGGCAGCCGGTGGGCGAACGGCGCGCGCAGCACGTACTCGCCGCTGTAGCCGCCCCTCGTCGGCGTGCCGTCGACGCGGTCGGTGCCGCCGTAGGTGGTGGTGGGGCCCTCGTAGCAGTAGTTCTGCTGTCCCGCCTCGCACATCGGGCAGGCGCCGCAGGAGTCGACGAGGGTGCCGACCGCGACCCGGTCGCCCGGCGCGAGCCCGGTCACGGCGGGTCCTGCCTCGGTGACCGTGCCGGTGAACTCGTGGCCCGGCACGAGCAGGCCCTCGCCGAACAGGTTCTTGATCCGGTGCAGGTCGCTGTGGCAGACGCCGCAGTAGTCGACGCGCACCGCGACGTCGTCGTCGCGCAGGTCCCTGCGCTCGATGGTGACGCGGTCGAGCGCGAAGGTGCCTTCGGCGTTGCTCTGCCAGCCGGTGGTGGTACGCATGAGCTCTCCAAAAAACAGACAAACTTTTCGGTCTGTTTTGGAGCCTAGCCCGCCCCGGGTGAAAAGCAAACCAACCATTCTGTTTGTTAGAGTCGGCTCCATGCCCGACCTGCCGACCACGCCGCGCGGCGCCGCGACCAGCCGCCGCATCCTCGACGCGGCCGCCGAGGAGTTCGCGGGGCACGGCATCGCCGGCGCCAGGATCGAGCGCATCATCGCCGCGGCGCACACCAACAAGGCCCAGGTCTACGGCTACTTCGGCAACAAGGAGGGCCTCCTCGACGCCGTCGTGGCCGACTGCGTGGAGCAGAGCACCGACGCGCTGCCCTTCGACGCCGAGGACCTGCCGGGCTGGGCCGTGCGGATCTACGACCAGAACCTCGAACGCCCCACCCTGGTGCGGCTGATCGCCTGGATCAGGCTGGAGCGGCGCCCGGTGGGCCGCTGGTTCGACAACGTCGAGCACGCGCACAAGATCGAGGCCATCACGCGGGCCCAGGCGGCGGGCCGACTGCGCCCCGGCGACCCCTTCGACCTGCTGACCCTGGTCATCTCCATGGCGAGCGCCTGGTCACCTGCGAGCAGCGTCTACACCGCCACCGCCGACGAGCCCCCGGCCGAGCACGACCGCCGCCGCGCCCTCCTGCGCGCCTGCGTGGCGGGCGCCGTCGCCCCCGCCCCGCCCGCCGTCTGACCCGACTCCCGCGGGGTGCGCTCAGCCCTGCCCCGGCGGCCGTACGAGGACCATCCGCACGTCCGCCAGATCCACCGCCGCGCCTTCCTCGTCCACATAGGCGACGCGCAGCGTGCCGCCGGTGCTGCGGCTGCGGCGCAGTGCGCTCGGGCCGCCCTGCGGCGGGCAGTGCCGGTCGCCCCACTGCTGCAACGCGCCGAGCGCGACGAGCAGTTCTCCGCCCGCGGGCGTCAGGTGGTACGAGAGCCGCGCGCGGCTGCCCGCCTCCTGGTAGGAGCGCTTCTCCAGGATGCCGCCGTCGACCAGGGCCGCGAGCCGACGGGTCAGCAGGTCGGTGGAGATGCCGAGTTCGTCCCTGAAGTCGCTGAACCGTACCGTCCCCGAGAGGGCGTTGCGCACGATGAGGAACGTCCAGCGGTCCTTGAGGTACTCCAGGCTGCGGGCGATGGAGCACACGGGGTGGTCCGGCGTGATCTCTGGTTGCTTGCCCACGGCCTCACCGTACCACTGGCTTGGTTTTCCGAACCCATGAGGTAGCTTGGAATAACGAATTCAGATGGCCCGGCGCGCACCGCGCCACGGAGGGCCGCGGAGGGCCTCGGAAAAGGAGCACACCGTATGCGTCTCGACGGATCCGTCGCACTGGTGACAGGGGCGAACCGGGGGATCGGCGCGGCCCTGGTCGACGCCCTTCTGGCGCGCGGCGCGAGCAAGGTCTACGCGGCCGCACGCGACCCGGAGAGCGTCGGCCGCACCTCGGCCCGCGTGGTGCCGCTGCGCCTCGACGTCACCGACGAGGCGCAGGCCGCGGCGGCCGCGGCCGCCGCGCGGGACGTGACCGTGCTGGTCAACAACGCGGGGCTCGGCGACGCGACACCGCTGCTCGGCGACTCCCTTGACGGCCCGCGCGCCGCCATGGAGGTCAACTACTTCGGCACCTGGCGGGTCTCCCGCGCCTTCGCCCCGGTCCTCGCGGCGAACGGCGGCGGTGCGCTGGTCAACGTCCTGTCGGCGGCGTCCTGGTGGGCGATGGACAGGGCGCCGGGCTACTCGGCGTCCAAGGCAGCGCAGTGGTCCCTCACCAACGCCCTGCGCCTCGGCCTGAAGGCGCAGGGCACCCGGGTGCTCGGCGTCCACTGCGGCTATGTCGACACCGACTTCAGCGCCTGGACCAAAGCCCCGAAGCTGACCGCGCGCGAGGTCGCCGAGGGGACCGTGGACGCCGTCGAGGCGGGGCAGGACGAGGCCGTGCTCGACGGCTTCAGCCGTGCGGTGAAGTCGGCGCTCCCCGGGGCCGTGGCCCGGCTCCAGGCGCTCACCCCTGAGGACTTCCCGGCCTGACCGCTCCCCGGCGCGCACCGGCCGGGCGCCCTCGTGGTGCGGGCGTCTCGGGCCGGCCCCGGACGGCTCGGCCCTGTCCGGACACACCACGGGGGCGGCGCCGTGCGGCGCCGCCCCCGCGGTGCGGTGGTGCGGTGGTGTTACGAGGTGCGCCGGCGCCTGCGGAGCACCGCGGCGCCGCCCAGCGCGAGCAGGAGCGCCGCGCCCGCGGCGACCGGGACGGTCACCGAGGGGGAGTCGGCCGCGCGCGAGGCGAGGCCGGAGTCGTCGAGTCCGCCGCCCATCGGGCCGGTGATCTTGACGTTCTTCGCCGGCTTGGGCGCCTTCTTCGGGATGGACCTGATGGTGGAGACACGGCCCTTCTTGTCCAGCAGCACCTGGACGTTGTTGGGCCGCTTGAAGTCGAAGAAGTTCTTCAGGGTCCCGGCGCGCGAGTCGAAGGACGCGTCACCGATCTGCTTCGTGGACCAGTTCTGCTCGACGAAGCGGGTGATCGACGCCTGCTCGGTCAGCGTGTGGTCGACCGCGTCGGTCTTCGCGTAGGGCGAGATGACCAGCATCGGCAGCCGGGGCCCCGGGCCGCAGCGGTCGGCGTAGCCGCCCTTGGCCTTCGGGCCCTGGCGGCAGGCGACGGCGTCGGTGGGCTTGCCGTTGGAGCCCTTGGTGGTGTCCTTGGAGCCGTTGAGCACCGGCGGCGCGACGTGGTCGTACCAGCCGTCGGAGTCGTCGTAGGCGACGACGACCGCGGTGGACTTCCACTCGGCGGACTTCTGGATCTTGTTGATCTCGGTGACGAGCCAGTTCTGCTCGTCGAGCGGGTCCGAGTTGCCGGGGTGGGCGTCCTGGTACTGCGCGGCCTTCAGGAACGACACGGCCGGCAGCTTCTGCGCGGCGAGCGCCGCGTCGAAGTCGGTGAGGTCGTAGTTGTGGTTCGCGCGCCCGCTGTGGCCGATCTCGTCCACACTGGCGGGCGCCAGGTGGTGCGGGTTCGACGTCGACTTGTAGTACTCGAACGGCGAGTGGTGCGGGCTGTAGTCCACGACCGCGGTGCCGCCGACGTTCTTGTGCGTGGCCTCGCACTTGGCGTACGTGCCCTGGGTGCCGTCCCACGCGGTGGTGGGCCGGAAGCCGCCCTGGAACCAGCCCCAGCTGACCTTCTTCTGGTTCAGCAGGTCGCCGATGTTCTTGCCCTGCATCGCCGCGAGCGGCGTGGTGGCGGTGTGGTTGGTGTCCGAGCAGTCGTCGTAGGCCGGGTCGGGGTCGCCGATGACCGTGCCGACGCCCTTCTTGTCCGGCGAGGCCAGCACGGCGGTGCTCGGCGTCTTCGTCTGCTTCGGCTTCTCGGTGCCCGATGCGGGGTCGACCGAGATCACACCGTGCGTCTGCCCCGAGACCAGGTTGAGCGCGCCGGGCGTCGACGGGCCGAAGTTGGAGCCGTAGGAGTTGTCGCTCAGCGTGTAGTGCTGTGCGTAGTTCCACAGGGCGGTGGTGGTGTTGCCGTCGTAGTAGTCCATCGAGAGGCCGGGCTCGCCGAACAGGCCGCCGGAGCAGGTGTCCGTCTCGGTGTTCTGGACGAACTTGTCGGCCCTGCCGTTGTCGTAGGCCAGCTGCTCAGGACCGTAGTTGTGGTTCTGCGAGCAGGTCTGCGCCTCGTCGGGGCCGAGCCGCTTCGGGGCGTACTGGTTCGGGTTCTTCTTCAGCAGCTTCGCGTTCGCCAGGTTGTTCACCTTGGGCGTGCGGCCGGAGGCCACGAAGGGCGTGCCGTCCGTGTTGGCGGCCTTCGGGTACGTCGCGAAGTAGTGGTCGAAGGACTCGTTCTCGTCGAAGATGACCACGAC
This sequence comes from Streptomyces sp. NPDC047002, assembly GCF_040704505.1. Taxonomy (NCBI): domain Bacteria; kingdom Bacillati; phylum Actinomycetota; class Actinomycetes; order Kitasatosporales; family Streptomycetaceae; genus Streptomyces; species Streptomyces sp. NPDC047002. The sequence continues at coordinate 129,496 of NZ_JBEYWC010000010.1, forward strand.
GTGCTTGATCGGCGTGGTGGTCTTCGCGCTGTTGTCCTTGGCCTTGTGGGCAGCGGCGGCCGGGGCCGCCGAACCGCCGAGCGCGACGAGCGCGGCGGCCGCCGCGAGTGCCGCGGCCTTCCCCGCGCCGCGCCGGCCGGGCGCCGCCATGGCTCTTGCACCGAACATCTGTCACCTGTCCATGCGGGCGCATCGGCCACAACCCCGCGGGCGTGCCGTCATGCGCTGTGTCGGATTTCGGTAAGCATGTTCCGTGAGCCGCACATCCGGGCGCATGGCACGAATCTGGCCGTGCGGTGAATGGTTGGTCAGCACATACCCATGAATCGGCTGTGGGACGGTATGGAGCGGCCGTCGCGACCGCAAAGAGGGGCCTCTCCCGCCGACTGACCGATCGGCCGCCCGCCGCGCCGCTGCCCACCCGCGCCGGCCGACGACTCAGGACCGACCCCCGCGCCCGCACCGTACGTCTCGCGGTGAACACGGGCCCCTCGGCGTAGCCCCTGAGTCGGACGCGGGGACACCACCACCGGCGGACTCGCAGGACCCCCTCCACTCCCTAGCGTTTCCGGTGAGCGAATCGGCCGTGGCAGAGAGGGAGACCGGACATGTACGGCAAGGCCCGCGCACCCGAGTACCAGGGAACCCTGGGGGCGACCCTGGAAGTGAACTCGTCCTACGAGGAGGTGCTCGTGGCCGCGAAGCGCGCCGAGGAGGAGGCGTCCACGGCGGTGGAGCGTGCGCGGGCCCTGCTCGCCGTCGCCGAGGCGCACCGCAGGCTCGGGCAGGCCGCGGCGGCGGGCGCCGCCTGGCGGGCGAGCTACCGCGCGGCCCGGGAGGCGGAGGAGCCCGCGGCGATGGCGTGGGCGCTGTGGAGCGGTGGCACCCTGGCCAGGCAGTGCGGCTCGCTGCCGCTCGCGCGCCGCCTGCTCGAACTGGCCGTCTCGCTGGCCCGCGCGGGCGGCGACCGCACCGCGCGCGGCTACGCGCTCGCCGGGCTCGCCGAGACCGGCCGCATCCAGGGGGACTACGAGGCCGTCGCCGACCTGCACGAGGAACTGCTGCGCGAGGCGCGGGCGCACGGCGAGGCCCGGCACATCGTGTGGGCGATGTCGGGGATCGCGCAGATGTGCCGCAACACCGGGGAGTGGGACCGGGCGCTCGCCCTGTTCGAGGAGTCGGCCGCGATCGCCGCGGAGGCGGAGGACCACCGCGGCTCGGCCTGGTCGCTGCGGGGTGTCGCGGACGTCCTCTCGCTGCGCGGTGAGACCGACCGCGCACTGCTGATGCTCTCCCGCGCCGCCCGCACCTGCCGCGAGCTGCACCTCGCGTCCGCGCTCGCCTACAACCACAAGATGCGCGGCAACGTCCTCTACCGCGCGGCCCGTTACCCCCAGGCACGGCGGGCCTACACGGTCGCGCTGACGGAGTTCGCCGCCATCCAGGAGCCCAGGGGCACCGCCCTCGCCCGCCTGGGCCTGGTCAAGACCCTCGCCCGCCTCGGCCGCCCCGCTCCCCTCACCCTCGCCGACCTGGACGCCCTCGACACCGAGTTCGCCCGCATCGGCCTCTCCTACGCCCGCCGCACCATCACCGAGTTCCGCGCCCAACTCCCCGCCCTGGCCGCCTGACCCCGTCGCCGCCAGGTCGCCCCGCGCGCCGCCGGGGTGCGGGCCCCGGGGCGCGGCAGCGTCTTCGACATGCTCTCGTGGCCGGTGCGGCTCGGCCCCGCCGCCCCTGACCGCGTACGGCCGGCGCGTCGCGGCCCCTCATGTCCCGTCCGCCGCCGCGAGCAGCGTCGCCAGGTCCAGCTTCTTCATGGTGAACATCGCCTTCATCGCGCGGTCGACGCGGGCCTGGTCCTGGTCGGCGATCAGGTCGGTCATGGCGGCGGGGACGACCTGCCAGGACAGGCCGTACTTGTCCTTGAGCCAGCCGCAGGGCCCCTCCTGGCCGCCGTCGCCGACGAGGCGGTCCCAGTACGCGTCGACCTCCGCCTGGTCGGCGCAGTCGATCTGGAAGGAGACGGCCTCGTCGAAGGTGAACTCGGGGCCGCCGTTGATGATCGTGTACGGCTGGCCGTCCAGCTCGAAGTCGACGGTCAGGACCGTGCCGGGGACGCCGGGGCCCGCCTCGCCGTAGTGCGAGACCCGGTTGATCCGCGAGTTCGGGAAGACGGACACGTAGTACTCGGCCGCTTCGAGGCCGTTCGTGTCGAACCACAGGTTGGGGATGAGCTTGGGCATGGTCTCCTCCGATGGGTTGCCCGGTCGGGGCGCGGGCGGCGGCCGCGGACCGCGGCCGCGGGACCGCCGTGCCGCCCGTCGTACGCCTCTCTACGGTGGATAGGACCCCCGGCGCGCGCGAAACTCATCGACACCACCGGTACCCGGCGGGCAGGCCGGGACGCACCGGCGCCGACTCGGCCGACGTCCTGGACAATTGGGCTTTCGGATGAGCAGTGCGAGCGGAGCGCGGCGGTGGGCGCGCCTCCGCGTGGGGAGGGTCGTGGCGAATGAGTCGACGTGCCGGCGGTCTGGCGGGGAGCTGGGCACAAGCGCAGCGCCAGCAGCAGCGGCAGTACGAGGCGCAGCAGCGTGAGCGTGCGGCGTACCAGCGTGAGCAGGCGCGCCGGCGGCAGGCGGCGGCGCGCGCCGACCGGCAGCAGCAGGCACAGTACAAGCGGGAGCGCGAGGCGGAGGCGCAGCGCCGCACCGCCGAGCTGGAAGGGCGGGTGGCGGAGCTCGCGGGGCTGCTGGTGAAGGGGTGCGGCGCGGCGCCGTTCCGTACGGCGTCGCTGCTGCGGACGCAGGGCGCGCTCGAACCGTTCGCGCCGGGCGCGCTCGCCCGGCCGGTGCCCATGCCCGACCCCGCGCGCTACCAGCCTGAGGGGCGGGGCTGGTCGCATGCGCGGCGGCAGGCGGCGCGCAGCGAGGCCGAGCAGCGGTACGCGCACGACCTGCGCGCCGCGCAGCACGCCGAGGACCAGCGCAGGCGCCAACTCGACGCGTACCGGCGGCAGTACGACGCCTGGGCGGCGGGCAGGCGGGCCGAGACGCAGCGCCACAACGACTCGGTGCGCGCGATGGAGGCGGGCCTGCGCGACGGCGAGGCCGAGACGGTGGTCGAGTACTTCACCGCCGCGCTGTACGCGTCGACCGCCTGGCCCGACGAGTTCCCGCGCCAGGTGTCGGCGGCGTACGACAGGGCCGCCGCCGAGCTGGTGCTCGACTGGGAGCTGCCGCCGTACGACACCGTGCCGGAGGCGAGGGCCGTACGGTATGTGGCCGGCGCGGACGAGGAGCGCGAGACCGCGCGGCCCGCGGCGCAGCGGCGCGCGCTGTACCGCGACGCGCTCGCGCAGTCCGCGCTGCTCGTGGTGCGGGAGGTGTTCGCGGCGGACGAGTTCCGCACGGTGGGCGCGGTGTCGTTCAACGGCTTCGTGGAAGGACCGGACCCGGCGACGGGCCGGCGCACCCGGGCCGTGCTCGCTTCGGTCGCGGTGGGGCGGCAGGACTTCGACGCGCTCAACCTGGAGCTGGTCAGCCCCGTGGACTGCCTCGTCGCCGGGCTCGGCGGCCAACTGTCGGCCAAGCCGGACCAGTTGGCGGCGGTCGCGGCGGTGCGACGGCCGGACGAGGTGAGTACGGGCGTGGTCGTGTCGCACGGCGGTGGCGAGGAGCCCGACCTCTTCGAGATGGACCCGCTGGAGTTCGAGGAACTGGTGGCCGACCTGTTCAGGGCGCGCGGCATGCGGGCGCTGACCACCCGCAGGTCGGGCGACGGCGGTGTGGACGTGGACGCGCTCGACCCCGACCCGATCAGCGGCGGCAAGATCGTGGTGCAGGTGAAGCGGTACCGCAACACCGTGCCGCCGACCGCGGTGCGCGACCTGTACGGCACGGTCCAGGACCAGGGAGCCAACAAGGGCCTGCTGGTGACGACTTCGGGTTTCGGCAACGGCTCCCGCACCTTCGCCAACGGCAAGCCGCTCCAACTGGTCTCGGGGCCCGAGCTGGTGGAGCTGCTGCACCGGTACGGGCTGCGCGGCCGGCTCGGCCCCGCGGCGGGCGTCCCGGCGCAGCGCGCGGGCGACACCCTGGTGGACGCCGCGGCCGACCCGGACGCCGGCACGCTCGGCATGATCTGGGCGGGCGGTGTGGCGCTCGACGTGTGCGCGCTGGTCTGCCGGGGGACGCGGGTGCTCAGCGACGACCACTTCGTGTTCTTCAACAACCACCGCACGCCGGACGGTTCCGTCGCCATGGTCGACCCGGTCGGCGGCGACCGCGCGGCGATCCGCGTCGCCTTCGACCGGCTGCCCGCCGGTGCCGACCGGGTGGTGCTGGTCGCCGCCGTGGACCCGGTCGCCAACCCGGAGGCCGACCTCTCGGGCTTCACGGAGGCGGGGATCAGGCTGCGGGACGCGGCGGGCGCCGAGCTCGACCGGCTCGGCGTCTCGGACGGCAGGCCGGGCGAGACCGCCCTGGTACTCGGCTCGTTCCGCCGCCGCGCGGGCGGCGACTGGGACTTCGTCGTCGGCGGCAAGGGCTACCGGGACGGACTCGAAGCGCTGGTCGAGGACTTCGGGATAGAGGTGGAGTAGGCCAGGGGGCCGCGCTCCCGGGGCCCCCGGTGCCCCGGTCACGCGGCCCCGGTCACGCGGGCCCGCCGCCCCGTGGCCACGCCCCGGGCCGCGCGCCACCCCGAAGCCCCGCGCCCTCAGGCGTAGTCGGGCAGCTCGATGGCCGTGTGCGCGGCGCGCTGCTCCTCCACCCGCAGGCCCGCAGGGTCGCGCAGGGCCGCGTTGCGCGCGTCGATCATCTCCTGGGTGGCGGGGGTGACGACCGTGCCGCCGCTGCTCGCCAGGGCCTGGTTGCGCTCGGCGAAGGGCCGTACCACCCGCTCGTACGCGGCGAACGCCTCGGCGTGGCCCGGGCGGGTGGCCAGCTCGCCCGCGAGCACGTACGCGCCGACGAGGGCGACGCTCGACCCCTGCCCCGAGAGGAACGACGTGGCGTGCGCGGCGTCGCCCGCGAAGGCGACGCGCCCGCGCGACCAGGTCGGCAGGTGGATCTGGCTGACGATGTCGAAGAACAGGTCGTCGGCCTCGCGCATGGCGGCGACCAGCCGCGGCACGTGCCACACCTGCTCGGGGAAGGTGGCGGCGACCAGGTCGCACTGGGCCCCCGGGTCGCGGAACGCCTCGATCGGGGGCTCCTCCTGGCGGAAGGTGAGGAAGCCGTGCAGCCGGTCGGACGGCTCGTGCGCGTAGAGGACGGCGGCCCTGCCCGGCTCGTTCCAGATCACGCCCTCGTGGGCGAGGCCGAAGTCGTTGCGCAGGGTGAAGCCGGCGAAGGTGTAGCCGAGGTAGTGGTGGTACGGCTCCTCGGGGCCGAGGACCAGGCCGCGGGTGTGCGAGTGCAGCCCGTCGGCGCCTATCACCAGGTCGAAGGCGCGGCGCTCGCCGCTCTCGAAGGTGATGTCGACGTGGTCGCCGCGGTCGTCGAGCGTGGCGATGGAGTCGTTGAAGCGGAACTCGACGCGGTCGTCGATGGCGTCGGAGAGCGCCCGCGCCAGGTCGCCCCTGCGCACCTCCAGGTCGAGGCCGCTGTCCCCGCCGCTCACGGAGTCGGGGCGCAGCGAGCCGACCGGCTTCCCCTCACCGTCGAGGAACGAGATGGTCTGGGTGTCGACGTGCGCGGCGCGCAGCCGGGGGAGCAGGCCCATGCGCTCGACCACGGCGCGTGCCGAGCCGCGGATGTCGATGGCGTAGCCGCCGCCGCGCAGGGCGGGGGCCTTCTCGACGACGGTGACGTCGAAGCCGTGGCGGTCGAGCCAGTAGGCGAGGGCCGGGCCTGAGATGCTGGCGCCCGAGATGAGTACGGTGCGGTGCGCGGAGTTCTTCACGAGGGTTCCCCTTCCGAAGCTGCGGCGCCAGCATGTACCTCACTTAGGTATCTTTATGGAGGGCGTGAGCCGCCCGTCCGTGAGGCGCCGTGGAGTCGACTGTACATATACCTAACTTAGGTATGCAAGTGGAGGTGTGATGGCCGCAGAGGAACCGGCCGCGTCCCGGTCCGCCCGTCCCGACCGGGGCGCGGACGCCGCAGCCGAGGTCGCGATGGCCGTGCTGCCGCGGCTCACCCGGCTGAGCAGTGCCATCACCAGGGGAGGCATCGCCGACCGGGCCGTCGACGCGGTCGGCCTCTCGCTCGACCGGCCCGCCGTGGGGGTGCTCACCACGCTCCACATGGCCGGGCGGCCGCTGCGCGTCGGGGAGATCGCCGAGCGCATGCACGTGGTCGGCCCGCATGTCACCCGGCACGTCCAGGGGCTGGAGCGGCGCGGCCTCGTCCACCGCATCGCCGACCCGCACGACCGGCGCGCCAGCCTGATCGAGCCGACCGGCGAGGGCGCCGAGGCGGCGAACCGGTACGCGGTGTCGATGATCGGCTGGTTCACCGAGGCCATCGCCGACTGGTCGGAGCAGGACCGCAGGGACCTGGGCCGGCTGCTCGCCCGGCTCGCCGACGACGTCACCGCCCGCCTCGCGACGCTCGACGAACGGCCGCGGCCGGGGCGGTGACCCCGTGCCCGCGGCTCCCGTGCCCGCCTCCCCGTGCGTGGTGACGGCGGTGGGCGGGGGATAGCTTGGCCGCATGGTTGCTGATCCGGATGGTGGGCGCACGCTGGGGGACCGGCTTCGCACCGCTCGGGCCAGGGGGTTCGTGGGGCGGACCGCCGAGCGGGCACTCTTCGACGCTGTGCTCGCGGGCGAGGAGGCCGCCGCCGTGCTCTGGGTGCACGGGCCCGGCGGAATCGGCAAGTCCGCGCTGCTCGACCGGTTCGCGGAGGCGGCGCGCGCGGCCGTGCGGCCGGTCGTACGGGTGGAAGGCCGCAGGACCGACCCGGTGCCGGGCGCCTACGCCGACGCGGTGGCGGGGGCGCTCGGGCAGCCGGGCGTGGTGGTGCTCGCCGACACGTTCGAGCGGGCGGGCGACGCGGTCGAGGACTGGTTCAGGCGGGACTTCGTGCCGCGGCTGCCCGAGGACGCGGTGGTGGTCGTGGCCGGCCGGCGCGCCCCCGCGCCCGGCTGGCGGGCGGACTCCGGCTTCGGCGGCCTGCTGCGCGTGATCGGCCTGCGCGAGCTGCCGCCCGGGGACGCGGCGGCGCTGCTCGACGCGCGGGGAGCCCCCTTCGAGCTGCGGGAACGCCTGCTGGCGTTCGCGGGCGGGCACCCGCTGGCCCTCGCCCTGGGGGCCCAGGCGGGCCCCGGCGCGTCCGATCCCGCGGGCTGGGTGCCGGGGCACGACGTCATCAGGACCCTGCTGGCCGAGCTGGTGGGGTCGGTGCCCTCGCCCGCGCACCGGCACGTCCTGGAGATCTGCGCCCATGCCTACGACACGACGGAGGAACTGCTGCGGTCCGTCCTCGACGAGGACGAGGACGCCGGGGCTCTCTTCGACTGGCTGCGCGGCCAGCCGTTCGCCGAGTCGGGCCCCGGCGGGGTGTACCCGCACGACCTGGTGCGCGACGTGCTCGACGCGGACCTGCGGTGGCGCGATCCGCGCGGGTACGAGGCGATGCACCGGGGCATCCGCCGCCATCTCCTCGAACGCGTCAGGTCGGCCAGGGGCCCCGAGGTCCCCAGGACGCTGGGCGCGCTGAGCTTCCTGCACCGGCACGGCGGCGTGATGCCGGACTTCGTGACCTGGCGCAGGCAGGACGACGTCCACGAGGACGGGGCGGTGCCCGGTGACCGGGCCGCCCTGCGCGCGCTGGCGGCCCGGGCGGAGGGCGCGGAGTCGGCGCGGCTCGTGGACTTCTGGTTCACCCGCAGCCCCGAGGCGTTCCACGTCTACCGGCGCGGGCTGGGCGAGGAACCCGTCGCGTTCATGGTGTGGCTGCGGCTGGCCGCCCCGGACGACGCGGAGACCGGCGCCGACCCCGTGGTGGCCGCCGCCTGGGAGCACAGCAGGGCGGCGGGCCCCGTGCGGGCGGGCGAGCACCTCGCCCTGGCGCGGTTCATGGTCGACCCGGCTGCCTACCAGCGCCCCTCGCCGGTCACGGACCTCGTGCAGATGCGGATCCTCTCCGAGTGGCTGCGGGCGACCCGGCCCGCCTGGTCCTACCTCGTGGTCGCCGACCCGAAGTTCTGGGAGGCCCAGATGGACTACCTGGACCAGCACCTGGTGCCCGGCGAGGTGGTGGTCGGGGACCGTACGTTCCGGCTGTACGCGCACGACTGGCGTGCCGTGCCCGTCGGGTCCTGGCTGGACCGGCACGCCGCCCAGGAACTGTTCGGGCCCCGGGCCCGTACCGCGCACCCGCGGCCCGACCTGGTGGTCCTCTCGCGCGAGCAGTTCGGCGCGGCCGTCCGCGAGGCGCTGCGGTCGTGGCGGCGGCCCGACCGGTTCGGCGCGGGGCCGCTGACGCGCGGCAGGCTCGTCGCCGATGCGGACGGGGAGCCGGCGGAGGCGCTGCGGCGGGTGCTGGCCGAGGCCGTCGAGGTCCTCGCGCACGACCCGGGCACCGCGCGGCTGCACCGCGCCCTCGTCACCACGTACTTCCGTTCGGTGCCCACCCAGGAGGCGGCGGCCGAGCGGCTCGGGCTGCCGCTGAGCACGTACCGCCGCCACCTCTCCCAGGGGATCGAGGAGGTGTGCGACATCCTGTGGTCGCGGGAGGTGTACGGCACGGCCGGGGAGTGACCGCGCGGCCGGGCCCGCGCCGCGGTGAGCGGAAACCGGGCGGCGAGTGGGCTTCCGGATGAGCACACGTCATGGCGACAGTGCGCGTATGACCTCAGAAGGCGCACTCTCCCCTTTCCCCCTCGCCGGCGCGGTGGTCCTGGTCACGGGCTCCAACCGAGGCATCGGCGCGGTCTTCGTCCGCGAACTGCTCGCCCGCGGCGCGGCGAGGGTCTACGCGGCCGCCCGCGCCCCGCGTCCCGCCGGGGACCCCCGGGTCGTGCCGGTACGGCTCGACATCGAGGATCCCGCGCAGGTGGCCGAGGCGGCACGGCGGTGCGGCGACGTGACCGTCCTGGTCAACAACGCGGGCGTGTTCCGCGGGACGCCGCTGCTCGGGGCGCCGTCGGACGAGGACGTCCGCGCGGAGATGGAGACCAACTTCTTCGGCACCCTGGCCATGATGCGGGCCTTCGCCCCGGTCCTCGGGCGCAACGGCGGCGGCGCCATCGTCAACGCGCTGTCGGTGCTGTCCTTCATCAACTACGCGGCCTGGGGCTCCTACAGCGCCGCGAAGTCGGCGGCCTGGTCGCTGACCAACTCGGCGCGCGACGAACTCGCGGGCCAGGGCACCCGCGTCGTCGCCGTGCACGCGGGCCTCGTCGACACGGACATGACCTCGGGTATCGACCTGCCGAAGATCGCGCCCGAGACGTTCGTGACCGGGGCGCTCGACGCCCTGGAGGCGGGCCGTATCGAGGCCCTGGTCGACGAGCACACCAGGACCTACCGCACCCTGCTCGCGGACCATCCGCACGGCACGCAGGCATAGCCGCACGGCGCGGCCCACGAGGGCGGCAGCGCCCGGCGCGCGGTCCTGTGCCGTCCTGGGGCGGTGCGTGACCTGGCTGGTCCTCCGGGTGGCCGAGGCGCGGCGGCGCCGTGCGGTGCGTCCATGCTTCGGCGGCGCCGCGGCCCGCGGAATCGGGAGATTCCGCCAACCCTCAGGCGCGGTCGGACCGTTCGGTCCGGGGCAGGCGGCGGGACCGCCGACAGGTCGCGGAGATCGACGATCGGGTGCTGGAGTATCATCGGAAAGTTCGTGAGCACATATCAGCGCTGACGTCATGCGGAGCGCTCGCTCGCCTCTCCCGCCACCGTGTCGATGTCCCTGTCCGCGGTCTTCCTGCGGCCTGCCCGCGCCGCTCGGCTCCGCGGCGGCTGCCCCGCGGGCCCTTCGCTCTCCTCCCGAAGGGCGGAAGGAAGCGGAGGGAAGCAGAAGGAAGCAGAAAGGAATATCTCATGCTTGAGATGGTCGTGACGCCCAGTGGCCTCCGGGCCTGGCGGGTGGAGCGCTACGCGGATGTCCGCCGCGTGCTCTCCGAGACGGACACGTTCAGCTCGCGTCCCGGCCACCTGGCGCACGTGGTGTCCTGGATGGACCCCGAGAGCCCCGTGGTCGAAGGCGACTTCAGCCGGATGGACGGCCCCGCGCACCGGCGCCTGCGGGGCGTGCTGGGCGCGGAGATGACGGCCGCGCGCCGCACGAAGGAGTTCGCGGAGCGGCTGGACGTCATCGCGGAGGCCGAGGCGGAGCGGCTGAGCCGGCAGGACGGGCCGGTGGACCTGGTGACCGCGTACTGCCGTCCCCTGGCCCTGACCGCCCTGGTCCACCTGCTCGCGCTGCCCGAGGACAGGGTCCCGCTCCTCACCGAGGCCGCGGAGAGCGTACTCAATCTGAACAACGACGCCGACCGGGTCGCGGCGGGCATCGCCCCCATGCTCGCGTACGTGTTCCAGCTCGTGCAGGAACGCAGACAGGCGCCGCAGGAGGACATCCTGAGCAGGATGCTCACGCGGTCCGAGGCGTCAGGGGAACCCCTCACGGACGGGGAGCTGACCGCCGTGGCCGGCGCCCTGTTCGCCAACGGCTACGCGACGACCGCGGGTTCCGTGGCCCAGTGCGTCCTCGCTCTCCTGACCCGCCCCGCGGCGCGGGACGCATTCGTCGCCGGGCTGCCCGCCGTCGCGCCCGCGACGGTGGCGGAGCTCCTGCGCCACCAGGGGCAGGGCGTCCAGCTCCTGCGATCCGCCACGCGCGGCACGGTCATCGCGGGCACCGCGGTGGAGAAGGGCGACTACCTCCTGGCGGACGTCGGGTCCGCGAGCTTCGACCCCGCCAGGTACCCCGACCCGTACGCGTTCGACCTGGAGCGCAACCCGGCCGACCACCTGACGTTCGGCCACGGGGCCCACCGCTGCCCCGCGGAGAGGTTCGCCCTGCTGGAGATCGAGGTGGGGCTGCGGGCCCTGTTCACCCGCTTTCCCACGCTCCGCCTCGCGGTTCCTGCCGACGAGCTCGCGGAGAACGCCGCCCATGTCGCTCCCGGCCCCCGCGGGCTGCCCGTCGGGTGGTAGCCGGACGGCCGTCCCGCGCTTGCCGGGCTTTTTTGCGGCGTTCCCCTCCGGCGCGAGCATAGTTACGCAGGATCGGTCAAGGGGGTGCAAGTGCGGGCCGGGGAGGTTGGATGGGCCCAAATGCTGGGTATCAGCGGCCAGTTGCCACCCGGTCGGAGGCCGGTGTCGCTCCTCCGCGTGGGACTATCTATGCGGTATGATGCATTCCCATTCAGTGTGGGTCCGGAGTCGGCGCGAGCGCCGGCCGCCGGACTCGTCCGGGAGGTGCATCGACCGTGCCAGAAGAGATCCTGCGCCCGCGGGGCTTTCGCGGCGTTTCGGCGAACATGGGGCTCAAGGACGTCGACGACGACTTCACGACCGTCGTCTCCGAGGTGCCCGCGCGCTCTGCCGCGGTGTTCACCCGGTCCCGGTTCGCCGGGCCGAGCGTGCTGCTCAGTCGCGAGGCGGCGGCGCGGCACGACGCGCGCGGCATGGTCGTACTCTCCCGCAACGCGAACGTCGCCACCGGCCGCGCCGGCGCCGAACACGCCGAGGAGGTCCGCGGCAGGGTCGCGGCGATCGCGGGGGTCGAGCCCGAGCAGCTGGTCATCGGCTCGACGGGCGTGATCGGGCGGCCGTATCCGATGGACCGCATCAGGGCCGGGCTCGACGGCCTCGCCCGGCCGCTCCCCGAGGCGGACTACGCGGCGGCCGCGGCGGCGATGATGACGACGGACACGCACCCCAAGTACTTCTCCGTGCCGTGCGGGGACGCGGTCGTCACGGGCATCGCCAAGGGCGTGGGCATGATGGAGCCGAACATGGCCACGCTGCTGACCTTCTTCTTCACCGACGCGGACGTGCCGGCCGACACCCTGGACGCCCTCTTCCGGCGGGTGATGGACAGGACGTTCAACGCGCTGAGCATCGACACCGACACGTCGACGAGCGACACCGCGGCCGTGTTCGCCAACGGCCTCGCCGGCCCGGTCGACCCGGCCGCCTTCGAGGAGGCGCTGTACGCGTGCGCCCTGCACCTGGTGCGCGACATCGCGTCGGACGGCGAGGGCGCGAGCAAGCTCATCGAGGTCCGGGTCACCGGCGCACGCGACGACGCGCAGGCCAAGCTGGTCGGCAAGACCGTGGTCAACTCGCCCCTGGTCAAGACCGCGGTGCACGGCGGCGATCCGAACTGGGGCCGGGTCGCGATGGCCATCGGCAAGCTCCACGAGGAGACCGACATCGAGCCCTCCCGCGTCGGCATCCACTTCGGCGACCTGGAGGTGTACCCGGAGGAGCCGGACGACGCGGCCCTCGCGCGCGCCGCCGCCTACCTGGCGGGGAACGAGATCGTCATCCGGATCGACCTGGGCATCGCCGGGGGCGCTTTCACCGTCTACGGCTGCGACCTCACCGAGGAGTACGTGAAGCTCAACGCCGACTACACGACCTGACCGCGCCGCGTCCGTAGGGACGCCGCGTCCGTACGCCCCAGGGGGCGCGGCCGGTGCCGCGCCCCTTTCGCGCGCCCTGCGCGCCCCTCTCGCACGCTCGGATGCGGGCGGGCCCGCTCCGGTGAGACGGGGCAACGCCCCCGAAATAACCGCGCAATGGGGCGAATACAGAGCAAAGTTAGCGTTCCCGTCGTTCCCCCACGGCAAGGAGCGACGTGAACACCACAGACCCCCGGCCCTTCGGCACCGCAGGACTCAGCAGACGCAGACTCCTCGCGACGGGCGCGGCCGCCGTCACCACCGCCGCGGCCACGGGCATCGCGATACCGACGAGCGCCGCGGCGGAGCCCGGCCGCGGCCCCGCGGCCCCGCACCGCCCCAGGCCCGCGCACCATCTGCCCTCCCGCCCCGACACGGTGGCCTGGGGGTACATGGACGCCGCGCTGCCGCCCGTGCTGCGGGTGGCGCCGGGCGACATCGTCACCATCGACACGCTCTCCCACCAGGGCATGATCAACGGCGCCGACCCGGTGACCTTCTTCGGCCGCTACGGCATCGGGCGCGGGGGCGTGCTCAAGGACGCCGTCGACGTGTACGCGGCGAAGCAGCCGGAGCCCGGCATGAGCGTGCACGTCCTCACCGGGCCCGTGTACGTGGAGGGCGCGCGCCCGGGCGACGTGCTCGAAGTGCGCGTCCTGGACTCGCGGGCCCGCGTCCCTTACGGCGTCAACAAGACGGGCGCGGGCTCCGGGGTCCTGCCCGACCTGCTGACCGGCGACTCGACCAAGGTCATCCCGCTCGACCTGAAGCGGAGGCTCGCCGCCGTGACCAAGGACGTCCACGTCCCCATCGACTGCTTCCAGGGCATCATGTGCACCGCGCCCGCCCCCGGGCTCGGCAAGGTCAGTTCGCGGCCGCCCGGCCCGTTCGGCGGCAACATGGACCTGCGCGACCTCACCGCAGGCTGCACGCTCTACCTGCCGGTCTTCAACGACGGCGCCCTGTTCTCCACCGGCGACGGGCACACCGCGCAGGGCGACGGCGAGGTCGACGGCACGGCCATCGAGACGTCGCTGACCAGCACGTTCCAGTTCTTCCTGCACAAGAGTGTGCACGCGCCATGGCCCATGGCCGAGAGCCGCACCCACTACATCAGCATGGGCATCGACACCGACCTCGACACGGCGCTCGCCCTCTCCCTCCAGCAGGCCGTGGACTTCCTGCGCTCGCACCGCGGCATGTCAGCGGCGGACGCGTACACGCTGTGCAGCGTCGCCGTGGACTTCGAGATCGCCGAGGCCGTCAACTACACCAAGGTCGTCCACGGCAAGATCCCCAAGTCCGTCTTCCGCGACGTGCCGCGCTACTGGGCCGACTGAGACCGCGCCGCGCCCCGGGCGCCGGGACCGCCGGCGCCCGGGGCGGCCGCGGCCAGGCGGGCGAGGGCCGCCGCGCTCTCGCCCCCGGGGTCGGGGTGGTAGACGACGAGGGTCTGGCCCGCCGTGCCCGCGACGGCGAGCCGCTCCCTGTTCAGCAGCAGGCGCCCGGCCTCCGGGTGGTCGAAGCGCAGCGGCCCGCCCGCGCACACGTGCACGTCGTGCCTCGCCCACAGGCGGCAGAACCTGGGGCTCGCGAGGGTGAGTTCACGTACCAGCTGCGCGCACCTCGGGTCGTCGGACGCGGCGGCGACCGACTCGCGGAACCCCGCGACCAGCTGCTCGGTCGCGCTCTCCCAGTCCGGGTGGAGCGCCCGGTCGGCCGGGTCGAGGAACGCGTCACGCAGCCGGTTGCCGCCCACCGCGAGGCGCGGCGAGAGCGCTCTCGCCGCGGCGTTGGACGCGAGGACGTCGAGGCACCGGCTCTCCACGAACGCGGGCATCGGCAGTGCGGCGACGAGCTGCGCCGTGCCGGGCGGCACGGTGTCGCGGGCGCCGCGCCGCTCGGGCCGGTAGGCGGCGGCGCCGAGCCGCAGCAGGTGCGCCGTCGCGTCGGCGTCGAGCCTGAGGGCGCGGGCGAGCGCGGTGAGCACCTGCGCCGAGGGGTTGCGGTCGCGGCCCTGCTCGATGCGGAGGTAGTAGTCGGCGCTGATGCCCGCGAGCAGCGCGACCTCCTCGCGGCGCAGGCCGGGCACGCGCCGCACCCCGGCCGACGGCAGGCCGGCCTCCTCCGGCGTGACGAGCGCGCGGCGCGCGCGTACGTACGCGCCCAGCGGGTTCGGTCTCTCGGCCATGCCTCCACCGTAGTCCGGCCGCGGTCGGGCGCCGCCCGCGTGCCTGGTCCCCTCGCCCCCAGGATCGCGGGGGCCCTGGCCAGGTGCCCCGCCCGGCGGCAGCGTGGCCGGCGGCCCACCCGGTGGACGGGCGCCGCGCAGGCCGGTGCACGGCGGGCGCGGCAGAGCCACGCGAGGAGTGTGAGCATGACGACGTACCTGCTGGTGCACGGCGCCTTCCACAGCGGGGAGTGCTGGCGACGTACGGCCACGCTGCTGAGGGCGGCCGGGCACCGGGTCCACACACCGTCCCTGACCGGCTACGGCGACCTGGCGCACCTGCTCGGCCCCGAGGTCGGGCTCGACACGCACGTCGACGACATCGTGCGGCTGGTCGAGGCGGAGGACCTGACCGGCGTCGTGCTCGTCGGCCACAGCTACGCGGGACTCGTCGTCTCGGCCGTCGCCGAACGGGTCCCCGGGCGGATCGCCCGGCTCGTCTTCCTCGACGCGATGGTGCCGAAGGACGGCGAGAGTGCGGCGGAGGCGCTGCCGCTCTCCCGGGCCATGATCGACGCGGCCCTGCGCTCCGAGAGCGGCTGGCGGGTCCCGCCGCCCCGCGAACTGCCGCCGCCGGACGGTCTGTTCGGGGTGACCGACCCGGCGGACCTGGCCTGGCTTCGCGCCATGCTCTCGGACCACCCGGTGCGCTGCCTCCAGCAGCCGGTGCGGCTGACCGACCCGGCCGCCGCCGCGATCGAGCGCACGCACATCCACTGCACCGCGCTGCCGAAGGGGTTCGTCAGGCCGCCCGTCCCGCGGCTCCAGCCCAACGGGAACCCCGCGCGGATCCGGGAACTCCCCACAGGACACGACTGCATGATCACCATGCCCCGCGAACTCGCCGACCTCCTCCTGGAGCTCGCCTGAAGCCCTAGCCTCGTCAGGGTGATCGACATCCCGCCCGCACTCGCCGCCGCGCAAGCACTCCATGAGGGCGGGGCGGGCCGCGCGTTCGTCGCCGCGCTGCCCGCCGACACCGCCCGCTTCCTCGCGCGGTGGGGGCTGCGCGGCGCCGGGCCCGTACGGCACGGCCTGACCGCGCTCGTCCTGCCGGTCGTACGGGAGGACGACGGCGCGCCCGCCGCGCTCAAGCTGCGGCTGCTGACGGACGAGTCGGCGGGCGAGGGGCCCGCGCTGCGCGCCTGGGCGGGCGAAGCCGCCGTACGGCTGCTCGCGGAGGGCGCGTCGGGCCGCACAGGAGCCCTGCTCCTCGAAGCCGCAGACCCGGAGCGCGACCTGTCGGGGCCGCGGGCGCGCGACGCGGTCGAGGCGCTCGCCGGCGTGCTCGCGCGGCTGGTCTCCGTGCCCGCGCCGCCGGGCGTGCGGGGCCTCGGACCGCTCGCGGCCCGCCTGCTCGCGGACGCCGGGCAGGTCCCCGCCGGGGCGCCGCACGCCGCGCTGCTGCGGGAGTGCGCGGCGGCGGTGCGGGAGGTGGCGGACGAGCCGGGCGACCGGCTGCTCCACTGGGACCTGCACTTCGGCAACGTCCTCGGCTCGCTCAGACCGGGCGGCGGCCCCTGGCTCGCCATCGACCCGAAGCCGCTCGCAGGCGACCCCGGCTTCGACCTCTTCCCCGCGCTGCGCGAGCGCTTCGACCCGGACGACGTCGTCCGCCGCTTCGACCTGCTGACCGGCGCGCTCGGCCTCGACCGGGAGCGCGCCCGCGCCTGGACGCTCGCGCGGGTGCTGCAGGACGGCCTGTGGTCCCTGCAGGACGGCGCCGCGCCCGGGGCCCGCTCGGTGTTCGTCGGCCGGGCGCTGCTGGCGCGCTGAGCCCGGTCCGTGCAGGGTGGGACGCATGATTCGCAGCGCAACCCCCGCCGACGTGCCCGAGATCCACGCGATGATCCGCGAACTCGCGGAGTACGAGAAGGCCTTGCACGAGGCCCGCGCCACCGAGGCCCAGCTCCACGAGGCACTCTTCGGTGAGCGGCCCGCCGCCTACGCGCACCTGGCGGTCGACGACCGCGACGGGACCCCGGTCGGATTCGCCCTGTGGTTCCTCAACTTCTCCACCTGGCGCGGCGTCCACGGCCTGTACCTGGAGGACCTGTACGTGCGGCCCGACCACCGCGGCGGCGGCCACGGCAAGGCCCTGCTGCGCACGCTCGCCGCGCTCTGCGTCGACCGCGGCTACGAGCGCCTCGAATGGTCCGTGCTCGACTGGAACGAACCCTCCATCGCCTTCTACCGCGCGCTCGGCGCCCGCCCGCAGGACGGCTGGACGGTCTACCGCCTCACGGACGAGCCCCTGCGGGCGCTGGGCACGGCCTGAGGCCGTCAGGCCTGCGCCGTGGGCCGTACGACGACCTCGCTGATGTCGACGCCCTCCGGCTGCTCGATCGCGAAGGCGATCGCGGCGGCGACGGCGGAGGGCGGCATGGCGATCTCGTCGCGCTGCTCGATCATCGCGGCCGCGGTCTTGGGGCTCGCGCCCTTGCCGACGCCCTCGGTGTGGGTGAAGCCGGGAGAGACGAGGGTGACGCGCAGGCCGGGCCCCGACTCCTGGCGCAGCCCCTCGGTCAGCACCTTCACCGCCGTCTTGGTGGCCGCGTAGACGCCCTGCGGGGACTTCACGACGTAGGCGGCGGTGGAGGCGACGTTCACGAACTGGCCCGAGCCCTGCCGCCGGAAGACGGGCAGCGCCGCGCCGATGCCGTTGAGCAGCCCCGTGATGTGGGTCGCGACCATCGCGTCCCAGTCGTCCTGGCGCAGCTCGTCGAAGGGCGAGACCGCCATCGTGCCCGCGTTGGAGACCAGGACGTCGAGCCGGCCGAAGCGCTCGACCGCGGTGCCGGTCAGGCGGGCGAGGTCCGCGCGGCCGGTCACGTCGACGACGGCCCCGACCGCCGTGCCTCCCCGCGCCGTGATCCCGTCCACCACCTCCGCGAGCCGGTCCTCGCGCCTGGCCCCGAGCACGAGCAGGGCCCCGCGCTCGGCCAGGTGCGCCGCGGTGGCCGCGCCGATACCGCTGCTCGCGCCGGTGATCGCGACGACCTTGCCCTCGACACCTGACATGGTCAACTTCTTTCCAAGAGGGGGATAAGTGCAGGTCACGCCATGGCCTACGATGAAGTGGGGGCGTCACCACTTCACTCAGGCTAAGTGGGCGCACCCCCACTTAGCAAGCGCGAAGGGAGGGCGGCCGATGGCGGCCGACGGCGCACAGCGCCCGCTGCGGGCCGACGCGCGGCGCAACAGGGAGAAGATCCTCGCCGCCGCGGTGCGCGTGTTCGCCGCGGAGGGGCTCGACGCGCACCTGGAGCGCATCGCCAAGGAGGCGGGCGTCGGCAGCGCGACCCTCTACCGCAACTTCGCCACCCGCGAGGCCCTGATCGAAGCGGTCTACCGCAACGAGGTCGCCCAACTCTGCGACTCCGTACCGGACCTGCTCGCGCACCATCCGCCCTTCGAGGCCCTGCGCGCCTGGACGCGCCTCTTCCTCGACTACGTCACCGCGAAGTTCGGCATGGCCGACGCGCTGCGCGCCATCGCGGGGGCGGGCGGCAACCCCTACGGCAGGAGCCGGGACATGATCCGGGCCGCGATCACCGCGCTGCTCGACGCGTGCGCGGCCGCGGGGGCGGTCCGTACCGACATCGGCCCCGCCGACCTCGCCGCCGCGCTCGAAGGCATCGCCCTCACCTCGGCGGCCCCCGCCCACCGCGACCGCGCAGAACGCCTCCTCACCCTCACCCTCGACGGCCTGCGCCCCCACCACCCCTGAGCCCGGCGCGGCGCGCATCGAGGGCCCGGTGCGCGAGGTGGCCGTAGCCCGTGCGGAGTTCCCGCCGGATCCGTACGAGGGATGGCGTCAGTGTCCGCGGGTCACCGTCACCCGACCGGCGGGCCGCCTGTGAGTGGCGCGACGACCGGCTCGGCGGCCCCCCGGTGGCAACTCGGCCGACACCTGCGCGATCTGCGCAATGCGTCACGCCTGACGGTGCGCGCCGTGGCCGGGCAGTCGGAGTGGTCGGAGCCGAAGATCTGGCGTATCGAGACCGGTCAGATGTCGCTGCGCACCTTCGACGTGGAGGCCGTGTGCACGGTCTACGCCGCGGACGCCGAGCCGACCAAGGGCCTCATGGGCCTGGCCAAGGAGACGAAGAACCGGGGCTGGTGGCACTCCTACGCTGACGTGATCCCGGAGGGCTTCGACCTGTACATCGGGCTCGAAGAGGCAGCGGAGCGGTTGTCCTGGTACTCCTCCGAACTGGTGCCGGGCCTGCTTCAGACACGCGCTTACACCGAGACCTTGATCCGCGACGACAACCCCGGTGTGCCGGACGAAGAGATCGCTCGGCGGGTGGAGGTGCGTATCGCACGGCAGGCGCTCTTGACGAGGGTGACGGCGACACCCACGGTTGAGGTCGCTCTCAACGAGGCCATTCTCCACCGTCCCGTTGGGGCAGCACCGTCCTGAGCGAGCAACTGCAACTGGTTGATCCAGTCGCATGAGTTGGGCAAAGTGTCTGCCCGCGTCGTGCCGTTCAGTGCGGGTCTGCACGCGGGCATCATGTCCGGCCCGTTCGTCAGGATGCCCTTTCCGACCAAAGGCGACGGTCGGGACACGGAGCCGCCAACGGTGTACGTGGAGGGCTTCACCGGGGTCCTGTATTTCGACAAGCCACATGAGATCGATCGTTACGACCCTGCGTGACGGTGGCACTCCACGAGCTGTCGCTGTGCGTACGGGGCTGCCTGTCGACCAGTTGCGGCACGCATCATCGCATCTACCGGCGGCGCTGGGCATCCGGTCTGGAGGGTGACCTGCCGCGCGGCCTGGTGTACGAGCATGGGGAGTCCGTCCACTATGCGCCGTCCCGCGGCCTCAGCGACGTGTGCGAAGACGGTGGGCCGGGGACGGTAGACGACGTCCATGAGGGTGCCGGCGGGGCGCGTTCGCTTCCAGAGCGGGGCGAGCGCGTCGGCGACGCCGGGCGGCAGTGCGGACACGACGAGGTCGGCGGACAGGTGGGCCGCTGCGGCTTCCCACGGCTCGACTCGGACGCGGATGCGGACGCGCTCGACGTCGCGGGCGATCACTGTGGCGTGAACGCAACCCAGCTCCCCGGCAGCGGCCAACGCTGTGCACGCGGTCGCTCCAGCGCCGAGCACCGTGACGTGCGTTGCAGAAGTCACGCCCGCCTCGTGGAGCGCCTGCAGCATGCCGTGCAGGTCGGTGTTCTCCCCGACGAGCCGGCCCCGCGATGGAGGGCCGGGGAGAGGGCCTGGCCGATGGGTGAGCCGAGGACGGCGAGTTGCTTCATCGCGAGTGGCGCTCGTGAGCCGGGGTCCGGTGCAGCATGGCGGCCACTCCCTCCGCCGAGGGGGTGTAGGCGATGCCGCGCAGCACGGCCGCGGCCTCGCTGGCCCAGGATGATCCCGGCGGCGCCCGTGATCATGTCGGTCAGGGTCTCCTCCTGCCATTTCCCGTTGTGCAAGGGGCTGGGGGCATCGGCGACCACTAGCGTGCTCGGAGTGAACACCACCACCAACTCTCAACTCCCCGCTGCCCTTCGCCTGATCGTCACGGGCGGGGGCACCGGTGGCCACACCTATCCGGCTCTGACCACGATTCGTACGTTGCAGGCCCGTCTGGCCGGTGACGGCCGCACGCTGGACGTGCTGTGGATCGGCACCTCCGAGGGCTTGGAGGCGCGGGTCACCGCAGCGGAGGGCATCGCGTTCGCGACGGTCGTCACGGGGAAGATCCGACGGTCGTCGAACCCGCTGAAGATGGCGTCGCCCGCCAATGTCCGTGACATGGCGCGTGTGCCGCTCGGAGTTGCCCAGGCCCGCAAGGCAGTCGCCCGGTTCCGGCCGGACGTCGTGTTGGCGACGGGCGGCTACGTGGCCGTGCCGACCGGGCTGGCCGCGCGTATGTGCAAGGTCCCGCTGGTCCTGCATGAGCAGACCGTGAGGCTCGGCCTCGCCAATCGCCAGCTGGCCGGTTCGGCTGCGCGGATCGCGCTGTCCTCGGAGTCGAGCCTGCCTCTTCTGCCGCAGGGCGTGCGCTCCGTCGCGGTGGTCACCGGTAATCCGGTGCGGTCGGAGGTCTTGTCCGGGCACCCGGACAAGGCCGTGTCCGCGCTGGGCCTCCGGTTCGACCGGCGCCTGCCCACGGTGTACGTCACCGGCGGGGCGCAGGGTGCGCAGCAGATCAACGAACTGGTGGGTGGCGAGCTGCCGTGGCTGCTCGAGCGTGCCAACGTGGTGCACCAGTGCGGACCTGCCCACCACGAGGCGCTGGCTGCGCGTGCCGCCGGGCTGCCTGCCGCTCTGACTGCGCGGTATCACCTCACTCCGTTCGTCGGGCCGGAGCTGCCCGATGTGCTCGCCCTGGCCGATCTGGTGATCTCACGCAGCGGCGCGGGCACGCTGGCCGAGCTGACCGCGCTGGGCAAGCCCGCAGTGTTCGTGCCGCTGGCTTCCGCGGCCGGCGACGAGCAGGCGCACAACGCCCGGCATCTGCAAGAGTCCGGTGCGGCGGTCGCGCTCCTGGGCGATGTCGCGGGCGGGCACCTGCGTGAGGCGGTGGGGCCGCTGCTGGAGGATCCGGTGCGGCGAGAGGCGATGGCCGCCGCGGCGAAGGCGCATGGGCGCCCTGATGCCGCGGACAGGCTCGTGGACGTGCTCCTGTCCGCGGCATCCTGGTGACCGGCTCCCGAAGGAGCCGGGCTAGGTGAGGTGCAGGGCGGTGCCCGCCTCGATCATCACGGCGCACTCGAAGAACGACGCGTCGTCCTGGCCTATGGGGTCGGGAACGTCGTGGTCGTCGAGGTAGAGGCCCGTCTTGCTCTCGTACCGCGGTCCGAATACGGTCCGCAGTGTGGTGAGGACGGAGGCGTCCATGGCGAGGACGGTGTCCGCCCAGCGCAGCATCTCCAGGGTGATGTGCCGGCCGCGGTGGGCGGTGAGGTCGTAGCCCAGCCGCCGGGCCGCCTTGGTCATCGTCGGGTTGGCGGGCTGGTCCTGCCACTTGCTGATGAGTCCGGCGGAGCGGACCGCCACGGCTGGACCGCTGCGGCGGGTCAGGGCGAGCTGGGCGAACGGGCTGCGGCAGTAGTTGCCCAGGCACACAGTCAGCAGCTTGGTGGGCATCACGCGCCCCCCCGCGTGCTGGAGGGCGTCCCTGAGGCTGGTGACGACGTGGTGGATTTCGGCCTCGGTGAGGTGCTGGTGAAAGGGGAGGCTCAGAATTTCCGTGCCGACCTGCTCGGTGGCGGGCAAGGGGCGCGACCAGAGAGCGAAGGCGGGCTGGAGGTGGTTGGGCGGGTAGTGCACGCCGACGCCGATGCCCGCCTTGCGCAGGTGTGCGAAGACGTCGTCGCGGTGCTGCACGCGGACCTGGCACAGGTGCGGGACCGCGTGGTCGGGGCCGACGTCGATGAGGGCCACGCCGTCCAGTTCGGTGAGGGCGTCCCGGTAGGTGTGCCAGAGGCGGCGGCGGGTGGCGGCGGTGGTGTCGAAGGTGTCGAGCTGTGCCAGGCCGATGGCCGCGTTGAGGGCCGAGAGCTGGTAGCGCAGGCCGAAGCCGGCCACCTGGTAGGTGGTGGTTTCGGCGCGCTCGCTCTGGGATTGCGCGACGCCCAGGAGGCGGAGCCTGCGGAGTGTGGCGGCCTCTTCGGGGGTGCGGGGGATGACGGCGCCGCCTTGGCCGCAGGTCAGGTTTTTGATCGGCCCGAAGGAGAAGCAGGTCAGGGTTGCGCTGTCGCTGCCGACGAGGTGGGTGCCGTTGCGGGAACCGAAGGCGTGTGCGGCGTCCGCGATGACGCTGATGCCCCGCTCGTTCAGGTGGTCGTGGATCGGGGTGAGGTCGATGGCGCGGCCGCCGAAGAGGACGGGGAGGACGGCTGCTGTGGCGTCGGTGACGGCCTCCTCGATCAGCTGGGGCGTGACGCACAGGGTGGCCGGGTCGATGTCAATGAACCGCGGGGTCGCGCCGACGGCGAGGATGGCCTGCACGGTGGCGCAGAAGGTCATGGAGGGCACGATCACTTCGTCGCCGGGGACGATGTCGGCGGCGAGCAGGGCGCTGTGCAGGGCGGCGGTGCCGGAGGTGACGGCCACCGCGTCGGGCACGCCGAGGTAGGCGGCGATCCGGTGCTCGAACTCCTCGGTGACGTCGGTGTGTCCGTACTGGCCGCTCTCCAGCACGCGGGCGACGGCGTCCGGTTCGGTCCCGTTGAGGAAGGGGCTGGCGTTGCGTCGGTGGTCGGGACGGGGCGTGGTCATGCGGCGGGCTCCTCTGTGATGACGATGCGCTCCAGGTCAGCGGCGTCGCCGACGGCCAGCGTCTCGATGTAGTTGGTCAGGAACACTCCGGGCCGGTAGGCGAGTTGATCGTGGTCGATGGGCAGGCCGAACAGCCCGGCCACCATCTGGCCGACGAGGTCGGCTCCTGCGGCCTCACTCAGCGGGAAGCCGCCGGCGATACGCAAGTTCAGCTCGGTGATGGTGTGGGCGCCGCTGTCCTGGATGAAGCCCTGTACGCAACACAGGCCCTCGGCACGGACCGCGCGCAGCGTCGCGCGGACGAGGTCGAGGACGGCGGGGTCGTGGAAGGTGGTGGAGACGGTGGCGAGTCCGGCCTTCACCAGGTTCCGGCGGCGCAGGATCACCGAGGCCCGTGCGGAGCGGTCGACGAGGCAGTCCGCGGTGAACTCGACTCCACGCACCCGCCTCTGCACCAGCGCCTCGGGCACCAGCTCGCTCAGCAGCAGGGCGTGGCGTCGGTTGTCGACGAAGTGGACGTGCTGGGCGCCGTGGCCGCGTCGGGGCTTGACCACCAGCTCGGTGTCGTCGGGGACTTGGTCAAGGGTGCCACCCCACCACGTGCGGGGTGTGGGCACGCCGTGCTCGGTGAGCACCTGCTGGAAGGCGGCCTTGTCGATGCACGCGTGGACGGAGGCGGGGCCGGGAAGCCATAGGCGTACCCCGGCTTCCTCCAGGCGCGCGGCCATGCGCAGCATCGGTGGGAGGTCGTTCTCGATGGCCGGCACGATCGCGTCGATCCCGTGGTGCAGGCACAGCTGCGCGAGGCGGGGGCCGTACCCGGGATCGGTGGTCAGGGGAATGAGCTGGGGGGTGATGCCCGGGAGGAGGAAGCCGGGGGCGAGGGGGTTGGCGTCCGCAGCGACGACGTGATGCCCGAGGCGGGTGAGGCTGCGGGTGAGGCCGAAGCCGGGGTTGGCGCCCACACCGGTGACGAGGATGCGGCGCGGTTCAAGCCGGTCAGTGGCCACGGGGCGTCTCCAGCGGGGCGGGCAGCCGGCAGGTGGAGGACAGGACCGTGCACAGGGCGGCAGTCGTCAGCGGGGCCCAGCGGTCGGGGTTGCGCCGGTACCACTCAGTGGTCTCGGCGAGTCCGTCCACCAGGCTGTGCTGCGGCCGGTAGCCCAGCTGGTCACGGGCCTTGGTCCAGTCGATGGAGTACCGGAGGTCGTTGGCCGGCCGGTCGGGGATGTAGGCGACCGCATCCCAGGCGGCGCCGCAGAGGTTCAGCAGGTAACCGGTCAGTTCCTTGCTGGACAGGTCGGTCCCGCCGCCGAGGTTGTAGACCTCCCCAGGCCGGCCGTCGCGCAGGACCGCCTCGATACCGGCGCAGTTGTCTGCGACGTGCAGCCAGTTGCGCACGTGCTGCCCGCGGTCGTGCAGGGTGACGGGCAGGCCGCGCAGGAGCCGCGTGACGAACAGGGGAATGATCTTCTCCGGGTACTGGTAGGGCCCGTAGTTGTTGCTGCTGCGGGTCACGCACACCGGCAGCCCGAGAGTGCGGTGAGCGCCCAACGCGACCAGGTCGCCGGCCGCCTTGGACACGGCGTAGGGCACGGTGGGGCGCAGCGCTGCCTCCTCGCTCGCCGTGCCCTGGGTGAGCGGGCCGTAGACCTCGTCGGTCGAGACATGGACGAACTTGCCGACACCGTGGCGGTGCGCGGCGTCCACGAGGACCTGGGTGCCCAGCACGTTCGTGGACAGGAACCCGCCGGCCGCACCGTAGGAGCGGTCCACGTGGGACTCGGCCGCGAAGTGCACCACCGCGTTGATGCCGTCCGCCATCAACGCGTCGACGACCGCGGCGTCCCGGACGTCGCCATGGACGAAGCGCACCTTGTCGGACAGGCAGGCGGTGCCCAGGTTCTCGATGTGACCGGCGTAGGTGAGGGCGTCGAGGACACTCACGCGGGCGACGTCCTCGGCCTGGATGATCCGCTTGACGAAGTGCGAGCCGATGAAGCCGGCGCCGCCGGTGACCAGTACGTGTCTCATGGATGCCTCCCGGGAGGGTGGCGGCTCCGGTCGAGAGCGCACGGGCACAGAACCGGAGACCGTCGAGAGTTCTCGGCGTCTGGCCGAGCACATCCACAGTGATCCACGCGCGCCGTGAGGTCTGTATCCCCGATGTAGGCCCGTCGGCCGAAGCCGGTCGCTACCGTGCTGTGGGGAGAACAGAGTTGGGGAGATGCGTGAGTACCGAGGCCCTACCGCATCCGCTGACCTACGTGCGCGAACAGCGCGGATGGAGCATGGACAAGCTCGCCCGGCACCTGAACCTGGCCGCGGCGCGCCGCGGCTTGCGCGCCTGCGCCGACCGCAGCCGGATCTACCGCTGGGAGCACGGACGGGTCGGCGCGCCCAGCGACCTCTACCAGGAACTGCTGGCCGACGTGTTCGGAGTCGCTGTGGAGCATGTACGGGCGGCGGGGTGGCCGTGGTGGCTCCCCGCCTACGACCATCCGCTGCCCTTCAACCCTGCGGGGGCTCGCGCAGCCCACACGGAGGCACTGGTGGAACTTGACCGTCCCGACCGCCGCACCTTCCTCGCCCTGACCACCGGCTCCCTGGTCGGCATGGCGGCCACCTGGGCGAGCGTCGAACCTGAACGCCTGGCCGGCGCGCTGGCCGGACACGGTGTCGACGAAGGGCTGCTGACCTGGCTGGAGAACAGCGTCAATACCCTTCCCGCCCTCTCGAACACCTCTCCGCAGGAATGCGTCGACCTCTTGAGCGCCGCCATGCGCGCCACCATCAGCCTGCTCGACACCGCCCGCTACGACGAGCCCACCGGCCGCCGACTGTGCACCGTGCTGGCCCAGGCCGCGCAGTGCAACGCCTGGCGCCACTTCGACCAAGCCCGCCACGCCTCAGCACAACGCCACTGGCGAACGGCCCTCCACGCCGCCCACGCCGCCGACGACCGCGACCTGGGAGCCGGCATCCTGTCCGACCTCGCCTACTCCGCCACCTGGCTTGGCCACCCCCGCGACGCCGTCGACATCCTCACCCACGCTCGCGCGCGGACCCGCCACGCGACCGCCCGCTCCCTGCTGGATGTACGCCGCGCCCGCGCCCTCGCCGCCCTGCACGACAGCACCGGCACGACACGGGCCCTGAGCGAGGCCGAACACCAATTGGAACGCGGTCACTCAAGGACAGCCCCAGCGTGGGTCGCATGGATGTCACCGGCCGACCTCGCCGTCGACGCAGGCCGCTGCTGGCTCGACCTGGACAACCCGCAGCGCGCCGCAGCCGCCCTCGACGAGGGCCTGTGCCTGCTGGATCCCACCCGCGAGAGGACCCGAGCCATCATGCTCACCTACCGCGCCCACACCGCCCTCGCCAACCACCACCTCGACGCCGCCGTCGCCGACACCCGCTCAGCGCTGGACACAGCGCTGAGCACGGGCGCCTCCCGCTGCCTCGACCTGGTCCGAGACACCCTGCGGACATCGCTGAAGCCATACCGCAACACCCCCATAGTGCGCGACCTCCACTCCTACGCACGGCACAGCCTCGATGCCATGGCGTGAGGGGCCACACCACCATGCGCAGCCAGCCGTATTCCCGAGCTACGCAGAGGAGATGGGTAGAACGACGACGACGGCCCCCTCACTGTGTCTGAGGGGGCCGCCGCCTTTCGGCGCGACGAGCGCGTATCAGGCGCGCGGGTCCAACTCGCCTGCGCGGACGCCGGTCAGGAACGTGGACCACGATGACTTCGGGAGGCGGAGCGCGGGACCCGGCTTGTTCTTGGAGCCACGCACGCCGATCTCGACCGGCGCCCGGACGCGGACCTGTCCGCCTGCGTGGAGTGGAGGAGATGACCTCCTACCGGCAGACCGCCCTGGAGACGCTCCTGGCCGCCGCCCGCACACCGGACAAGGGGTGGAAGGAGCGCGTCGAGGAGCAGAGCCTTCGGTGGAGGCGAACCGCCCTTGAGATCCTCAGCCGTACCCGCGGCGGCACCTTCTCCCGGCAGCTCACCGCTGCCCGCGCCCACCACCGCACCGTGCGCTGGGCGCCCGCGCCCGCCTGCGGATACTGCGGCGCGCCCCGGGAGTTCGAGCACCTGACCAGCCCACTCGGCCTCACCGGCCGACGTACCCTGCACTGCCCCAAGTGAGGACCCGCGCTCAGCCTCCCGTCGACTCTGGACCCTCTCGACATCACCGTTCCGCCCGCTCTCCGCCCGGGTCAACTCGGCGAGATGCACGTCACCTTCGCCGAGCAGGCCCGTGGCCTGTTCGCCGTCCATCTGCGGCCCCGCTCCACCCGGCTTAACTCGTACGATCACGCTGCCCTGACCGTCACCCCGGGCCGGCACACCGTCGCCCTCACCGTCCCCGCCACGGGCACGCCCCTGGAACTGGACCGCCTCTGGGTCGTGCACGCGGACCGCTTCCACGCCAACTACCACCAGCGGCGCCTCCCCCTCCTTCCCCACCCCGAGCCCACCGTCCACCAGCAGTGACCAGCCCGGCCGGACACCGGTCGGGGATCGGCACCGAGAAGACGCGCATGATCATCTGGGTCAACGGTCCCTTCGGCGGCGGCAAGACCACCACCGCCCGCCTGCTCCACCGCCAGCTCCCCACCAGCCTGATCACCGACCCCGAGGAGATCGGCTTCGTCCTGCGCAAGAGCATCGGCGACCACCCCACCCGGCATAAGGACTTCCAGGACTAACCGGCCTGGCGCACCCTGGTCGCCGGCCTTTGCGCCGAGCTCGACCGCCAGACCCAGGGCGGGCCGGTCATCGCGCCGATGACGCTGCTGCGCCGCGAGTACGCCGAAGAGATCTTCGATGCCCTGGCCAAGGACGGCGTCGAAGTGCACCATCTCCTCTTGCACGCCGACTCCGACACCATCAGGGCCCGCATCGAGGGCAGCATGGAGTTCCCCGGCGACGAGGAGCGCAGCGAGAAGGTCCGCGCCTTCCGGCGCCGCAAGTTCGAGGTCTACGAGCTGGCATACGCGACACTCTCGAAGGCCCCCTACTGCCGCGTGATCAAGTGAGCGCGCCCGCCACTTGGCAGGCCCCATCCCGTGCGCCGGCCCCACGCCGGCCGCCCCCTCGCGGCCCGCGCGCACGCCCGCCTCCACCACCGCGAGGAAACCATCGCCTCGCTCGACCACGCCTGTGCCGCCCTGGAGCAGCTGCCTGCCACTGATCCCAAACCCATTCCATCGTGCCCCGGTCCGTTCTCGCGACGGGCCGGAGCACCCTCACGTACAGCGCTGAGGTGCCCGCATGCTCTTCCGCTGGGGCTGGCTGCGCCTCGTGCTCACCGCACCGGTCGTGCCCACCCTCGGCCCCGTCCACCCGCACGCCCTGACCGTCGATCTCTTCGAAGCCACTCTCGTCGCGGCCGCTACTGACCGGCACTTCCTGCCGTACGACAAGGACCGCCGCTGGGGCACGGAGAAGCAGGATGCCGTCCTCCCCGGCAACGTGGTGCACCAACCCGATCACACCCTCGTCCCCACCCTGGGCATCCGAGGCGAGGGAGCAGTGAGGGTCTTCGCCTACGGTCGCTGCGGTGCCGTGCTTCACGGCGCGGCACTGTCCCGCCCCGGACGGCCCGGTCCGCAGGCTCGGCGACTGGCCCGTTCCCGTACGCCGCACTTTCACGGCCTTTGCCGAGACCATGGCGGCTTACGGCTTCGCCTTCCTCGACCGGCCGGTCCAGGCCGGGCGCTGCGGACCGGTTCTCGCCGCTGTCTTCAGCGCGCCGCCATGCGCTGGGGCCGGCGCCGCCTGCCGGCTGCTCCAGACCGAAGTGGGCGGCGCATCGGACTGTCTGTGCCGCGCGGAAGGATTCACCGCCCTTGGGTTCGTGCATGTCAGGACGGTGTGACACACGCCTGGCGCACCCCGACTGCGCACGCGCGGCGGGCCCGGGGCTCAGCGGGGCGTCGCACGGGTCTCGTGCGCCGGGGCGCGGTCGGTGTCCTCGGATGTGGCGGCAGCGGGACCGCCCCTGCCGCCGGGCCTGGCGTTGATCATCAGGAAGGCGGTCACCGACGCGGCGAGCATGATCAGGGCGGCCCAGCCGATGGCGACGGTGAAGCCGTGGGTGACGCCCTCGTTGGTGAGGAGGTGGCGCTGGGCCGCGGTCAGGCGGCCGTTGTTCTCGGCGACCGCAGCGGGGATGTGGCCGGCGAGCCAGGAGCTCGTGATGGTGGCCGCGATGGTGTTCAGCAGCGCGGTGCCGATCGAACCGCCCACCTGCTGCGCGGTGTTGACCGTCGCCGAGGCGACGCCCGCGTCGCGCGGCGCGACCCCGGAGGTCGCGGTGGAGATGGCCGGCATGAAGACGAGGCCCAGGCCGAGGCCCAGCAGGAGCGTGCCGGGCAGGATGTGCGCCGCGTACGTCGAGTGCACGTCGAGGAACGTCAGGAAGTACAGCGCACCCGCCGCCATCAGCAGCCCGGGGCTGATCAGATAGCGCGGCGCGACGCGGTTCAGCAGCCGCGCGGAGATCTGCGTCGAACCGAGGATGATCATCCCGGACATGGGCAGGAACGCGAGGCCCGCCTTGAGCGCCGAGTAGCCGAGGACGTTCTGCAGGTAGAACGTCATGAACAGGAACATCCCGAAGAGGCCGATCGTCGACAGGCATGTCGTGAGCACCGCGCCCCCGCGCGAGCGGTCGCCGATGACGTGCAGCGGCAGCAGCGGGTGCGCCGCCCGGCTCTGCCAGGCCGCGAACACCGCGAGCAGCGCGACGCCGCCGGTGATCAGGGCCAGCACCAGGGACGAGGACCAGCCGCGCGACTCCGCCTCGCTCAGCCCGTACACGATGGCGATCAGGCCGCCGCAGCCGAGGACCACGCCGGGGATGTCGAGGCGCGCGTCGCGGTGCCCCTCGCGGTCGTGCAGCAGCATGAACGCGCCGAGGAGTGCGATCGCGGCGATGGCCACGTTCACGTACAGGCACCAGCGCCAGTCCAGGTACTGCGTGAGCACACCGCCGAGCAGCAGGCCGATCGCGGCGCCGCCGCCGGCGATCGCGCCGTAGATGCCGAACGCCTTCGAGCGCTCCCTGCCGTCGGTGAAGGTCGTCGTCAGCAGCGAGAGCGCGGACGGCGCGAGCACCGCGGCGAACACGCCCTGGAGCGCGCGGGCGCCGAACAGCATGGCCGAGCTCTGCGCGGCGCCGCCGAGCGCGGAGGCGACGGCGAAGCCGACCAGGCCGATCATGAACGTGCGCTTCCTGCCGACCAGGTCGGCGATGCGGCCGCCGAGCAGCAGCAGCCCGCCGAACGCGAGGGTGTACGCCGTGACCACCCACTGCCGGTTGCCCGTGCTGATCCCCAGGTCGCGCTGGGCGGACGGCAGGGCGATGTTCACGATGGTGGCGTCGAGCACGACCATCAGCTGCGCCAGCGCGATGACCGCGAGCGCCCACCAGCGGTGCGCGTCCTGCTGGGGTCCGCCGCGCTCGGCCGCAGGCCTGTCCCGGGTCGCGCCGACTGAGGTGCGGGGGCCAGAGCCCGGGGTGCCTGACGGGGGTGTGGGTGTCGCCGGATTGCTCATCGAGCGTCGTCCTAACAGGAGGATCGCGTGAGGGGGCCCGGACGGGACCCCGTACCCGATTATTATTCATGGTGTGATGAATTAAGTCACCGGGGTCGTGGCTTTTTTCTTCGCGCGGGGCGCAGCCCGCCCTTTCGAGCATGCCAGCACCCGGCGCGGCCTGCGATTCGATGGCCGAGGGCCCGGTGGCCCGGGGCCCCGGCGGGAGCGGTGGCCCGGGCGGCAGGCCCCGCGGCACCGGCCGCACTGTCCGTGGCATGCGCCAGGATGGGCGGATGGTGGCGAGGCCGACGCGGGCGACGAAGACGACGAAGACGACGAAGGCGATCAAGACGAAGAGGACGACGGGGGCGGCGGGCGGGCGGCCCCCTGCGGACCGGGTGGCCCCCGCGCGCCGCCCCGACGTGCGGCTGCCCCCGCTGGTGCCGTACGAGGGCGCGCTGGAGGCGGACGGCGACTTCGACGGCCTGGAGTTCCTCGCGGCCGACCTGGCGGGGCAGTCGGGCCCGGGCGCGCGGTTCATGGACTGCGCCCTCACGGACTGCGCGCTGGACGAGGCGGCGCTCGGCCGGGCCAGGTTCCTCGACTCGGTCCTCACGCGCGTGCGGGGCGTCGGCACCGAGCTCGGCGGGGCGACGCTGCGGGACGTCGAGGTGGTGGACGCGCGCCTCGGCGGCACCCAGCTGCACGGCGCCGTACTCGAACGGGTGGTGGTCAGGGGCGGCAAGATCGACTATCTGAACCTGCGCCAGGCCCGCCTCACGGACGTGGTCTTCGAGGGGTGCGTGCTCGCCGAGCCCGACTTCGGCGGCGCCGTCCTCACCCGCGTCGACTTCCGCGACTGCGCGCTGCGCCGCGCGGATCTGACGGCGGCGACCCTGAAGGACGTGGACCTGCGCGACGCCGCCGAACTCGACATCGCCAAGGGCTTCGAACGGCTGGCGGGCGCCGTCATCAGCGCCGCGCAACTGCTCGACCTGGCACCGGCGTTCGCGGCGAGCCTGGGCGTGCGGGTGGTGGACTGAGCCGCCGGGCCCGCGGCGCACCCGGGCATTTTGAAGGCCCCGGTCCGTGGGGATGACCGGGGCCTTCGCAGTGCTCCGGCGCAACCCTGGTGTGGGGGGAGGAGGCGGGTGTGAGTCCGCCTCCCGGGGTGGTGCACCGGCAGCGTTCCGTCTGCCCCCGCCCGCTCGATGTATGTCATGTCCCGAGAAAAAGAGTCGGCGGAGATTCCCGGCGCGCCCACCCCGCGCCCACCCCGAGCCCACCTCGCGCCCCCGAGCTGTGCCGTTCGACGGGCCGCCGCTGGGCAGGCGTCGGCGCCGCTGCCGGGGAGTCGTCGGCGGCCGTCGGGTCGCGGCCCGCGGGGTGGCGCCCCGGCCGTCAGCCGCGCAGCGGGACGTCGATGGAGAGCGCGGTGACCTGGAGGACCCCGCCGTCGACCCGCTGGTCGAAGGGGACCGTCAGGTGGGTGGTCGCCGCGGGCGGGGTGATCTCCAGGTACGCGGCGCTGTCCGCCGAGTCGGTGTGCGTCCAGGACAGCACGGACTGGGCCCGGCGCCCCGGCGGGAGGATCAGCGTTCTGACCGCCGGGGTGTCGGCGTACCAGGTCGGTCCCCATTCGGTTCTGGTGCGCAGGGCCCGGTGGCCGGGGCCTTCGAGGCCGAGGCCGGGATAGCCGCGCAGGGCGCAGGTGCGGTGGCTGGTGTTGGTGAGCTGGAGGGTGCTGCCCGCGTGGTTCATGCCGCCCGCCAGAGGCTGCAGGAGCTTCGCGCTCAGGTCGGCGGTGCGGCAGGTGGGGGTGCGCGGGCCTGCCGGTGCCGCGCCCGGCGTGGCCGAGGCGGTGGCCGCGGCCGTAACGGCGAGCAGCAGCGCGCCCGCGGCCGCCGCGGCGGCGGTACGGCCCGTGCGACGCGTGTTCCGCGTGTTGTGCATGGTCGGTTCTCCTTCTTCCGAGCCTCGCCCCCTGATCTCGCGCACTGGGCACGCGGACGGCGCCGCCACGGCTGCCGGGACGAGTACCGCTACGAGTACCGCCCGCGCGGGTCCGGCTCGCGCGACCGCGGCCCCGCTCACCCGGACGGTGCAAGGAGGCCGCGGCCGCGCGGGGCGTTTTTCGTGCGGCCGTGGGCTGGCCCCCGCGCTTACGCGGGGGCAGGCTGGAAGCGCACCGGGGAACTGCGGACAGGGACGCGCATGAAGGATCAGGGGAGCGAGCGGATGCCGGACGAGGCGCCGCGCGACGAGGCGGTACCCGGGGGCCCGCTGGCCGGCGGCGACTGGGAGGCCTCGGACGAGGCGCAGTTCCGTGCCGTCGAGGCGACGCTGGAGGCCGAGGGCCTGCGCCGCGAGGTGGACGGGCTGCGGCACGCGCTGGAGTCCCACCCGGTCATCGACATGGCGCGCGGGGTGGTCATGGCCGCGGGCAGATGCACGCCCGACGAGGCGTGGCGGGTGCTGGTCGAGGTCTCCCAGCACACCAACATCAAACTGCGGGACATCGCGCAGAGCCTGGTCGACGGCGTGGAGGGGCCGTCCCCCGCCCCGCCGGTGCGTGAGGCACTCAACGCGTCGCTCCGCCGCCTCAACGCCACCCGCGACGGCAGCGGCGGCTCCCCGCAGCACTGACTCTGCCCCTGCGCCGGGGCCCCGCCCGCCGGCCGAGCCGCCCGCGCGCGGCCCCGTGCGGCCCCGGCCCGGCGGCGTACGCGCCCCACCGCGCCGCGGGCCGGGGCCGCACGGTCGAGCCGCGCGCCGCGCCGGATGCGTCCCCGCGGTCGCGGCCGTACGCGCCCGGTGCCCGACGCGTACGGCGCCCGGGCGGTGCTACTACGCGGCGCCGCCCGCCGCGGACGTGCCGGTGTCGGGGGCGCTCGCCGCCTCCTCCTGGCCGGGCGCCGCATACGGCCAGCGCAGCAGCGCGCCGAGGCCGCCGGTCGGGCCCTTGAGGCGGCGGGCACGCTCCCGCTCGGCGCGTACGGCCTCGTCGTCCTCGGCCTCGTCCTCGGCCCGGTCGGGGGCCGGCTCGCCGATGCCGTCGCCGCGCTCGTCGGGCGCGGGCCGTACGAGGACGACCTCGGCGCCCGTCATCGTCGCGGCCCGGATCAGGGCGTCGTCGGCGCGCGCGGAGAACGGCTCGGGCGCGCCCAGGTAGCGGGTGTCCGTGCGTCGCATGGCGAGCTGGTCCGGGGCGGCGCCCGCCCAGACCTCGCGGTTGGCGTCCGACCCGTCCGGCTGGAGGAACAGCGTGCCGATGCGGTGCTCCCGCGCCGCCTCGACCAGCGCGGGCACGCCCTCCGCCGCGTCGGCGCGGCCGCCGGACGCCGCGGTGCCCGCGCGGAAGCGGTCGAGTTCCTCGGCCGTGCGGTCCTCGGCGTAGGCCCGCATCGCCTCCGCCACGTCCTCGTCGAGCAGCCTGCTGTCGGCGCCGGGCGCGCGGCCGCCGTGCGGGGACTCCACGACGGCGGCCTTGAGCCCGCGCGGCAGGTGGACCCGCACGGTCCGCCGCTCCCTGTCGTCGCCCGCGAGGAGCACCAGGTCGGCACCGGTCTCGGCGACCTTCGCCGTGAGGGCGTCCGCGGTGTTGCGCGCGTTCTGCTCCCAGGTGTTCTCGACGCTGAGCTGGAAGTGCCGCTCGTCCCACTCGGACGTGGCCGTGCGGTGCACCGGCCAGTCCTCGCCGTCCACGCTGCCGAGCGGCCTGCCGCGCCCGGTCGGCGTGCGCAGCTCGAAGTCGGCGCCTATGCGGTCGATGTACGCGACGAGGCAGCGCGGCTCCGGCGGCGCGAGCTCCAGCAGCGGCGCGACGTGCGGCAGCCGCCCCCAGCTCACCGCGGTCTCCGCCGCCGGCGCGAGGGTGAGGGGCGGTTCGAGCACCACCTCGCCCTCCGTGGCGAAGATCGCGAGGCCGCCGGAGCCGCCGGGCGCCGAGCCCCCGTTGCCGCCGGGGCCGCGGGAACCGCTCGCGCCGTCCGCGCCGTCCGCCGCGTACGCGTCGAGTGCCCCGCGTACGGCCTTGCAGGTGGCCTCGTCGGCGCCCTGCGCGGCGAGGTCGTCGCAGACCTGCCGGCCGAGCAGTGCGCGGCGGCCGTTCGGGGCCTGGTCGGCGGCCGAGGCGTCGACGTACACGGAGGCCCACGGGCCCGGGCGTTCGTACAGGGGCGCGAGGGGTGCGAGGTTCATGTGCTCCTCCTGGTGGCCAGCGGTTTCTGTTGACCGGCGCCGACAGCGCCTGGAACGCGGCGGGTACCCGACGATGTCGGCGCTATACGTCGCCGCGGGAGACGCACAGGGAGACGGGGAGACGGCGCACCCCCTCCGCATGCACGACCTCTCCGCACGCTCGACCTATTTGTGAGGTTTTATCCATTTCATACCGGGGATGTATCCGTTGTGCTTCGGACCGGAGGCATGTCCGTGGGGGCGGTCGGCTGCCTGCCTCCGGGCGTGCGCGCGTCTGGTTCGTGAAGTCGCCCCCCGCGGTAGGAGTCCGTACCGTTCGAGGATGGGTGAGCACAGATGGCAACGAGCGTGTCTTCCCGCACGGCCGCAGCGCGGCCGCGGACCGCGCCGAAACACCCGCACGACGACGCGCCCGACACCTCAGGGGCCTTCGAGCGCCTGGCGCGGCTGACCGGCGAGGGGCCGGGGGCCGAGGCCGAGCGTGAGCGCATACGCCAGGAGGTCGTCACCGCCTGGCTCCCGCTCGCACACCGCATGGCGTGGCGCTACCGCAACCGCGGCGAGTCCCTGGAAGACCTGCGGCAGGTCGCGGCGCTCGGCCTTGTCAAGGCCGTGCGGCGCTACGACCCCGCGCGGGGCATCGCCTTCGAGAGCTACGCGGTGCCCACGGTGGACGGCGAGTTGAAGCGCCACTTCCGCGACTACATGTGGACCGTGCACGTGCCGCGCCGCGTGCAGGACCTGCGCGGGCGCATCCGCAGGGCACGCCAGGAGCTCGCGCAGACCGGCGAGGTGTCGGGCCGCTCCCCGACGAACGCGGAGATCGCGGCCCACGCCGGCCTCACCGAGCAGGAGGTCGCCGACGGCATGGAGGCCATGGAGAGCTTCACGTCGCTGTCGCTCGACGCCCAGTTCCACGGCCCCGCCGACTCCTACGCGCCCGCGCTCGCCGACACCCTCGGCGAGCCCGACCCGGCGATCGACGTGGTGATAGACCGCGAGACCGTCAAGCCGCGCCTGTGCGAACTGCCGCCGCGCGAGCGGAAGGTGCTCTACCTGCGGTTCTTCCGCGACATGACGCAGAGCAAGATCGCCGAGGACCTGGGCGTCTCACAGATGCACGTGTCCCGGCTGCTGAGCCGCTCCTGCTCCCGCATCAGGGAAGAGGTCATGGCCGACCGAGCCTGATCCGGGCCCCGTACGGCCCCGGCGCACGCCGGAGCGCGCCGTACGGCCGCACACCGGGCGCGCCGCCCCGGGCACAGGGCGGCGCGCCCCTTCATGTGCCTGCGGGCAGCGCCCCCGCGCGTGCGCGCCGCGCCGCCCTCACTCGTGGAGGAGCGCCGGATCGACACCCTGAACCTGGTCCACCTGGGGGCCAGCCAGGTCAACGGGTGCAGCGGCTTCCTCGACATGCACGCGCGCGAGGCCCGGGAGGCGGGCGAGACGCTCGCCCTCGTCCTCGCGATCGGCACCATCAACCTCTTCAACCGCCTCAACGTCACCCTCCGGCGGCCCTCCCCCCTCCCGCTCCCCGCGGGGGCACGAGGGCCCGCGGCGCCGGCCCCGCGGCCACCGGCCCGGCGCCGCGGGAACGGGTCCGCCGGCCGGGGGCCGACCGGGCTCAGTCGCCGCGGGCCGTGCTCGCCGCGAGCCAGGTGGCGATGCGGTCCTGCTCGCCGGGGCCCGGACGGCCGTCGAGGGGGAGCATGTCGCCGTGCGGGCCCGTCAGTTCGGCGGTGCGCTGCGGCGAGCGGCCGATCCAGCTCATGCACAGCCGCACCGCCTCCGACACCACGCCGACCGGGACCTCGGCCGTGAAGTGCGCGGTGTCGCGGGTCGCGTGCAGCGGGCCCGTACCGCCGCAGGCCCCCAGCTCCGCGATGCCCCGCAGGAGCGCGTCGGCCGAGGCGGCCCACCACGCCTCGGGCGCGGCAGCGCCCGCGCCCGTCTCCGCGTCCCCGGCCCTCAGCCCGACCGTGATCCTGACCCGCCGTGATGGTGTGCGCATCATGTCCCCGCCGCCGTGCGACCGCTCCCGGGCCCCGGCTCTCCGCGACCCCGTGGCCCGCCAGTATCACCACGCACCCGCCTCCCACGAAGGCGGCGCCACCGCGTCCCCGCAGGCGGCGTGAGACCTACCGCACCCGCGGCCTGTCCCCGCGGGTACCAGGCCCTGCGGCCGCTCCTTCGAGGACTGCGCGGAGGCCGAGCGCCTCACGGAGCGGCCCCCGCTGTTCGGCCGCGTCGCCCCGTACGCGCGCCCCGCGGCGCCCCGCGCCCCCTCACGCCACCCGCAGGTCCGCTATCGCGTCCTCGTCCCAGGCGATGCCGAGGCCCGGGGTCTCCGGCGGGACCACCTGGCCGTCCTCGATCACCAGATCGCTCGTGGTGATCGCGCCGAGCTGCGGGATGTGCTCCACGTACAGGCCCGCGGGGACCGCGCAGGCGAGGCTCGCGTGCAGTTCCATCAGGAAGTGCGGGGCGACCTTGACGTTGAACGCCTCCGCCGCGTGCGCCACCTTCAGCCACGGCGTGATGCCGCCGACGCGCGCCACGTCGACCTGCACGACCCCAGCGGCGCCCGCGCGCAGGTACGCGGCGAAGTGCCCGGCGCTGTACATCGACTCGCCGACCGCGACCGGCACCGTGGTGGCGCGGGCCAGGCGCTCGTGGCCCGCCACGTCCTCCGCGGGCATCGGCTCCTCGAACCACGCGATGTCGAGCGGCTCGTACGTACGCGCGCGGCGGATCGCCTCGGCGCAGGTGAGGGACTGGTTGGCGTCGACCATCAGCTCGAACGCCGGGCCGACCGCGGCGCGCACCGCGGCGAGCCGCTCGGCGTCCTCGCCCGCCGTGGGCTTGCCGACCTTGAGCTTCGCGCCGCGCAGGCCGCGCGCCTGCGCCGCGCCGACGTTCTCCACGAGCGCGTCGGTCGGCAGGTGGAGCCAGCCGCCCTCGGTGTCGTAGACGGGCAGCCGGTCGTGCGCGCCGCCCGCGAGCCGCCACAGCGGCTCGCCCGCGCGCAGGCACCGCAGGTCCCACAGCGCGGTGTCGACCGCGGCGAGCGCGAGCGAGGTGAGGACGCCGAAGGCGGTCGCCCTTGTCGACGCGAGCATCCCGGCCCAGAGGCCCTCGATGTCGCGGGCGTCCCGCCCGACGAGCCCGGCCGCCAGATGGTCGCGCAGCAGAGCGAGCACGGAGGAGCCGCCGGTGCCGATCGTGTACGAGTAGCCGGTGCCGCGCAGCCCGTCCTCGGTCTCCAGCGTGACGAGGATCGTCTCCTGGCGCACGAACGTCTGCGAGGCGTCGGTGCGCAGTGTCTCCGGTTCGATGTCGACCAGCCTGGTGTCGACCTGCTTGATCGTCGTGCTCGGCATGCGGTGCCGCTCGCTTTCGGTGTCCGTGGCCCCGCCAGGGGGGGCGTGCTGGTCCTGCTCGGGTCGTCCGGGCCGCGGCTCGGGCCGTACGGAGCGTGCCGCCGCCCGTACCGCTACGCCGCGCCCGCCCCCGCGGCCGCCGCCTGCCGCCTGTCCCTGCGGCGCCAGTCCTCCTCGATGTCCTCGAGGGAGCGTCCTGCGGTCTCCGGCACCCACCTCAGGACGAAGACGAGGCCGGCGGCGGAGAGCACCCCGTAGATACCGAAGATCCAGAAGTGGATCGCGCCGAGGATGTCGGGGAAGGTCAGCGAGAAGAGGAAGTTGAAGAGGTACTGCGTGAACGTCACCACGCCCATGCCGAGCGCGCGGGCCCGCAGCGGCAGGATCTCGGGGATGTACAGCCAGAACACCGGGCCGAGCCCGAAGCCGAACGCGAAGGTGAAGACGAAGACGCAGACGATGTCGAGCGCCGTCAGGTGCGGAAAGAGCGCGAGCAGGACCAGCGGCACGACCTGCCCGCCCAGGCTCAGCGACAGCAGCTTCCGCCGCCCCATGCGGTCGATCAGGGGCAGGGAGAGCGCCGTGGAGACGACGAGCGCGCCGCCGACGCTGTAGTTGGCGATGATGCCGGTGTCGGTGGCGCCGCCGGTCGCCGAGGCGAAGACCGTCGGCGCGTAGTAGACGACGCCGTTGATGCCGGTGAAGACCTGGAAGAACGTGAGGACGAGCCCGATGGTGAGCGCGGGCCGGTAGCGGTGGAACAGCTCCCGC
Organism: Streptomyces sp. NPDC047002; assembly: GCF_040704505.1. Taxonomy (NCBI): domain Bacteria; kingdom Bacillati; phylum Actinomycetota; class Actinomycetes; order Kitasatosporales; family Streptomycetaceae; genus Streptomyces; species Streptomyces sp. NPDC047002. The sequence continues at coordinate 168,471 of NZ_JBEYWC010000010.1, forward strand.
AGCCCCGCGCCCTGCCGGCCGAGGCTGCCGTGGATCTCCCGCTCCTCCTCCTCGGCCTCGGCGCGGGTGGACCGCAGCCGTACGAGGACGTCGTGCGCCTCCCTGTCCCTGCCGCGCAGGATGAGCCAGCGCGGGCTGTCGGGGCTGAGGCACATCCCCGCGAAGAAGAACAGCGCCGGGACCGCGCCGAGGCCGAGCATCCACTCCCAGGCGCCAATGCCGCGCAGCGCGTCGCCGACGCCGTACGCGACGAGGATGCCGACGTTCACGCTCAGCTGGTAGAGGGCGCTGATCAGGCCCCGGGTCCGCTTGGGCGCCAGCTCGGTCAGGTAGATCAGTCCGAACATGTTGGCGAGGCCCACGCCGAGGCCGAGCACGAAGCGGAACGTCAGCAGGACGGCCACGTCGCCCGAGAGCGCGCAGCCGAGCGAGCCGACGACGAAGACCACCCCGGCCACCAGCAGCAGGTGGCGGCGGTCGAAGCGCTTCGCGGCGAGCGAGCCGGCCACGATCGACGGCAGGGCGCCGAGCAGGATCAGGCTGGTGACCAGGCCCTGCTCCGTGGAGGACAGTCCGAAGGCCTTCGTCGCGAACGGGAGCGCCGTGGCGATCGCGCCGGAGTCGTATCCGTACAGCAGGCCCGCCATGCCGCCGAGGACGGCGACCGCCTTGACGAACCGGGGCAGCGGCGGTGCAGGCGGGGCGGGGTCAGCCATGACGCCTCCAAGGACAGTCAGATTTTTCCTATAGGAAATCTGGGGACCTGGGGAGGTTAAGCAGGCGCGTCCGGCGTACGTCAAGGGGTGCGAGCCATCATTCTCGGTCGAGAACTCCCCGCTTACGGCGGAAAGTACCCCGATGACGCCGCCCGGGCGCCCGACCGGGGTCCGGCGGACAGGGTTCTGCTTTTGCCCTCACTCCTATAGGTTCTGCTCTGGAAACATCGGACAGCTGAACCGTCGGACAGCCGAGCTCGGAGTGGAGCGTGCCGTGCAGCGCATCGCACAGGTGATCAGGTTGAGGCCGGAGAAGCGGGACGAGTACGTGGCGCTCCACCGCGCCGTGCCGGAGCCGGTCCTCGCGCGGCTGCGCGCGAGCCATATCGCCGACTACTCGATCCACCTGCTCGGGGACCGGCTGTTCAGCTACTTCGAGTACCACGGCGACGACCTGGAGGCGGACCTCCGGGCGGTCGCCGCCGACCCGGCGACCCAGGAGTGGTGGAAGCTCACCGATCCCTGCCAGGAGCGCGTCCCCGAGGCCGCCCCTGGCGAGTGGTGGGCCGCGGCCGAGCAGGTCTTCCTGATGGAGTGAGCGTGCCGTGCGGCGCGTGGCCGCGCGGGGCGCCCGTACGGGACCGGGGCGGTGCGGCACCGAGCAGGACCAGGACAGCGTGACACCGAGAAGGACGGCGAACAGCACATGACTCAGACTTCCGACCTCCCACGCGGCGGCGAGTTCCGCGGCCTCGTCGCCGCCGTCACCGGCGGGGCCTCCGGCATCGGCCTCGCGACGGCGCGTGAGCTCGCCGCGCGCGGCGCCGAGGTGTGCGTCCTCGACCTGAACGCCGACGCGGCCCCCGCCGGCCTGCACGGCTTCCCCTGCGACGTCACCGACCGTGCCTCGGTGCAGGCCGCGTTCGCCGCGATCGACCAGCGCTTCGGCCGCCTCGACGTGCTCGTCAACAACGCGGGCATCGGCGCGCAGGGCACCGTCGAGGACAACGACGACGCCGAGTGGGCCCGCGTGCTCGACGTGAACGTCACCGGCATGGCCAGGGCGGCGGCCGCCGCGCTGCCGCTGCTGCGCAAGGGCGCCGCCGCCCGCGCGGGCGACGCCCCGGCGACGGCCGCGATCGTCAACACCTGCTCCATCGCCGCCACCGCGGGCCTGCCGCAGCGCGCGCTGTACTCCGCGAGCAAGGGCGCGGTCCTCGGCCTGACCAGGGCCATGGCCGCCGACCACATCCGCGAGGGCGTACGGGTCAACTGCGTCAACCCCGGCACCGTCGACACCCCCTGGGTCGGCCGCCTCCTCGAAGCGGCCGCCGACCCGGCCGCCGAGCGCGCCGCGCTCAACGCCCGCCAGCCCACCGGGCGGCTCGTCTCCGCCGAGGAGGTCGCCGCCGCCGTCTGCTACCTCGCCGGCCCCTACGCGGGCGCGACCACCGGCACCGACCTCGCCGTCGACGGCGGCATGCAGGGCCTCAGGCTGCGGCCCGCCGAGCCCGCGGGCGGCACCGAGTGACACCCGTACCGCGGCCGGCGGGCGCCGCGCTGCCCACCGAGCCGTTCGGCCGCTCGGGGCTGCGGGTCACGGCGCTCGGCTTCGGCGCGGCCACGCTCGGCGGCCTGTTCGCGCCGCTGTCCGACGAGGACGCGCACGCCGCGCTCCAGACCGCCTGGGACGCGGGCATCCGCTACTTCGACACCGCGCCGCACTACGGCGTCGGCCTCTCCGAGGAGCGCCTCGGCCGCTTCCTCGCGGACAAGCCGCGCGCCGACTACGTCCTGTCGACCAAGGTCGGCAGGCTGCTGGTGCCCGGCACCGGCGATCCCTCGCAGTCCGAGGGCGCCGACGGCTTCTACGGCACCCCCCACCGCGTGCGGGTACGTGACTACAGCGCGGACGGCGTGCGCCGCTCCCTGGACGAGAGCCTGGAGCGGCTCGGCGTCGACCGGATCGACGTCGCGTTCATCCACGACCCCGACGACCACGTCGAGCAGGCGCTCACCGAGGCGTATCCGGCGCTCGCCGCGCTGCGCGACGAGGGCGTGCTCGGCTCGGTCGGGGTGGGCATGAACCAGGTCGCCGTGCCGACGCGGTTCGTCCGCGAGAGCGACATCGACTGCCTGATCGTCGCGGGCCGCTACACCCTGCTCGACGGGGAGGCCGCCCGCGAGCTGCTGCCGCTGTGCGCGGAGCGCGGCGTGGACGTCGTCGGTGCCGGCGTCTTCAACAGCGGGCTGCTCGCCACGCCGGAAGAGAGCCCGACGTTCGACTACGCGGCGGCCCCCGGGCCGCTGGTCGCGCGGGCCCGCGCCATCGCCGCGGTCTGCGCGCGGCACGGCGTGCCGCTGCCGGTGGCCGCGCTGGCGTTCGTACGGGTCCACCCCGCGGTCCGTACGGTCCTCGCGGGCATGCGCAGCCCCGCGGAGGTACGGCAGAACGTGACCTCCGTCACCACCGAGGTGCCCAAGGCGCTCTGGGACGACCTGCGCGCGGCGGGCCTGCTGCCCGCGGGCGCGGTCCTGCCGGGCACCTGACGGACGGCGGACCCGTACCCGCGCCAGGGGATCCTATAGAATCTGGATTCCCCTGATCCGGGTGCGGGGACCGGCCCGCACGGCCGGACGGGCGAGCGGCGAAGGAGGCCGACCGATGGCGGACGACGACGCTCCCGCCCGCTCGGGGGCGCCGGGGGACCCCGGGCCCCGGCCCCGCCAGGTGCTGGCCGACAGCGTGTACGAGGCCGTCAAGGCGATGGTCATGGACCACGCGATCCAGCCGGGCGCCCGCGTCGGCATCGAGGCGCTCGCCCGCGCGCTCGACGTCTCGCCGACCCCCGTGCGCGAGGCCCTGGCCCGCCTCGAATCGGACGGCCTCGTCACCAAGCGCTCCCTCGCCGGCTACCGCGCCACCGAACTCCTCACCCGCGCGGGCCTCGACGAGCTGTTCGAGATGCGCCTCCTCCTCGAACCCCATGCGGCGGCGCTCGCCGCGCGCAACGCGGACGACGCCGACCTCGACGCGATCGAGAACCTCGTCGAGCAGATGCGCCGCCACCCGGGCACCGGCGACCGCTACGCCGTCTACCGCGACTTCGCCGCACTCGACCAGCGCTTCCACGACACCGTCGCGGCGGCCACCGGCCGCGGCCTCCTCGCGGACGCCGTCGGCCGCCTCCACTCCCACCTGCACATCTTTCGCCTGGGCAGCGTGCAGGGCGGCGGCCCCCTCACCCTCGCGGAACACGACCGCATCCTGCGCGCGATCCTCCGCCGCAACCCCGAACGCGCCGCCGACGCCATGCGCGCCCACCTCACCGCCAGCCTCGACCGCCAGCACGCCAGAAGGGACCACCCCCAGGGCGGCTGACCGGGGAGGCCGGTACGAGCTGGGCCGCTACTTGGCGTCCGAGTAGCGCTCGACGACCGCCGTGGTGAAGGGGAAGCGGACCGGGGTGGGGCCGAAGGCGGTGGTGCCCGCGGTGTCGGCGGCCGACTGGATGGCGGCGGCGACCGTGTCGGCCTCCTCGGCCGGGCAGTGGACGATGACCTCGTCGTGCTGGAAGAAGACCAGCTCGGCCCGCAGGCCCGCGGTGGCGCCGCGCAGGGCGGCCAGCATCAGCAGGGCCCACTCGGCGGCGCTGCCCTGGACGACGAAGTTGCGGGTGAAGCGGCCCCAGGCGCGGGCCGAGGACGCCGAAGCGGGCGCGCCTTGCGCGGTGTCGTCCTGCGGGAGGCCCGCCTCGTCGGCGTCCGGTGCGCCCGCGGGGCGCGGGCTGGTGCGGCCGAGCCAGGTGCGCACCAGGCGGCCCTCCTCGCCCGCGCGCGCCGCGTCGTCCACATACGCCACGGCGTGCGGGAAGCGGCGGCGCAGGGCCGCGAGGTTCTTGAGCCCGTCGCCCGAGGTCTGCCCGTAGATCGCGCCGAGCAGCGCCAGCTTCGCCTGGCCGCGGTCGCCGGTGAAGCCGCGCTCCGACAGGGCCGTGTAGAGGTCGCCCGGGTGGCCGCAGGCCTCCATGAAGCCCGGGTCGCGGGAGATCGCGGCCAGCACGCGCGGCTCCATCTGCGCCGCGTCCGCGACCACGAGCCGCCAGCCGTCGTCGGCGACGACCGCGCGGCGCAGGACGCGCGGGATCTGCAGCGCGCCGCCGCCGTTGGTGGTCCAGCGGCCGGTGACCGTGCCGCCCGGCTGGTACTCGGGGCGGAAGCGGCCTGCGCGCACCCAGTCGGCGAGCCAGGACCAGCCGTTGGCCGTCCAGATCCGGTACAGCTTCTTGTACTGGATCAGCGGCTCGACCGCCGGGTGGTCGACCTTCTCCAGCTCCCACCGCCTGGTGGATCCGACCCGCACGCCCGCGCGCGCGAACGCCTTCACCACCTCGGCAGGCAGGTCCGGGCGCACCCGGTGCCCGAACGCCTCCGACACCGCTTCGGCCAGCTCGGCGAGGCGGCGCGGCTCCCCGCCGCCCGCGTAGCGCTCGCCGAGCAGTTCGTCGAGCACCGCGCGGTGCAGGTCGGCGCGCCAGGGCAGGCCCGCGGCGTGCAGATCGGCGGCAACGAGCATGCCCGCGGACTCGGCGGCCGTCAGCAGCCGCATCCTGCCCGGGTGTTCGGCGCGTGCATGGCGGCGCTGCTGCTCCCGGTAGACGTCGAGGAGCCCGTCGAACGGCACGTCGGAGCCGGGTCTCGCCTCGAACAGCGAGGACTGCGAGCCGGGCTCGGCCGAGCGCGGCGGCGGGTCGGGCGGCACCGGCGCCCCGCGCAGCCGTGCCCAGGCGGCCGCGGCCGAGCGCGGCTCGCCGAGGCGCCCCTCGTGCCCCAGCAGGATCTGCTCGGCCGCCTCCACGTCGTAGCACCGCTCGACGCGCACGCCGGCGGCGCGCAGCCGCGGATAGACCTCGGGTGTCGAGCGCCACACCCACCGGGTCACGTCGGGGCGCGCCCGCACCGCGGCGACCAGGTCGGGCTCGCGCCCGACGGGCCCGGCGGCGCCGCCGTCGGCGCCGAGCGGCGCCAGCAGGGCGCCCCCGTCGTCCAGCGGTGCGAGCGCCCAGCGCCCGGTGCGGTCGGTCATGGGGGCGAGTCTCGCAGGAGGGTCTGACAGCGGGCCCCGACCGCCCCGCGCGCACCAGGCAGAACATGCCGGGAACAAACGCGGGCAGCCTGTGCTTGAGAGTTCAAGTGAACGGGCGCGCGGGCCCGCCGCACCGGCCGCAGGCTGGTGGTGGCGGCCGTACGCACCCGCCCGCGACGGACCACCCCGGGCATACCCACACCCGCGGCGGGCCACCCGGGCACACCCACAGCAGAACGACGCAACGACGCGACAGGCGGAGGTCACGATGAAGGCGACGGTGTTCGAGGAGTTCGGCGGTCCCGAGGTGCTGCGCGCGGGCGAGGTGCCCGAGCCGCACCCGGGCCCCGGGCAGGTCAGGATCGCGGTCAGGGCGGCCGGGGTCAATCCGATGGACTGGAAGATCCGCCACGGATGGATGGAGCAGATGATGCACACCTCCTTCCCCGCGGTCCCCGGCGTGGAGGCCGCGGGCGTGGTGGACGAGGTCGGCGAGGGCGTCACGGACTTCGCGGTCGGCGACGAGGTCGTCGGCTGGGCCACCGGCGCGTACGCGCAGTACGCGCTGATGACGAACGCGGTGCCCAAGCCCGCGGGCCTCGGCTGGCAGGAGGCCGTCGCCGTGCCCGTCGCGGGCGAGACGGCCCGCCATGTCCTGGAGCTCCTCGGCGTCACGAGCGGCGACACCCTCGTCGTGCTCGGCGCCGCGGGCGCGGTCGGCTCCGTCGCCGTGCAGCTCGCCGTGGCGCTCGGCGCGACCGTCGTCGGCACGGCGTCCCCTGCCAACCACGACTTCGTGCGGGAGCTCGGCGCCACGCCCGTCGCCTACGGCGAGGGCCAGGTCGACCGCATCCGCGCCGCCGCGCCCTCCCAGATCGTGGACGCGGTCTTCGACACGGCGGGCAAGGGCGACCTGCCCGACGCGATCGACCTGCGCGGCGGCACCACGGACCGGGTCGTCACGATCGCGGACATGGACGCGGAGAAGCTGGGCGTGACGTTCTCGGCGGGCGGCGCCCCGCAGGAGGAGCAGCGCGCCCACCTCGCGGCGAACCTCGCGCTCGCCGCGGAGGGGGGCCTCCGCCTGCGGGTGGCCCGTACGTTCGGGCTCGACGGGGCCGCCGACGCGCAGCGCGAGAGCGAGGCGGGCCACGCGCGCGGCAAGCTGGTGATCGTCCCGTAGGGTCGGCGCGGCACGGCTCCCGCGGCGGGCGCGGCCACTGACCGGGGAGCGGCCGCCGCCGGGGCCGCCGAAGTGTCCTCGTACGGCGGTGGCGCGCGGCGGCACGCTCGGGCACCATGGGTTGCTTTCCGTGACCGATCGATGTCCGAGAGTGACGATGCTCACCGACAGTGGCCTTGTGCACGACGTGTACCACCCCGACCGGCCGTGGTCGGCGCTGACCCGGCTCCCCCTCCCGCACAAGCCGGAGGCCGTCTTCCGGGCGCGCAGACACACGCGCGAGACGCTGGCCCCGCTGCGGGTGGACCCGGAGCTCGTGGCGACCGTGGAGCTCGCCGTGAGCGAGCTGGTCACCAACGCCGTGCGGCACGGCGTCTGCCCCTGCGGCTGCACCCGCGGCGCCGTCTCCCTCGCTCTCTTCTCGGCGGGGGAGCGGCTGCGCGTGGAGGTCGGCGACCCGTCCCGCACGCCGCCCTGCTGGCCGACCGGCATCGAGTCGGTCGACGCGGAGGCGGCGTCGGGCCGCGGGCTGCTGCTGGTCACCGGCCTCGCCGCGGACTGGGGCGACTGCGCGCGGGGGCGCAGGGGCAAGGTCGTCTGGTGCGAGTTCGCCCCCACCGCCCGCCTCCCGGCCGCCCGGGCGGACAGACCGGCGGCGGCTTGCGAGGACAGACCGGCGCCCGCCGCGCCCGTACGGCCGGACCCCGGCGCCCCGGCAGCCGCACGGGAGGCCCCGGCAGGCTTACGAGCGGATCCGGACGCTCCGGCAGGCGTACGGCCGGATCCCGGCGCCCGCGGCCCGCTGGCCGGTGCGCCGTGACGCGCCGCTTGCGGCCGGGCCCCGCTCTGTCCACAGCCTGTGGACAGAGCGGGGCCCGCGCCTTCCGGGCGGTCGGCGGCCCGTCACCGCCGCCGGCCGCCCCGCGCCGACTACGCCCCCGGCGTCGGCGCCCCCGCTGAGGGCAGCGCCCCCGCCGGGAGCGAGGGCAGCCCGGACGGCACGCCCGCCGTCTTCTTGAGGATGTCGCGCTTGGTGTCGCCCCAGGCGATCACCGCGGTCCGGCCGTCGTTGGAGCTGACGATGCCCATCACGCGGTTCCTGTCCCCGTCCGTGCAGGTCATCGCGAGCATCGGCACGCCCATCTCCTGGATGGTGCCCTGGCAGACATGGCCGTCGGCGATCACCACCGCCTGGACGCCCTTGACCGCGAGCGTCACGACGCTGCCGTCCGTCTCACCCTGCCAGGTCCCGGCGAGCCCCGCCGCCACCTGTGCCACCGTCTGGGACCCGGGGCCCGAGCCCGGCGCCGGCGACGGCGGATGCGCGCTCGCCGAGGCGGCGGGTGCCCCGGCGCCGCCGCTCGCCGTGCCCGCGCTCGGCGCGCGGGACGCGGACGTGTCGTGCGAACCCCCGCCCCCGCACCCGGCGAGCAGCAGTGCCGCGACGGCCGTACCCGCCGCGGCCAAGGCCCCGGCCCCTGTGATCCTGCGCACGACGGCGCCCCCCTGAGAGTCGAAGGACCGCCGGGGGGCGGCCGGTTCGCCGGGCCCCCGGCCGACCCTCCAAGCTACCAGGACGACTTGGTCACACCAGGGAGGAAACCGGCGTGCGCGGCCTCGCGCAGCCGCACCCTGGAGAGCCCGAACTTCCTGAGGTGACCGCGCGGCCGGCCGTCGACGCTGTCCCTGTTGCGCACGCGGGTGGCGCTCGCGTCGCGCGGCTGGCGGTTCAACTCCCGCCGGGCTGCGGCTCGTTCCTCGTCCGGGGTGTCGACGCGGCGCAGGATCTCCTTGAGTTCCGCGCGCCGCGCCGCGTACCGGGCGACCGTCTCCTTGCGCCGCTCGTTGGCGGCGATCTTGCTGCGCTTGGCCATCAGACCGACCCTCCCCGCGCGCGGATGCGGGCCACGGCCGCCTCGATGCCCAGCGCGTCGACGGTCTTGACGCCCTTCGCGCTCAGCGTCAGCCGCACATGGCGGCCCTCGCTGGCCAGCCAGTACCGCTTGTGCTGGATGTTCGGGTCGAAGCGGCGCGAGGTGCGCCGGTGGGAGTGGGAGACGTTCTTGCCGAACACGGGGTGCGCGCCGGTCAGTTGGCAACGGTTGGCCATCTGGGTCCTCGCCTTTCGCGATGGGGCGGGCCGGAGCCCGGTATTGGAAATGGTAACCGTTTCCATATACTAGCGGCATGGCCCGCAATGAACTCCGCCCGATCGTCCGGCTCCGCTCCACCGCGGGCACCGGCTTCACCTACGTGACCCGCAAGAACCGCCGCAACAACCCCGACCGCATGACTCTGCGCAAGTACGACCCGGTGGTGCGCCGCCACGTCGAGTTCCGCGAGGAGCGCTGACGCGCGCCGCACCCGCCGCGTGGCGCGCCGAGCCGCGCCCGGCTCCCTGCGCAGAAACCCCCTGCCCCCGTACCGACCCACCCGCGAGGACCCCGCCCATGAAGCCCGGAATCCACCCCGCCTACCGGCCCGTCGTGTTCCGCGACCGCTCGGCCGGCTTCGCCTTCCTCACCCGCTCCACGGCCACCAGCGAGAAGACCGTCGAGTGGGAGGACGGTGCCACCTACCCGGTGATCGACGTCGAGACGTCGTCCGCGAGCCACCCCTTCTACACGGGCACCGCGCGCGTCCTCGACACCGCGGGCCGCGTGGAGCGGTTCGAACGCCGCTACGGGAAGCGTGCGGCCCGCTGATGGACGCCGCAAGCGACCCGGCCGCGCGGCCGGACGGCAGGCTGCCCGTCGCCGTCGTCTGCGGCCTGCACGGGGAGGCGCGCCGCGCCGCCGTGCAGCGCCTGCTGGCCACGGTGCCCGGCAGCGTCGCCCTCCACCACGACCTGTCCACCGCGGCCGCCGGCAGCGTGCTGCGCACCGTCCGCGACGCCACCGCCGTACGGGACACGGGGCGTGCGCCGCTCGTCAACGACTGCGCGTGCTGCGCGCTGCGCGAGGACCTGGTGCCCGAGCTGCTGCGGCTCGCCGACGACGGGCTGACCCGGCTCGCGGTCGTGGAGCTGTGGGACTCGGTGGAGCCGAAGGCGATGGCCGAGGTCATCGCCGCGCACAGCGGCGAGAGCCTGCGGCTCACCTCCGTCCTCACCGCCGTCGACCCGTCCCTGACGCTGCCGTGCCTCGGCAACGGCGACGACCTCGCCGACGTGGGCCTCGCCGCCGCGGCCACCGACCAGCGCACCGTCGCCGACACCTGGGCGAGGCAGCTGGAGTACGCGCCGGTGCTCGCGCTCGTCGCGGGCGGTGACGGCGCCTACGGCGACGAGGAGGACCGCGCGCTGCTCGCCCAACTCCACCCGACGGCCCGGCAGATCAGGGTCACCGAAGGGGGCGCCCTGGCCGAGGCCGCGTTCGGCTGGGGGAGCGGCTTCGACGTGGAGGCGGCGGCGGCCCGCCAGCACCCGGCCTGCGCGCTGCTGCCGCAGTCGGCCGACGAGAGCGGCGTCGTCACCTACGTGTGGCACCGCGAGCGGCCCTGCCACCCCGGGCGGCTGTACGAGGCGCTCGAAGACCTGTGCTGCGCGGCCGCGCGCAGCCGCGGCAGGTTCTGGCTCGCGGACCGGCCCGACACCCTGCTCGCCTGGGACGCCGCGGGCGGCGCGCTGTGCGTGGAGAGCCACGGGCCCTGGCTCGCCGCCCTGCCCGAGGCCGCCTGGGAGAGCGTGCCGCCGGTGCGCCGCGCCGCGGTGGCCCTCGACTGGCACCCGGAGCACGGCGACCGCTGCCAGCACCTCGTCTTCACCTCGCCGGGGCTCGACACCGACGGCATCTGTCGGCTGCTCGACTCCTGCCTGCTCACCGACGCCGAATACGCGGCGGGCCCCGAGGCGTGGCAGCGCCTCGCGCCCGCCTTCGACAACCTGCTGGAGATCTGACCGACATGGCCCCACGCACCACGAACCGCGCAGGATCGCGCGCCGACTCCCGTACGGGAAAGCGCCGCGCACCCGCCCAGCGCACCAATCCGCTGGATCGGGCGGGCATTGATTATATCGACTACAAAGATACTGATCTGCTGAGGAAGTTCCTTTCCGACCGCGGAAAGATCCGCAGCCGCCGCGTCACCAAAGTCAGCGCACAGCAGCAGCGCCGGCTGGCGAGGGCGATCAAGAACGCCCGCGAGATGGCTTTGCTTCCGTACCGTTCGGTGCCGCGCTGACGGGGATTCCAGGCGGAACGTTCACGCAGGTTCCAGGACTCGAACATTCTGTTCACCGTGTGCACCGGAAGGGTTCCTCGGAGTTCACGGACGCGGGAATTTTCCTCTGCACGTGCATTTGCTCGTGCAGAAGCACGTGCGCGTCGCTATGATCCGGCTCAGTTGTTGATCGACCTTGCAACTCCCGGGAGATTTCCGTGCATCAGGCATACAACGGCATCGCGGCCACCGAGCTCACCGATGTCGCATGGCAGAAGAGTGGGTTCAGCAACTCCCAGGGCAACTGCGTGGAGTTCGCGAAGCTGTCCGGCGGCGCGGTCGCCGTGCGCAACTCCCGCTTCCCCGAGGGCCCGGCGCTGGTCTACACGCCGGCCGAGATCGAGGCGCTGCTGCTCGGCGTCAAGGCCGGTGAGTTCGACCACCTGACCGCCGCGAGCTGACCGCGCGGCAGGGCGCGTGCCGCATACGACCGGTGCGGCGCGCGCCCCTTCTTCCCCTGGTCAGTCGAGACGGCCGTGGACCGCCCTCGGGGCGCGGTTCCGCGGCCGTCTTCGTGTGTGCCGGTCACCGGCCCGTGTCTCCTGGCGGCCGGGGAGCGCGCGGCGCGCGGGGATTCAGTCCTCCACCGGGAGCGCGGGCTCGGGCCGCGCGCCTGCGGGCACGGGGGCGCGCAGCAGGAACACGGCCCACACCACCTTGCCGCTGAGCGTGCCGGTGAGCGGGTGCCAGCCCCAGGTGTCGCTGAACGACTCGACGAGGAAGAGGCCGCGCCCCGACTCGGCGGCGCACTCGTCCTCCGCCTCCCGCGCCTCCGGGCTGATCCGGCTCGGGTCGCGCACCGCGCAGACCAGCCGGGTGCTCCACCGCATCAGATGCAGCCGCACCGGGCGCTCGTGGCCGCCGGGCGCCGCCTCGGGCACGGCGTGCCGCAGGGCGTTGGTGACGAGTTCCGAGACGACGAGCGCGACATCGTCGAACCGCTCGTCGAGGGCCCACTGGCCCAGGGTCGTACGGGTGAACTCCCGTGCGGAGCGCACCGCTTCGTACCGTGCGGGGAGCGAGCACGAGGCGGCTCCCGCCGCGCCGGACACGTCGATCGGGGGAAGGCCCTGCCGTAACGGCGCGAGCACGGTCGATCCATTGGTCCCCATGCGAGGCTCCCGGGATTCGGCGGCCGTGGCCACACGTCGGTGACACGGGCACACGTGGTACGAGCGCAGAAGTCTGCTCCCGTCATGGTTCCGAATGCGGGCTGCGGATGCAAGGGCAGATGCACGTGCAGGTGACGCGTATCGCCCGTTGTACCCACCTTTATTGGTATTTGTGGGGGTGGGCCGTTCTGGTCGCTTCTTCGCGGATTGCTCCCTGCGTAACCGTGTGAGTACGCGGTGAAGCGTTTTGATGGCACAATCCGGCAGTCGGGGCCGGGGACTGCTCCGTCCGACCGCAAAGGATGGGGAGGGTTGACAGCGTGTCCGCTGACGAAAAGCGCGGTTCCGTGGTGCGGCGCATCCTGCTCGGCTCGCGGCTGCGCCAGCTGCGCGAGTCCCGCGCGATCACCCGTGAGGCGGCCGGGTACTCGATCCGCGCCTCCGAATCGAAGATCAGCCGCATGGAGTTGGGGCGGGTCGGCTTCAAGACCCGCGATGTCGAGGACCTGCTGACGCTCTACGGGGTCACCGACGAGAAAGAGCGCGCCGACCTGCTCGGACTGGCCAGGGAGGCCAACACGGCAGGCTGGTGGCACGCCTTCAACAGCGTGGTGCCGAGCTGGTTCCCGAACTATGTGGGGCTTGAGACCGCGGCCGCGCGCATCACCGCGTTCGAGGTGCAGTTCGTGCACGGGCTGCTCCAGACGGAGGCGTATGCGCAGGCCGTCATCACCCGGGGCGTACGGGGCCCGAACGTCACCAGGGAAACCATTGACGACAAGGTCGCGCTGCGACTTGAGAGACAGAAGAAACTCGTCGCGGAAAACCCGCTGAAACTGCACGCGATCCTCGACCAGGGCGCCGTCTCCCGCCATTACGGGGGACGCGAGGTCATGCTGGCGCAGCTGGATCACCTGATAGAGATGTCCGAACACCCGAACGTCACCCTTCAGGTGCTCCCGTTCAGCCACGGGCCGCACACCGCGGAGACGGGCGCGTTCTCCGTCCTGAGTTTCCCCGAGCCCGATCTCGGCGACATCATCTACGCCGAGCAGCTGACCGGTGCGCTCTATCTGGACAAGCCGGAAGAGGTCAGCCAGTACACCGAGGTCATGGAATCCCTCATCCGCGACTGCCCCTCGCCCGCCAAGAGCGTTGACTATCTTCGCGATTGGCGCCGAGCCTGCTGAGGGGCCGTTACTATGAGCCCCATTCAGGAGCCCGACCCCACAGCGACTGCCCTGACAGACAGCAGAGGGATCACATGTCCTACTTCACGGAACTGGGCCACCAGTACATCGGCGGACAGTGGCAGGTCGGCAGCGGGTCCTGGGACATCATCGATTTCAATCCGTACAACGGCGAGAAACTCGCCGCGATCACCGTCGCCACCGCGAAGGAGATCGACGCCGCCTATGAAGCGGCGGCCCGCGCGCAGGGCGCCTGGGCCGACACCGACCCGGGGGAGCGCAGGCGGGTCTTCGAGCGCGCGATCGAGGTGATCGAGGAGCGCACGGACGAGTTCGCCGCTCTGATCACCGACGAACTCGGCGGCAACCAGGCCAAGTCGGTGATCGAGCTGGTCTCCGCCGTCGAGCACCTGCGGCAGGCCATGATCACCACGGCCGAGGACACGACGGTGCACTCGCCGTCGCCCGAGCCGGGGCGCACCAACCGGGTGATCCGCCGCCCCATCGGCGTCGTCACGGTGATCAGCCCCTTCAACTTCCCCCTCGCGACGGCCATGATGTCGGTCGCGCCCGCGCTCGCCCTGGGCAACGCGGTGGTGCTCAAGCCCAACCAGAACTCCCCGGTCTCCGGCGGCGGCCTCGTCGCGAAGGTCCTCGAAGAGGCCGGGCTGCCCGCGGGCGTGCTCAACGTGCTGGTGACGGACATCGCGGAGATCGGCGACGCGCTGATCGAGCACCCCGTGCCGAGCGTGATCTCCTTCGCGGGCTCCGACGAGGTCGGCCGGCACGTCGCCGAGGTCGCCGCCCGGCAGCTCAAGCGGTGCGTACTCCAACTCAGCAACAACGCGGCCTTCGTGGTCCTCGACGACGTGCGCGGCGAACGCCTCGACTACGCGGTCCGGGCCGCCGTCAGCAGCCGGTTCGTCTTCCAGGGCCAGGTCTGCATGGCGGCCAACAGGATCCTCGTCGACCGGGCCGTAGCGGACGAGTTCACCGAGAAGTTCGTCGCGGCCGTGCGCGCCCTCAGGGTCGGCGACCCCCGCGACCCGGCCACCCACATTGGCCCGCTGATCAACGCCCTCCAGGCAGACGCCATGCGGACGATAATCAAACAGGCGCTGGACGCGGGGGCCACGGCGCTGGTCCAGGGCTCCACCTACGACAACTTCGTGGAGCCCACGGTGCTCACGGGCCTGCCCGAGGACTCGGCGCTGCTGCGGCAGGAGATCTTCGGCCCGGTGGCGCTCCTCGCCACGTTCGACGGCGAGGAGGAGGCCATCCGCATGGCCAACGACACGCCCTACGGCCTGACCGCCGCCGTCCACACCCCCGACCTGGAGCGAGGCGCCCGGGTGGCCCGCCGTATAAGGGCCGGCATGGTGCACGTCAACAGCACCACCAACCTCCAGGACGTCACGGTGATGTTCGGCGGCGACGGCGCGTCGGGGCTCGGCCGGCTCAACGGCAGGCACGCCATAGACCTCTTCTCCACCGAGCAGTGGATCTCCACGAGGGCGGACATGCCCGAGGTCCCGCTCTAGCCGTGTCCTCGAAGGCCGTTCCTGCGGGGGCGCCCAGGGCTTCCCCCGCGCCTCGCCAGGACACCGCCCCCAGGACGGCGGCCGGACCTGTGGCGGTCAGTGGTGGAACGCGGTGGCGGCCGCCTTGTCCCGGGACAGCGGCGCGTCCTGGCGCCGGAGTTCGGGCAGCAGCCGCTCCAGGTCGGCGAGCAGCAGCTCCGCGAGGTCGGCGGAGAAGCCGTTGCGGCACACCACCCGCAGCACCGCCAGGTCCTCGCGGTTCTTCGGGAAGGTGTACGCGGGCACCAGCCAGCCGCGCTCGCGCAGCCGCCGCGACACGTCGAACACGTCGAAGGCGGTGACGTGGTCGGCGGTCGTGAACGCGAACACCGGCAGCTCGTCGCCCCTCGTCAGCAGCCTGAAGTCCCCGAACTCGTCGATCTTGCGGGCGAGTCCGGTCGCGATGTCCCGCGCGGTCTGCTGCACCGCGCGGTAGCCGTCCCTGCCGAGCCGCAGGAACGTGTAGTACTGCGCGACGACCTGCGCGCCCGGCCGGGAGAAGTTCAGCGCGAACGTCGGCATCTCGCCGCCCAGGTAGTTGACCCGGAACACCAGCTCGTCGGGCAGCGCCTCGGACGACCGCCACAGCGCCCAGCCCACGCCGGGGTAGACCAGCCCGTACTTGTGCCCCGAGGTGTTGATCGACGCGACGCGCGGCAGCCGGAAGTCCCACACCAGGTCCTCGTCGAGGAAGGGCGCGATCATCGCGCCCGACGCCCCGTCGACATGGACGGGGATGTCGAGCCCGGTGCGCTCCTGGAGGGCGTCGAGCGCCGCGCAGAGGTCGGCGACCGGCTCGTACGAACCGTCGAAGGTGGAGCCGAGCACGGCGACCACGCCGATGGTGTTCTCGTCGCACAGCTCGGCCGCCGCCGCGGGGTCGAGGTGGAAGCGGTCGCCCTCCATCGGCACCTGGCGCATCTCCACCTCCCAGAAGTCGCAGAACTTCTCCCAGCAGACCTGCACGTTGATGCCCATCACCAGGTTGGGCCGCGCGGTGGCCGGGTAGCGGTCGGCGTTGCGCCGCGCCCAGCGCCGCTTGAGCGCCATCCCCGCGAGCATGCACGCCTCGCTCGACCCGGTGGTGGAGCAGCCGACCGCCTTCGCCGGGTCCGGCGCGTGCCACAGGTCGGCGAGCATCGTCACGCACCGCTGCTCCAGCTCGGCGGTGCGCGGGTACTCGTCCTTGTCGATCATGTTCTTGTCGCGGCACTCGCTCATCAGCACATCGGCCTGGGGCTCCATCCAGGTCGTGACGAACGTCGCGAGGTTGAGCCGCGCGTTGCCGTCGAGCATCAGCTCGTCGTGGACCAGCTGGTACGCGGTGGCCGGCGGCATCGGCCCGTCCGGCAGCCGGTGCTTGGGCGGCGCCGAGTTCATCGCGCTGACCGGGTCGGCCTCTCCGTAGAACGGGTTGATCGACAGGCGGCGCACCTCGTCGGTGTCCTCACGGCCGGTGCTCGGGCGGTGGGGCTCCTTGCCCTGGTACAGGCTCATCTGCGGCTCTCCTCGGCTGGGCCGCCCGCGCGGCGGCGGAGTGTACGGGGTGAGCATACGAACGGCCCCGGCCCGGGCCGCGCGTGACGCGTCCCGCCGCGCGGGCCGCGCCCCCGCGCGACCGGCCGCGCACCGATCCGCCCCCCCTGGCGCGGCGGCGGCCCGGGGGCGCGGCCCGTGGCTCAGGCGCCGCTCTTGGCGACGACCGCGGCCGTCCCGTACGCGCAGACCTCCGTGCCGACCTGGGCCGCGTCCGTCACGTCGAAGCGCATCATCAGGACGGCGTTGGCGCCGCGCGCCCGCGCGGCCTCGATCAGCCGCTCCATCGCCTGGTTGCGGGTCTCGACCAGGGTCTTGGTGAGGCCCTTCAGCTCGCCGCCCATCATGGACTTGAAGCCCGCGCCGATCTGCGAGCCGACGTGCCGCGAGCGCACGGTGAGGCCGAAGACCTCGCCGATCACCTCCGTCACCCGATAGCCGGGCACGTCGTTCGTGGTGACGACGATGACGTCCGCGTCCGGGCTGAGTCCGCCGCTGTAGTCCTCGATGGCCATGCGACCGTTCCCCTCTCTTCTGTTCTTCTCTTCACGTTCTCTGTTTCTCGGTGAGTGCTGCGGCCCCTTCGTACCAGCAGTGGCCGCACGCCGGCGGCGGAACCACGCGTCCCGCGTCGGCGTTGATAGCTTTGGCGGCCGGCCGCGCCCGTACGCGACGGTGCGCCCGGTCCGTGCGGCGGGATGCCCGCGGGCGCGCCGCGCGTACGAGCCGTACGTAGGATCGGCGGCGACGCTCCACCGACGACTCAGGAGTCCGGAACCCGTGACCACCCTCGCTCTCGGACCCAGCTGGCTGGATCCGGACCACCTGATCTCGACCTTCGGCGTGCTCGGTCTGCTGATCGTCGTCTTCGCCGAGTCCGGCCTGCTCATCGGGTTCTTCCTGCCCGGCGACTCGCTGCTGTTCACGGCGGGCCTGCTGGTCACGACCGGCAAGCTCGGCACACCCCTGTGGCTGCTGTGCCTGCTGGTGTGGTTCGCCGCGGCCCTCGGCGACCAGGTCGGCTTCCTCTTCGGCCGGAAGGTCGGCCCCTCGCTGTTCAACCGGCCCGACTCCAAGCTGTTCAAGCAGGAGAACGTCGAGAAGGCGCACGCCTTCTTCGAGAAGCACGGCCCGAAGTCGCTGATCCTCGCGCGCTTCGTGCCGATCGTGCGGACGTTCACGCCGATCATCGCGGGCGTCAGCCGCATGGACTACCGCTCCTTCGTGATCTACAACGTCATCGGCGGCGGCCTCTGGGGCATCGGCGTCTCGGTGCTCGGCGCGGCGCTCGGCAAGGTCGCGTTCGTGCACGCGCACATCGAGCTGATCCTGGTGGCGATCGTGCTGGTCTCGGTCATCCCGGTCGCCATCGAGTACCTGCGCGCCCGGTCCAAGGCCGGCAAGGCCGGGCCCGGGGCCGTGGACCGCGCGGACGGCGGCCACGCCGACCCGTCGACGACCATGCCGATGCCCGCCCTGTCGGACCTCGCCGACGAGGAAGGACCCGCCCGCCGCCCGCGCCCCGACGAGGGCGCGGGCGACGGCGGCCCCCGTGGGAACCCGGGCGGCGGCGAGGACCCCTACGCCAGGCAGCAGCCGTATGGCGCGCCGGGCCCGCAGCCGTACCAGCAGCCCGGCGGCTACGGCGCCCACCCGCAGGGCGGGCAGCAGCCGTACGCCCCGCAGCAGGGCGGCTACCAGGGGCAGCAGCAGTACGGCGCGGGCGGCGGCCCGGCGTACGGCGAGGGCGCCGCGTACGGGACCGGCGGCGGATACGGCGGGCAGCAGCCGTACCCGCAGCAGCAGTCCCAGCCCGGCGGGCCCTACCAGGGCGGGCAGCAGCCGTACGGCTACCCGGCGCAGGGCGGCGGGCAGCCGTACGGCGGCTACCCGCAGTACGGGGACCCGCAACAGGCCCAGCAGCCGCAGCACTCTCCGTACCCGCAGCAGGGACAGCAGTCTCCCTACCAGCAGCAGCCGCAGTACGGGCAGCAGCCGCAGAGCCCGCAGCAGCCCCCGTACGGGCGGCAGGCGCAGGGCCCGCAGCAGCCCCCGCAGTATCAGCAGCCCCAGCCCCAGCAGCAGTACCCCGGCGACCCTTACGGGCAGCAGCCGTACGGGGGGCGTGCGCCGGAGGGCGGGCCGCAGGACCCGGAGGAGGGCGAGGGCGCCGACCCGCGCCACCGCTACTGAGCCGCACGGCGCGCGCGGCCCCGCGCGCGCCGGTTCAGAAGCCGCGTGTGCGCTTCGCCGCGCGCCGGGCCGAGCCGCGCGTCGCGCCCGGCGCCTTCAGGAACAGCCGGGAGATCTCGCCCCCGAGGTTCACGCCGACCGCGATCGCCAGCGCGAGTGCCACCGCCTTCGAGAGGGAGGCGAGGCCGTGGTCCAGCTCGTTGTACGCGATGCCGAGCAGGCCGAAGTAGGTCGCGGAACCCGGCAGCAGCGGTCCGATCGCGGCCGTGACGTACGGCAGCGCACTGGAGAACTGGTAGCGCGAGAACAGCTGCCCGAACAGGCCGACGAGCCCGGCCGCCACCGCCGTGGAGGCGACCGGCGAGATCTTCGCGGTGTCGTGCATCGCGGCGTAGACGATCCAGGCGACGCCGCCGTTGAGGGACACCATCAGCACCGTGCGCCGCTCCTGTTGCAGGAGAACGGCGAAGGCCAGGCTCAGGGTCACCGACACCAGGATCTGCACGAGCGGCCGCTGCCCGGCGACCGGGGCCGCGCTCTCCGGGTTGAGCTCCGCGTTCAGCTGCACCCCGACGTAGAGCACGATCAGCACGCCGATCACGATCGCGATGAAGAAGTACATGACTTCGAGCAGCCGCGCCGCCGCGGTGATGTAGTAGCCCGTCAGGCCGTCCTGCACGCCGGCGACCAGCGCGCGCCCCGGCAGCAGCGCGAACAGCCCACCGGTGATGACCGCGGACGGCTTGCCGTCCCAGGACAGGGCCGGGCCGGCGAGCGTCAGCGCCACCCCCATCGCGGCCGGCGGCATCGCCGCCACCACGAACTGGTAGAACTCCGGCAGCCCGCGCCCCGCGCACAGCCAGGCGAGCCGGTCGCCGAGCATCGCGCCGATCAGTGCGGCGACGAACACCAGGAAGTCGCCGCCGACCAGCACGGCCGCCGACCCGGCCAGTACGCCGCTCGCCGCCGTGAGCGCCCAGCCCGGGTACGGGTGGCGGTTGCGGCGGATCGCGGCGAGGCGGCGGTACGCCTCTTCGAGCGTGACGTCCTCGTCCTCGTTGGTGATGTCGTCCACGAGGTCGAACACGGCGGACAGGCGCGTGTAGTCGGTGCCGCGCCGGCGCACGACCCGGCTCGCGGTCACCGGGTCCTCCACCAGCGAGGGCTGGTGGGAGATGGAGATGAGGGTGAAGGTGACGTTGGGCTCGCAGCGTTCTAGGCCGTAGGCGTGGCTCACGGCGAACATCGCCGCCTCCACGTCCTCGGCGCCCTCGCCGCCCGCGAGCAGCAGCTCGCCGATACGGAGCGTCAGGTCGAGCACGCGCGGCACGGCGGGGCCCGTGACGTCGTGCCGCTGCACGATCTCCGGCAGCGGCCGGTCGCCGACCGGCATGCGCAGCAGCGTGCGCATCCGGTCCTGCCAGGGGGCCTCCTTGGTGAGCCGCAAAATCGGTACGCCCTCGGCGGGCGTGAACGCGGGCGGCAGCATCGCCGTCTGCGCGTACGAGGGCAGCGGCGGCGGCACGTCCGTGCTCACCCCCTCCGGCACGGCAAACTCCGACGTGGGCTGCTCGTCCTCGGGGACCGGCGGCTGCGGTACCCCGAGCGGCGGGGTGAAGGCGCTGTGCGCCTCGTCCGAGGGAGGCTTCCTGTCCTCCGGACCGTCAGGCTCGGCCACTCGTCACGCCTCGTTCCTTACTCGCACGGCCTGCTGCCGCGTCTGCCCAGTATGGCCACGGACATGGCGGCTGACACGCCGACAATGCGCACGTGGCACGCGAACGGGCGGCGCGCCCACCGAGATCGCCGACACGGCCACCGACGCGGACGGTCTGCGCGGGGCGCCCCTCGGCCTCCTTGAACGTGGTGCGCAGCGCCTCGTGCCGGGCGACGACCGCGG
>NZ_JBEYWC010000011.1:0-184194 GCF_040704505.1 Streptomyces sp. NPDC047002
AACAACACCTCAGCCAACTCCGCCGCCGCACCCACCACATGCTCACAATTGTCCAACACCAACAACATCCGCCGCCGCCCCAGATGCTCCACGAGGAGGCCGAGCGGCTCGCCCGTGCGGGGGTCGGCGGCGCGCAGGCTCTCGGTGCCCGCGCCGCGCAGCACGGTCTCGCGGGCGCCCAGCGCGGCGAGCACCGCCTCGGGGACGGCCTCGGGCGCGTCGACGGGGGCGAGTTCCGCGAGCCACACACCGTCGGGGTAGGAGGGGCCGCCCTCGGCCTCCGCCGCCTCCTGCGAGAGGCGGGTCTTGCCCGCGCCGCCGGGTCCCGTGAGCGTGACGAGGCGGGAGCGCGCGAGGTCGTCGTGGAGGGCCCTGATGTCCTCCTGCCGGCCCACGAAGGAGGTGAGCCTGGCCCTGAGGTTGCCCGCCGCGTGCGGGCCCTGCGGCGGCGCGCCGGCGTCCGCGGCGGCCGGGGCGGGCCGCCCGGCCCCGGGGGCGGCGGGCCGCCCCTCGCCCCCGGCGAGCAGTTCGCCGTGGAGGGCGCGCAGTTCGGGGCCCGGGTCGGTGCCGAGCCGGTCGGCGAGCGCGCGGCGTATCCCCTCGTACGCGGCGAGCGCCTCAGCGGGGCGCCCCGCGTCGCGCAGCGCCCTGATGCGCAGCGCCTGCGCCCGCTCGTCCAGGGGGGACGCCTCGCACAGCGCGGTCAGCTCAGGCAGCGCCTCGTCGGCCCTGCCGAGCGCGAGCGCCGCGGCGAGGGCCGCGCGGTGCGCCTCCCTGCGGCGGGCCTCCCAGCGCGGCGCCTCGCCCGCCCGGTCGGGCAGGTCGGCGAGGGCGGGCCCGTGCCACAGCGCGAGCGCCTCGGTGAGCAGCGCGTCCGCTGCGGCCGCTTCGCCCGCGTCCAGCGCCCGCGCGCCCTCGGCCGCGAGGCGGGCGAAGCGGTGGCAGTCCACGTCGTCCTCGGCCGCGCACAGCCGGTAGCCGCCCTCCACCGAGGCGACAGCGCCGTGCCCGAGCGCCCGCCGCAGCCGCCCGACCAGGGCCTGGAGCGCCGCGACCGCGTCGGCGGGCGGGTCGCCGTCCCACACCTCGGCGACGAGGGCGCCGACCTGCACCGTACGGCCGGGGCGCAGCGCGAGGGCCGTGAGCAGGGCACGCAGGCGCGCGCCTCCGACGGCGACGGGCGTGCCGTCGTCGCGGAATGCGTGGGTGGTGCCCAGGACTCGATAGTGCATGGCGTCATTGTCCCCCAGCCGGGCCGGGGTGCGGCGGCGTGCGGCGTCCTGGGCGCGGGGGGCGGTGTCAGTCCGGCTGCCGGGGGCCGTAGCGGCCCGCCGGGCCGCGCGGGGGCTCAGGGGGCGCGCGCGGGCCTCGGAGGCCCGGCCGCGGGGCCGCGCGCGGACCTCCGGGGGCCCGACGTCAGCGTCGTCGCCGGCGCCGGCTCAGGGCCGCAGCGCGCCGCGGCGGGTGGCCGCCCAGACGAGGAGGGCGACCAGCGAGAGCGCCCCGCCGGTGACGCAGACCGCGGGCCAGCCGCCCGCGTCCCAGGCGGTGGTGGCGACGACGGAGCCGATCGCGCCGCCGATGAAGTTGCCCGCGATGTACGCCGTGTTCAGGCGGCTGCGCGCCTCGGCGGAGATCTGGAAGACCCGGGACTGGGCGAGGATGTTCTGCCCCTGGATGCCGATGTCGAGCACGATGATGCCGAGGACCAGCACCACGAGGACATGGCCGCCGAAGCCGACGACCACCCAGGAGACGAGGATCAGCACCCAGGCGAGGCCGACGCCGATCACCGACCTGCCCCGGTCGTGCAGGCGGCCCGCGCCCTGGGCGGCGAGCGCGCCGATGAGCCCGGCCACGCCGAAGAAGCCGATCGCGGCCGTCGGGTAGTCGTACGGCGGCCCGGAGAGCAGGAAGGTCAGCGAGGTCCACAGCATCGTGAACACGGCGAAGCCGAAGATCCCGAACACCATGCTGATCCGCAGCTTGGGCTCGTGCGCGACGAGCGAGAACACCGACTTCAGCAGGGCGCGGTAGGGCAGCGTGGAGGAGCGGGCAGGCAGCACGGGGATGGACCGGTACAGCAGCGCCGCGAGGAGGACGGCGACGACCGCCGCCACCAGGAAGACGACCCGCCAGCCCGCGGCCGAGGCGACGAGCCCGGCGAAGATCCGCGCGACCAGGATGCCGGTGAGGATGCCGCTGACGACGATCCCGACGACCTTGCCGCGGGAGGCGTCGTCGGCGAGGTCCCCGGCGAGCGGGGTGAGGATCTGGCCGGCCACGGTGGTCACGCCGACGGCGATCAGCGCGCCCGCGAGGGTCCCGATGTTCGGCGCCGCGGCGCAGGCGCCGAGCGCGAGCGCGGAGAGCACCATCATCACGGGGATGAGGACGCGCCGCTGGCGCAGGTCGCCGAGCGGCACGATGAACAGGATGCCGAGCGCGTAGCCGACCTGGGTCGCCGTGACCAGCAGGCCGACCGTGCCGTCGCCCGCGCCGAGGTCGCCGCCGATGACGTCGAGGAGCGGCTGCGCGTAGTAGAGGCTGCCCACGGCGGCGCCTGCGGCCACCGCGAACAGCACGAGCAGCGGCCGCGTCATCAGCGAGTGGTGCGCTGCGGGCGCGGGGCCCGCGCCCGCGGGGCCGCGCGGCGGGGCGCCCTCGCCCGCGGGCGCCGTGTCCGCCCTGCCGTCGCAGCCTCCGTCGCCCGTGCCGTCCCGGTCCGTCCGCACCACCGCACGCCGCCCTCTCCGTCGCGCTCGTCTCTCACCCGTCCGGACGAGTCTAGAATTCCGCGGTGAACGCGATCCTCCCCACCTCGGAAACCCTGCGTGCCGCGCTCGCCGGCCTGCTGGACGGCGTGCCGCCCGCGCGGGCCGCCGCGGCCGTCGACCGGCTGATCGCCACGTACCGGGGGACCACGCCCACCGACGCGCCGGTGCTGCGCGACGCCCCGGACGCCGCCGCGTACGCCGCGTACCGGATGCCGGCGACGTTCGAGGCGGTACGTGCCGCGCTCGGCGCCCTCGCGGACGCGGCGCCCGGCTGGCGCCCGGAGAGCCACCTCGACGTCGGCGGCGGCACCGGAGCCGCCGTGTGGGCGGCGGGTGCCGTCTGGCCCGGCGGGCGCCCCACGACGGTCCTCGACTGGGCGGAGCCCGCGCTCGCGGTCGGCAGGGAGCTCGCGGCCGGGGTACCGCATCTCGCGGACGCCGTGTGGCGGCGCGCCAGGGTCGGCGCGGCGGGCGGCGCGCTGCCGGAGGCCGGTCTCGTCACGGTCGGCTATGTGCTCAAGGAGCTCGCCGCGCCCGACCGGGCGGCGCTGGTGGCGGCCGCCGCGCGGGCGGGCAGCGCGGTGGTGGTCGTGGAGCCGGGCACGCCCGACGGGTACGAGCGGGTGCTCGCCGCGCGCGACGCGCTGGTCGACGCCGGCTTCACGGTCGCCGCGCCGTGCCCGCACGACGGGGCCTGCCCGATCGAACGGGGTACTGACTGGTGCCACTTCGCGGCCCGGGTCGGCAGGTCGTCGCTGCACCGGCAGGTGAAGGGCGGCTCGCTGCCGTACGAGGACGAGAAGTTCAGCTATGTGGCGGCGGTGCGGGGGCCCGGCGCGGTCTCCCCCGCGCCGTCCCGGGTGGTGCGCAGGCCGCAGCTGCGCAAGGGGCAGGTGCTGCTCGACCTGTGCACGGCGGCGGAGGGGCTGCGGCGCACGACGGTGACGAAGCGGCACGGGCCGCTGTACCGCGCGGCGCGCGACACCGACTGGGGCGACGCGTGGCCGCCGCCCGGCGAGACGAACGGGGAGACGGCGGGCGACTGACGCGGCGGGTACGCGGCGGGCGCCTGCCCGGGCCGGGACGCGGCGGGCGGCCGACCCGGGCGGGGAAGCACCAGCCGACTGTCCCGGGCCGGGTCACGGCGGGCGACTGAACCGGGCGGGGCGGGGACACGGAGGCCGGTTGACCCCTCGGGGACGCGGCGGGCCGCTGACCCGGGCCTGGACGCGGCAGCCGGCCGGCCCGGGCGGGGGCACGGCAACCGGTCCGGGTGCCACGGCGGCACGGCACCGGCCGCCGTGGGCGGCACCCGTCGCCGGGCGGCCCGGTACCGGGGGCCGCCGGGGCTCAGGAGCCGGTGGCGCCGGTCACGCCTTCGAGGCGGCTGATGATCGCGACCTTGCCGCCGGCAGGCACCTCGGCGACCTGGCTCGACATCCAGTCCTTGGTGAGCTTGGTGTGGACGGTGCCGCGCACCAGCGGCCGTACGTCGGCGGCGACTTGGGGGCGGAAGCCGGCGGCCGTGGTCTGGCGCTGGAAGTAGCGGGTGGCGAAGAAGACGAAGGCGCCGCCGTCCTGCGTGGACAGCGCGAGGGGCGTGAACGCGCCGCCCTTGAGGGGCTGGTCGGCGTACTGGACGGTGCTGGCGGGCTGCTTCGCGTCGTGGGCGCGGTCGGCGCGCCACCGGTCGGTGTGCGGTCCCGGCGCGAAGTCGTCGGGGCTGCCCGTCTGGAGGTACGAGGCGTAGTCGGCGCTCAGCCGGGCCGGCGCGACCGCGAGGTCCGCGCCGGTCGGCGGGACCGCGTAGCCGTCGGAGCCGGTGGTGAAGTGCGGTATCGCGCCCGCCGCCATGGTCGTCAGGTAGGCGGCCTTCCAGTCCGCTTCCGGGCTCTCGCGGACGAACGCCATCAGCCAGCGCACCCCGCCGCCGGAGCGCTGCTGTCCCGCGGGCGCCGCGTCGGCGACGAACCACCGGGGCCAGCCCGCCTTCTTCGGGATGGTGAACCGCGCGTCGTCCAGCACCAGGTCGGTGTGGTGCGGGTTGCCGCCGGGGCTGGTCACGGACTTGGACCGCAGCCCCGCCTGGTTGATCGCGCCGAGCGCGCCGGTGACCCGGCCCTTGTCGAGGGCCGGGTCGTACGCCTTGTCCGCGGCGTTGTACGCGTCGACGAAGGCGGTCAGGGCCTTCGCGGCCTCGCTCCGCTCCACCGACGGGACGACCGCCAGTTCCCCGTGCACCGTCACGCAGCCGCTCGCCGTCAGCGAGAGCACCGCCATGGCCGCCGTCGCGAGCCACGCCGTTCGAATCGGCCTTCTCATCGGTCGTCTTCTGCTTCCCGGACCTCGTGGACCCAACCCGTCCGGAGCACCCTACCGGCAGGGGGAACAGGGTGCGGGCCGGGACCTGGTGGACGAGCCCGCGGCCCCGCGGGGGGGGCGCCGCACCGGTGTGCGGGACGCGCCCGTGGCAGGTGGCGCGGGGCGCGCGGCGCCCAAGGGAAGGCCCCCGGACGGGAGGTGCTTGAATGCCCGCGTGACAGACCAACCGCGGCAGGCCGCGCCCGCGCCGCACCTCGACGTCCTCCGGGTGTTCTGCGCGGGCGACGGGCGCCACGGCAACGCGCTCGGTGTCGTGCGGGACGGCAGGTCCCACCGCGGGCAGGGCCCGCGGCAGGCCCTGGCGGACCGGCTCGGCCACAGCGAGACCGTCTTCGTCGACGACCCGGAGCGCGGTGTGGTGGACATCTACGCGCCGGGCCTGCGGCTCCCGTTCGCCGGGCACCCCCTCGTCGGCGCGGCCTGGCTGCTCGACGTGGAGTCGCTCCAGGTGGAGGCGGGCGAGGTGTGGGTGCGCCAGGACGGCGAGTTCACCTGGATCACGGCGCGCCCCGAGTGGGTGCCGCCGCGCACGCTGCGGCAGTACGCCTCGCCCGCCGAGGTCGACGCGCTGCCCGCGCCTCCGCCGGGCGCGGGCTGGCTCTACGCGTGGGCGTGGGAGGACGAGGCGGCGGGCCGGGTCAGGGCGCGGGCGTTCCCGCGCCGCGGCGAGGTGGTCGTGGAGGACGAGGCCACGGGCGCGGCGGCGCTGCTGCTCACCGCGGAGCTCGGCAGGGCGCTCAACATCACGCAGGGCGGGGGCTCGCAGCTGCTGACGGCGCCCGCGCGCGACGGCGAGATCGAGCTCGGCGGCCGGGTGCGGTTCGCCTCGTGACCCCGCCGCGCCACGGCACCGGGGGTGGCCCCCGGGGCCGTGCGCGCAGCGTGCGCGGCGCGTTCAGCCGCGGTGCGCGGCGGCCAACGCCCGGCCGAGGGCGGTGGTAGCGGTGCCGGCCCGGCCTGCGCAGCAGTCACAGCGCCTCGTGCGTCTGGCACAGCGGCGACACCGCGAACCGGTAGCGCGTGAGGTCGTCGGCGCCCGGGCGCATGTGCAGGGGCACGGTGCTCGCCGTGCCTTTCTCCGGGGATTCGGCCCGGGCCGAAAGAGTAGAGCGGGCACACCGGCGCCCGCGACGCTCCCGGGCAGGAGGGCAGGCCCCCCGCCGCCCCGCTGCCATCAGGAGGTCTCCTTGGCCACCGAGTCACCGGCCGCCCCGGGCCCGCAGGCCCGGTCCGTACGGTCGCCCCCGCGCGCGGCGCGCTGCCCGTGGCGGGGCCGCGCGGGGCGTTCCTCGCGGGCGCGGTGTGCACCGTGCCCGCGCTGGTGCTGCTCGCCGCGGTCCGCCGCCGCGCGGGCGGCGCCCCGCGCGGCGGCGGGGCTCAGGCCGCCGGGTAGAGCTCGCCCAGCTCGCGGAAGACCGCGCCGTTGTACTCGAAGGCGCGGCGGCACTCGTCCGCGATCCGCGCCTTCTCCGCCGCGTCGACCGGCAGCGCGTCGAGCCTCGCCCGGTACGCGCGCTTGTACGCGGCGGGGTTGCCGATGGCGTCGAAGGCGTAGAACCGCACGCCGTCGCCGCGGTGGGCGAAGCCCCACAGCTGCTCGGCGCGGGCGCCGAGCGCCTGGCCGCCGGAGAGGTCGCCGAGGTAGCGGGTGTAGTGGTGGGCGACGTAGCCGCCGCGCCAGGCGGCTGCGCAGTCCTCGATGCGGGCCGCGTAGGCGGCCGTGGCGGGCAGCGGCTCCAGGTCGCTGCGCCAGTCCGGGCCGCGCAGGTACGCGAGGTCGCGGGCGAGCTCGGGGGTGCGGGCGAGCTCGGGCCCGACGAACGGCCCGGCGACGGCGTCGGACGTGAGGCCGTCGCGGGCCGCGCCGCCCTCCAGGGCCGCGTAGACGAACCACAGCTGCTCGGTGTAGCGGGCGTACGCCTCCAGGCCGAGTCTGCCGCCGATGAGGTCGCTCATGAAGGACGAGGTGCTGACGGCGGCGTGCTGCGCCGCCGAGACCTCGCGGATGCGGGTCGAGAAGGGGACGGTGGCTGTCGGCACGGGCGGAACCTCCGGACCTGGGGGACGACCGAGGGACACGGAGAGCTTAGCTTAGGCTTACCTAAGTAACCACCCGTGCGCCTCGTTGGATTTTCCCGACGTCCTGTCGGGAAAACCGTACCCCGTTCCGGCGTCAGGGCAACGTGAGGATTTCCGCGCCCGTCGACGTCACCACGAGCGTGTGCTCGAACTGCGCCGTCCTGCGGCGGTCCTTCGTGACCACCGTCCAGCCGTCCTCCCACAGGTCGTAGTCGTACGAGCCGAGCGTCAGCATGGGCTCGATGGTGAAGGTCATGCCCTCGCGGATGACGGTCGTCGCGTGCGGGCTGTCGTAGTGCGGAACGATGAGGCCGGAGTGGAAGGCGGTGTTGATGCCGTGGCCCGTGAAGTCGCGCACGACCCCGTAGCCGAACCGCTTGGCGTACGACTCGATCACCCGGCCGATCACGTTGATCTGGCGGCCGGGCCGCACGGCCTTGACGGCCCGGTTCAGGGACTCCCTGGTCCGCTCGACCAGCAGCCTGGACTCCTCGTCCACGTCCCCGCAGAGGTAGGTCGCGTTGGTGTCCCCGTGCACGCCGCCGATGTAGGCGGTCACGTCGAGATTGACGATGTCGCCGTCGCGCAGGACCGTGGAGTCCGGGATGCCGTGGCAGATGACCTCGTTGACAGAGGTGCACAGCGACTTGGGGAAGCCCCGGTAGCCGAGCGTGGACGGATAGGCGCCGTGGTCGCACATGTACTCATGGGCGACGCGGTCGAGTTCGTCGGTGGTGACACCGGGCGCGATGTGCTTCGCCGCCTCCTCGCGCGCGTCGGCCGCGATACGGCTCGCGACCCGCATACGCTCGACGGTCTCCGCGCTCTGCACGTCGGGGCCTTCGTACGGGTCGGGCTTGGGCTTGCCCACGTAGGGCGGGCGGGCGATGGCTGCGGGGACGGGGCGCTGCGGGGAGACCGTCCCGGGGACGAGAAGCTGCTGGCCGGACATGCGGCGAGTCTAACCAGCGTCCCCCGGCCGCCCGCGGGGCAGCATGGCGGGTACGCCGGGCACACGGTGGGCACGGCGAGGACCGGCACGGTCCCGGAGGGAAAGGCACGGACGATGGCCCTGTTCAAGAAGCGCACGCAGCCCGCGGCGGGCGAGTGGTACTACTGCCTCCAGCACAAGACCGTCGAGGAGGGGCTCCAGTGTCCCGCCAAGAACCGCTTCGGACCCTACGCGTCGCGCACGGAGGCCGAGCACGCGATGGAGAAGGTCAAGGAGCGCAACGAGGAGTGGGACAGCGAACCCGAGCGGGGCGGCGAGGGCTCCGCGCACTGACCCGGGCCGCGCACGGCCGCCGCGGACCGGCCGGGGCGGTGCACGGCCACCGCGGACCGGCCGGGGCCTCCTGCCGCCGCGCGTTCAGGGGCGCACGGTGAAGCGGGAGGGCGGGGCGCCGAAGGCCCGGGTGAAGGCCGCGGTGAACGCGGCCGGCGAGGCATAGCCGAGGCGTCCGGCCACCTCGCCGACCCGCGCCGTGCGCAGCAGCGGCACGGCGGCGAGCAGGCGGGCCCGGCCGCGCCAGCCGGCCGGGCTCTCGCCGGTCTCGGCGCGGAACCTGCGGGTGAACGCCCGCTCGCTCATCGCCACCCGGCCCGCCCACTCCCGGTTGGTGGTGCCCGCGTCCGGCTCCGCGAGATAGGCGCGGCAGAGCCCGGCGAGGTCGGCGGAGGCGGGGATGCCGACGTGGAAGGGGAGCGGGGCCAGCGCGGCGATCTCGTGCAGCAGGAGCGCGGCGACGGCGCCCGCGCGCCCCGCGAGGTCGTAGTCGGGCCCGAACCCGGCCGCCGCGGCGAGCAGTTCGCGCAGCAGCGGCGGCACGTCGACGACCGTGCAGGTCGCGGGCCACCAGGGGACGGCGCCCGGCTCGATGTACAGGCTGCGCGTGCTCACCTCCAGCATGCGCACGCGGTGCCGGGTGGCCGCGGGGATCAGCACGGCGCGCTCGGGCGGCACGGTCCAGTTGTCCTGCGCGGTGTCGACGACCATGGCGCCGGTGGCGCCGTAGAGGAACTGCGCGCGCCGGTGCTCGTGCCAGTCGAGCAGGTGGCCGGGCGGATAGTCGGTGCCGACCGGCAGCACGGCCCGCCCGACGTGGTCGACCTCGGCCAGGGGGACGTTCCTCACCCGGCCACCGTAGCGACTGCCTGGCCGGGACGCGAAACAATCGCGCCGACCATCGCATGCGCGCCCCGCGCCCGGACTGGTGGGGTGGACGGCATGGATGTGGTGGCACTGCTCGGGATCGGGCTGGTGACGGGTGTGACGACAGTGGCCTTCGGCTTCGGCGGGGGCTTCGTGACGGTGCCGGTGGTGGTGTGGGCCGACCGGGCGCTCGGCCCCGACGCGATGCGGGTGGCGACGGCCACCTCCGCGCTGGTCATGGCGGCGGGCGCGGGGCTCGCGACGGCGGCCACGCCCCGGCGGGTGCTCGCGGCCCTGCGCGGCGGCGGCCCCCTGATCCTGCTGCTCGTGGCGGGTGCCACGGCGGGGGCGCTCCTCGCGCGCCACGCCCCCGCGGGCCTCGCGCACTGGGCCTTCGTCGGCTATGTCGTCCTGACCATCGCCGACGTGCTGCTGCGCCCCGGCTTCCTGCGGCCGAGCCGCCGCGCCGCACCGTACGAGGCCGGGGGCCCGCGCCCGCTGCCGCCGGTGCTCGGCGTGCCCATCGGTGCGGTCGCGGCCTTCCTCGGCGTGGGCGGCAGTGTGCTGACCGTGCCCGCGATGCGGCGCGCCGGGCATCCGATGCGGGTGGCCACGGCGCTCGCCAACCCGCTCACCCTCGCCGTCGCCCTGCCGACCGCGGCGGTCTGCCTCGCCTCCGCGGCGCCGGCGGCCGGGGCCTCGCCGGTGCACCTGGTGGGCCTCGTCGACGTCCGGTCGGCCGCCGCGCTGCTGGCCGCGGCCCTCCCGGTGATCGTGCTGCTCAGGCGGCACCCGCCACGCGTCCCCGACCGCGTCCACGCCTGGGCCTACGTGGGACTGCTCGCGGCGGTCGCCGCGACGATGATCCTGACCGGAGGCTAGGTCGTGTCCGCGGCAGGCCGCCTCCCCGGGGCCGGAGGCGCGGTCCGGCTCCGGGGGCCGGTCAGCCCACGGCCGGGATCGGGTGGCCCGCCCAGTCGGGGGCCGGTTCCGTCAGCTCCCTGAGGCGGCGCAGGACCGCTTCGGGGAACTCGGCGGCCCGGCCCGCCCGCTGGTCGACGTGGACCGCGAGGAGCTCGGTCGTCGCCGCGGGCGCCGCGTCCTGTGCCGGCTCCGCGTCCTGCTCCGGCACGACGTACATCTCGTGCACGAAGCGCGACTTGCGCGCCGCGGCCCCCAACACGCGGGTACGGAGGGCCAGATGGGCGGCCTCGGGCACCTCCTTGAGGAAGCGGACCTGGGACTGGACCGTGTAGAGGGAGCAGCCCGTGGACTCGCGGTAGCCGGAGTCGAGGCCCGTCTCGATCATCAGCGCGTCCGTGGCGTGACCGAAGACGAGGACGTAGAACGCCTCGCTCATATGGCCGTTGTAGTCGATCCACTCGGGGCGGACCGTGCTGCGGAACAGCGGGAGGCTCGTCATCGGGCGCCCTCCCCCCGGCCCAGGCGGCCGGTGGCGCGCAGCACCTCGACGACACCGCGGTCGCGTTCTGCGACCAGTTCGGCGATGGAGCGGCCGTCCGCCGCCTCGTCGCACCCCGCCACCACGGCGTCGTAGAGCGCCGCGTCCAGCTCGGGCGCCGCGAGGCGCGTCCACGGCGACTTCAGGGACGGGCCGAAGTGGTCCAGCATGTGCGCCATGCCGCCCTCGCCGCCCGCGAGCGCGAACGTCAGCATCGGCCCCATGACGGCCCAGCGCAGCCCTGGCCCCTCGGTGATCGACAGGTCGATGTCCCGGACCGTCGCGTCGCCGTTGGCGACCATGTGCAGCGCCTCCCGCCACAGGGCCTCCTGCAGCCGATTGGCGATGAAGCCGGGCACCTCGTTGTCCATCGTGATGACGGACTTGCCCGCGGCCTCGTAGAAGCGGGCGGCCCAGGCGACCGCGGCCGCGTCGGTGCGCTCGCCGCCCGCGACCTCGACGAGCGGGATGAGGTAGGGCGGGTTGAACGGGTGGCCGACGACGAGGCGCGACGGGTCGGCGGCCGTCGTCTGCATCTCGGTCATCGGATAGCCGGAGGTGGACGAGGCGATGACGACGCCCTGCGGTGCCGCCGCGTCGAGGCGGGCCAGCAGGTCGCGCTTGAGGTCGAGCTTCTCGGGCGCGCTCTCCTGCACGAACTCGGCCTCGGCCACGGCCTCTTCGAGGGTGGCGGTCACGGTGAGCCGGTCGGTGGACGCGCCCTCGGCGAGGCCGAGCGAGGTCAGCGTCGGCCAGGCGGCTTCGACCAGGCGGCGCAGCCGCTGCCCGGCGTCGGGCGCGGGGTCCCAGGCGGTCACGTCGTAGCCGCGGGCCAGGAAGTGGGCGGCCCAGCCGCCGCCGATGACTCCCGCGCCGACGCAGGCGACGCGGCGGACGTTCTCGGGCGGGGTCATGGAGGGTGAGGTCATGGGGGGGGTTCCTTCGTGGTCGCTGCGGGCTACTTGCGCGGCTTGAGTCCGAGGGTGGCGCGGGCCTCGTCCGGTGTCGCGACGCGGGCGCCCATCGACTCGGTGAGGGTCACGGCCCGCTCGACGAGCTGGGCGTTGGTCGCCTTGTTGCCCTTGCCGAGGTAGAGGTTGTCCTCCAGGCCCACGCGGACGTGGCCGCCGAGGAGGATCGACTGCGCGGCCCACGGCATCTGCATCCGGCCGAGCGCGAAGCTCGCCCACCGGGCGCCGTCCGGCAGCATGTTGACCATCGCCTGGAGTACACCCGGGTCCGCGGGCGCGCCCCACGGGATGCCCATGCACAGCTGGAAGACGGTCGGGTCGTCGAGCAGGCCCTCGGCGAGCAGCTGCTTGGCGAACCAGAGCTGGCCCGTGTCGAAGATCTCCAGTTCGGGCCGCACCCCCAGCTCCTGGATGCGCCGCGCGCCCGCGCGCAGCATGTCGGGCGTCGAGACGTAGAGGTTCGAGCCGTCGCCGAAGTTGAGCGAGCCGCAGTCCAGTGTGCAGATGTCGGGCAGCAGGTCCTCGACGTGCGGGAGGCGGTCGAGGCCGCTGACGAGGTCGGTGCCCGGCAGGTGGGTGAGCGGGTCGTCCGGGTCGATGACCAGGTCGCCGCCCATGCCGGCGGTGAGGTTGATGACGACGTCGGTGCCGGTCTCCTTGATGCGCTCGACGACCTCCCGGTACAGCTTCGGGTCGCGCGCCGGGTCGCCGGTCTCGGGATCCCGTACGTGGATGTGGACGACGGCCGCGCCCGCCGCGGCCGCCTCCACGGCGTTCCTGGCGATCTGCTCCGGGGTGACGGGGACGTGGGGGCTCTTGCGCACGGTGTCGCCCGCGCCGGTGAGCGCGCAGGTGATGATGACGTTCTCGTTGACGGGCATGGGGGGGACCTCCCGGGGTCGTGCCGCTCGGGGGTGGCCGGGCGGGGGCGCGGGTTGGCTGGGTCGGGGTACTTCGCCTGCGGGCTCTTCGCCCGCGGGTTCTTCGCTACGGGGTCTGCGCTACGGGACCTTCGTCGCTACGGGTCCCGGCTATGGCGTTCTCGGCTGCGGGGCCAGGATCGTGTGGGTGACATGGGCGGTCAGCGCCGCGTGCATGGCGTCAGCGGCGGCGGCGGACGACGGGCCGCCCACCGAGAGGACATGCGTCGCCAGGCCGTCGATCAGCGCGGTCAGCGTCAGCGCCGCCTCCTCCGGGTCGACGGAGGCGCGGACCACGCCCTGGGCGGCCCCCCGCCGCAGCACGTCGGCGACGGTCGCCCGCCACTGCCGGTAGTACTCGGAGTGCAGCCCGCCCACCGCGGTGGAGCGCGCGGCCTCGGCCCACAGGTCGAGCCACACCGCCCACTGGCGGCGCTGCTGCGCGGTGCGCGGGGTCTGGAGCGCGATCAGCTGGCGCAGCTCCGCCGCCGCGTCGTCCGCCTCGGCGAGGCGGGCCGCGCGGCGTGCGGTGTCCTCGTCCATGCACCAGCGCACGGCCGCCTCCAGGAGTTCTGCGCGGCTCGGGAAGTGGTAGTGGATCGCGGCGCTGCTGGTGGCGCAGGCGCGGGCGATGTCCGCCACCCGTACCGCGTGGAAGCCGTGCTCCGCGATGAGCCTGACCGTCTCGCGGACGATCTGGAGCGGCCGCCCGCCCTCGACACCGGCGGCGGGCGCCGTGTCCTTCCCGCTGGTACGGGTGCCGAGCAGCCAGCCCGCCTCGACCCGGCCCTCGTCGGCGATCCGCGCCAGCTCCGCGGCCGTGAAGCGGCGGGTGCCGCTCAGCGAGCGCGAGAGCTTGGACGGATCCATGACGACGCGGCGCGCGAACTCGCGCTGGCTGACGCCCGCGTCCGCGATGACCTCGCGGACCCGGGCGGCCGTGCGGGACGTCGGGGCTTCGTCGGTTTCCACGGGCCACGACCTTAGGTGGGCGTTGCGTAAAACTCAACACCCTGCACCCGCTCCCCCTGCCGATGTACTGGGGAATTGCGGATCTGACTGATGCGCCAGTCAGAACCGCAACGGGCCGTGGCCCCGGGCAGGGCCGCGGAGCGGCCGGGCCCGGCCCGGTCGGCCGGGGCAGGCGGCCGAGGGCTACCCGGCGGCGGGCGGGGCTGCCTCGTCCTGCGCGCGACGGCGCTCGCGGCGGGCCATCCACGCGGCCACCACGGCGCCCGACACGTTGTGCCAGACCGAGAAGACGGCGGCGGGCAGCGCGGCCTCCGCGCTGAAGTGCGCGGAGGCGAGGGACGCGGCGAGGCCGGAGTTCTGCATGCCGACCTCGAAGGCCATCGCCCGGCTCGCCGGGCGCCCGAGCCGGGACAGCGCGCCGGCGCCGTAGCCGAGGGCGAGGCCGAGGCCGTTGTGCAGGACGACGGCGAGCAGGACGAGCCCGGCCGCGTTCCTGATCTGCTGCGCGCTGCCGGAGACCACGGTCACCACAATGAGCGCCACGACGACCGCGGAGATCCACGGCAGGATGCCGAGCACCCGGTCCACGTACCGCCCTGCGGCGAGGCGCACGAGGACTCCGGCGACGACGGGCAGCAGCACCTGCTTGAGGATGTCCGTGACCATCGAGCCCGCGTCCACGTGCAGGAACTGCCCCGCGAGCAGCAGCGTGAGCGGCGGGGTGAGCAGCGGCGCGAGCACGGTCGACACCGTCGCGACGGACACCGAGAGCGCGACGTCGCCGCGCGCCAGGTAGGCGACGACGTTGGACGCCGTGCCGCTGGGCGCGCAGCCGACGAGGATGACCCCGGCGGCCAGCTGGGGCGGCAGCCCGAGGGCGTTGGCGATCAGCCAGCCGAGCCCCGGCATGATCACGTAGTGCGCGACGAGGCCGAGCCCGACCGCCCAGGGGCGCCGCGCCACCGTTCTGAAGTCCGGCGGGGTCAGCGTGAGCCCCATGCAGAACATGACGGTGCCGAGCATCCACGGCGTGCCCGTGCCCCAGCCGGTGAAGGCCGAGGGCCTGACCATGCCGAGGGCGCCTGCGAGGAGGATGAGCACCGGGAAGACGGTGACCGCGCGCTGCGCCGCCCGGTCGGTGCCCGCCGCGCCCGGCGAGCCGCCGGGACCCTGCGATGGTTTGCCCTGCGGCCCCTGGCCCGCCGGCGCCGCATCCCGCGCCGCCCGGTCCTCGGGCCCCTGGGCCCGGGGCGCAGGGGGCGCCGTGCGCCGCGCGGGGACACCGGGTTCGTTCCGCTCGTGCTGCGACTCGTCCTGTGACACCCGGGCATCGTAAAGATGGCGCGTACATGCAGCAGGGGTGTTCCGGATCGTGGACGCGGCACGCCCCGGGCCCCCGGCCGCCGCCCGGCCTCACCAGCGAGCGGGCGGTGGGGCCGTGAGCCGGTCGGCGAGGAGCGCGAGCCGGTCCCTGAAGCGGTACCTGCCGCGCACGGCGGGCAGCTCGGCCTCGCCTGCCGCCGCGCTCACCAGGTGCTGCACTGTGTCGAAGTCCACATCGAGCTCGGGGGTGGTACGGGGCCCCGGGACGCGCCCGGGCTCCCGCGTCGCCCCGTGGCCCGGCGCGTCGGGACCCGCCGCCTCGGGACCCGCCGCCTCCCCGGGCGGCGCGGCCGCGCCCACCACGGTCAGCGCCTCGTGCGCCAGCGCGTGCATCTCCGGGTCGCCGCCGTCCAGCGAGAAGACCGTCGCCCCGGCGCGCCTGGCCCCGTGCACCCGTTCGAGCAGGCCCTGGTCGGCCGGGCCTGGCGCCACCACGAGCAGCGTCTCGCCGCGCCCGGCCGCCGCCAGCCTGCCGAGGCCCACCGTCAGATGGGCGGGCGCGTCCGCGGGCACCCGGTGCCGCACGAGGGTGGGGGTCAGCTCCGGCCTGCCCGACCAGGCCGCCTCGTCCACGAGGTGTGCGGCCAGGTGCCAGGGCTCGTACGCCCGCGTCCCGACGAGCAGCAGGCCGCCGCCCTGCGGTACGACGCGCGAGCGCAGGGCGCCCGCGAAGCCGCGGGCCTCCGAGGGCCAGCGGGTACCCGCGAGTACCTCGCGCAACAGGGCTACGCGTTGGGCATCCATGGGCCCGCATCCTGCCCGAGCGGCGGGCCCGGCGGCCCCGAGTGGCCAAGACCTCACCCGAAAGGGAAGGCTGGGGGCCATGACTTCCTCTTCTTCTCAGAGCCCGGACGCTTCACAGAGCACGGACACCGCCAAGCCGCCCGCCAGGGACCCGTGGGACCTGCCCGACGTGTCGGGCCTCGTCGTCGGCGTGCTCGGCGGCACCGGCGACCAGGGCCGCGGCCTCGCGTACCGGCTGGCGCGCGCCGGGCAGAAGGTGATCATCGGCTCGCGCGCGGCGGAGCGCGCGGAGGCCGCGGCGGCGGAGCTCGGGCACGGCGTGGCGGGCGCGGCCAACGCGGACTGCGCACGCCGCAGCGACGTGGTGATCCTCGCCGTGCCGTGGGAGGGCCACGCGAAGACGCTCACGTCGCTCGCCGAGGACCTCGCGGGCAAGATCGTCGTGGACTGCGTCAACCCGCTCGGCTTCGACAAGAAGGGCGCGTACGCGATCACGCCGGAGGAGGGCAGCGCGGCCGAGCAGGCAGCGGCGCTGCTGCCGGACTCCCGGGTCACGGCCGCCTTCCACCACCTCTCCGCCGTCCTGCTCCAGGACCCGGCGGTCGAGTCGATCGACACGGACGTCATGGTGCTCGGCGAGTCACGCGCCGACACGGACGTCGTGCAGGCGCTCGCGGGCCGCATCACCGGCATGCGCGGCGTCTACGCGGGGCGGCTGCGCAACGCCCACCAGGTGGAGTCGCTGGTCGCGAACCTGATCTCCGTCAACCGCCGCTACAAGGCGCACGCGGGCCTGCGGGTCACGGACGTCTGAGCGCGTCCCCTGCCCTGCCGCCGGGCGCGGGGGCGGATGGGGGAGACTGGGAGGGCGGCGGTCTCCCCCGTCCGCCCGTCCGCCCGTCCGCCCGTCCGTCCCTCCGACAGGAGCAGCGCCCCATGCCCCGCCTCGCCCTCTACGCCCTCGTCGTCTGCGCACTCGCCGTCGCCGCGGCCGTGCTCTCGTTCGTCCAGGGCAGCTGGCTCGGCGTCGTCTGGATCCTGCTCGCCGGCCTGTCGTCCAACATGGCGTGGTACTACCTGCGGCGCGCGCGGACCGCGCCCGCCGCCTCGCAGCAGCGCTGACCGCCGGGGGGCGCCTCCGGCCCTTCCCACGGGTCCCGCCCGCCGGGCGGGAACCCGGCCGTCCCACCCGTGACGATGTCAACTCCGCACCCTTGACGCTCCCTTCCCGCACGCGTTCAATCACGTCGTGAAACAAGGGTCGGCCCGTCGGGCCGGCGCAGTCCACGTGCAGGTCGGACGCCGCGTGCCCGTACGGCCGTTCGGCTGCGCCCGGGCGCCGTCCTGCGTTGTCGGAAGGGACGGCAGCTCGTGCCCCGTGAACTCCCCGAAGCCCTCACACCGCACGCATCGGACCACTCCAGCCTGCGCAGACGCGGCTTCCTGCTCGCGTCGGGCGCCCTCGCGGCCTCCGGCGCCGCCGCGATGACCGCACCCGCCGCCGCGGCGGCCCCCGCGGACGCGGACAGCGGCAGGGCGGCCGCGGCCACCGCTCCCCCGCCGGCCCGGCGCGCCGCGGGCGACCCCGACCTCGGGCCGAACGTCCATGTCTTCGACCCGTCGATGGACCCGGACACCGTCCAGTCGACGCTGGACGCGGTCTACGCGCAGCAGAAGCAGGCCGAGTTCGGCACCGGCCGCTACGCGCTGCTGTTCAAGCCGGGCAGCTACGACGTCGACGTCAACATCGGCTACTACACCCATGTCGCCGGGCTCGGCGCGCAGCCCGCCGACGTGACGATCTCCGACTCCCTGCACGTGGACGGCGACGCGCACGGCAAGGGCACGCTGACCAACTTCTGGCGCGGCGCGGAGAACCTCCACCCGGTGCCGAGGAGCGGCACGGACCGCTGGGCCGTCTCCCAGGCCACCTTCTACCGGCGGATCTACCTGACCGGCGATCTCCAACTGGACGACGGGGGTTATTCGAGCGGCGGCTTCATCGCCGACAGCCTGATCACCGGCCAGGTGGCGTCCGGCACCCAGCAGCAGTGGATCACCCGCAACTCGGTGGTAGGCAACTGGCTCGGCTTCAACTGGAACATCGTCTTCGTCGGCACCGACAACGCGCCGGCGACGAGTTTCCCCTCGCCGCCTTTCACCAACGTGGCGCGCACCCCGGTCGTACGGGAGAAGCCGTTCCTGCACGTGGACAAGGCGGGCGCCTGGCACGTGTTCGTGCCGGCCGTGCGCCGCGACAGCCACAACACCAGCTGGGAGGGGCGGCGCGCCGCAGGTGAGGACGTGCCGATCGGCGACTTCCACATAGCGAAGCCGGGGGCGAGCGCCGCTGAGCTCAACTCGGCGCTCGCGCAGGGCAAGCACCTGCTGATCACGCCCGGTGTCTACCACCTCGCGCAGCCGCTGAGGATCACCAGGGCGGGCACGGTCGTCCTGGGCCTCGGCCTCGCGACGCTCGTCCCCGACGGCGGCGTCACGGCGCTCGACGTCGCCGACGTGGACGGCGTGAAGATCGCGGGGCTGCTGGTGGACGCGGGCGAGCAGGAGAGCGGGGCGCTGGTGCGGGTCGGGCCCGAGGGCGCGCGCCGCGGCCACGCCCAGGACCCGACCTCGCTGCACGACGTGTTCGTCCGGGTCGGCGGCGCGGGCGTCGGCAAGGCGCGGAACTCGATCGTGGTCAACAGCGACGACGTGATCATCGACAACACCTGGCTGTGGCGCGCCGACCACGGCACCGGCGTCGGCTGGACGAAGAACACCTCGGACACGGGCCTGGTGGTGGCCGGGGACGACGTCACGGTGTACGGGCTGTTCGTCGAGCACCACCAGAAGGCGCAGGTCGCCTGGTCGGGCGAGCGCGGCCGTACGTACTTCTTCCAGAACGAGATGCCGTACGACCCGCCGGACCAGGCGGCGTGGCGCGAGGGCGCGCACCGCGGCCACCCGGCGTACGAGGTGGCGGCGGGCGTGCGGGAGCACGAGGCGTGGGGGCTCGGCAGCTACTGCAACCTCACGGCCGACCCGACGATCGTCGCGGACCGCGCGTTCGCGGCGCCGCGGCGGGCCGGGGTCCGCTTCCACAGCATGATCACGTTCTCGCTGGGCGGCGGACAGGGCACGATCGCGCACGTCATCAACACGACGGGCGGTCCTTCCGACGCTGAGGTGGCGCTGGCGAAGGTGGCGCGCTACCCGTGATCC
Source organism: Streptomyces sp. NPDC047002 (assembly GCF_040704505.1). Taxonomy (NCBI): domain Bacteria; kingdom Bacillati; phylum Actinomycetota; class Actinomycetes; order Kitasatosporales; family Streptomycetaceae; genus Streptomyces; species Streptomyces sp. NPDC047002. Next base: position 19,065 of record NZ_JBEYWC010000011.1, read on the forward strand.
GCGGCCGCGGGGCGGGCCGGGGCGCCGCACACGCCCCGGCCCGCCCCGCGCGCCTTCGGTGCCCCGCGGGTCAGTTGCCGAAGAAGGCGGGCACCTCGCACTGCGGGGTCTGCGTGGTCCAGAACTGGAAGAGGTTCTGCCCGCAGTAGGTGGAGTTCTGGTCCACGCCGAGGTGGCCGAGGATCGCGTCGATCAGGTCGAAGAAGGCGTGGTTGACCGTGCCCTGGTAGAGCACGACGAAGACGGCGATCAGGCCGAACGGCGCGAAGGGCGCGATCTGCCTGCGGATGCGGGGCGAGAGCCACGGCTCGATCACGCCGTATCCGTCGAGGCCGGGCACCGGCACGAAGTTCAGCAGGGTGGCGGAGACCTGGAGGAACGCGAGGAAGCTGAGCGCGTGCCGGAAGTCGAGCGGGACCCCACCGAGGCCGAGCAGCCAGAACGGCGTGGTGCACACGAGCGCGAACAGCGCGTTCGTCAGGGGGCCCGCGGCGGAGATCAGGCTGTGCCGCCACCGCCCCTGCACCCGGTTGCGCTCGATGTACACGGCGCCGCCCGGCAGGCCGATCCCGCCGAGGATCACGAAGACGACCGGCAGCACGATGCTGAGCAGGGCGTGCGTGTACTTGAGCGGGTTGAGCGTGAGGTAGCCCTTGGCACCGATGCTGATGTCGCCGCTGTGCAGGGCGGTGCGGGCGTGTGCGTACTCGTGCAGGCAGAGCGAGACGACCCACGCGGACACCACGAACACGAACACGGCGAAGCCCGCGCTGTCCGAGAACCCCGTCCACACCGCCCACCCGGACACCACCGCCACGGCGGCGATCCCGAGGAAGACGGGGCTGATCCGCCGCTCGCTCTTGGCGGCGGTACTGACACTGCTCATTGGGTCTCCCCCGGCCGGCACAGGCACTACGTGCATGAACCGTACTGGTTCTCCACCCGGCCCCCGCGCGCCCGGGTCGGCGGGTGGGATGACGAGTGGGGTCAACCGCCCCGCCATGGAGTGGACGCTCTCCCGCCTGGTCGTGGGGCCCGTCACCGAACCGACCGCCCGGCACGCGGCCGCCCTCCTGACCGACGGCGGGCGCAAGCACGCCGTCGACGCCATCCTCGGAGCCACAGCTCTGGCCGCGCCGGGGCCCGCCCGCCACCGTCCTCACGTCGGACCCCGACGACCTCACCGCCCTGTGCGGCGGGGGGCCGGGTGCCAGGGGCGGACGAGGGTGAGGAAGGAGACGGCCGCGCCCACCGAGCAGGCGAGTTGGACGAGCGCCATGGGGACGGCGGTGTGCTCGCCCGCGATGCCGACCAGCGGCGAGGCGAGGGAACCCACGAGGAACGACGACGTGCCGAGCAGCGCGGACGCGGAGCCCGCCGCGTGGCCCGCGCGGGTCAGGCCCAGGGTGTTGGCGTTGGTGTTGACCAGGCCCATGCCCATCATCAGGCAGAACAGCCCTGCGGCCACGGCGTACAGGGAGACGCGGCCCAGCGCGCCCGTGGTCATCAGCAGCAGGGCGGTGGCGGCCGAGGTGATCAGCACGAGGCCGCAGCCGAGGATCTTGTGCATGCTGAACCGGTCGACGAGCACCCGCCCGTTGAGCTGCCCGACGCCCACGGAGCCCACCGCGTTGATGCCGAAGAGGAGGCTGTACGTCTGGGGCGAGGCGCCGTAGATGACCTGCATGACGAACGGCGACGCCGACACGTACGCGAACAGGGCGGTGAAGGCGAGCGTGCCGGTCAGCAGGTAGCCGCTGAAGGCCCGGTCGCCGAGCAGGCCGCGCATGGTGCGCAGCGCGGTGCCCACACCGCCGCCGTGCCGCCGCTCGGGCGGCAGCGTCTCGTGCAGCCACTTCCAGGCGACGAGAGTGAGCAGCGCACCCACCACGGTGATCACGACGAAGATGCCCCGCCAGTCGGTGAAGCGGAGCATCTGGCCGCCGAAGACGGGCGCGACGATCGGCGCGACGCCGGAGACCAGCATCAGGCTGGAGAAGAAGCGGGCCATGGCGACGCCGTCGAACAGGTCGCGTGCGACGGCCCGGGAGATGACGACGCCCGCGGCGCCCGCGAGCCCCTGGACCAGCCGGACCGCGATGAGCACCTCCGCGTTGGGCGCGAGGGCGCAGACGACGCTGGCGGCCACGTACACGCCCATGCCGACGAGCAGCGGCCTGCGTCTGCCCCACTTGTCGCTCATCGGGCCGATGACGATCTGCCCGAGCGCCATGCCGATGAGGCAGGCGGTGAGGGTGATCTGCACCGTGGCGGCCGGGGCGTGCAGGGAGTTGGTGACGGCGGGCAGCGCCGGGAGGTACATGTCGGTGGAGAGCGGCGGCAGCGCAGTCAGGCCGCCGAGCACGAGCGTGAGGAGCAGCCCCGCGCGCCGGGCGGGCGCGGTGGCCACGGGCCCGGCCCCGGTGGCGGGCGCGGCGGCGACTGCCGGCGCGGGCAGGGGCTCGACGGCGCCGGGCACGGCGCCTGCCGCGGTGGCGGGGACGGAGTTCGGGAGCGGGGGCGTGGGCTCTGGGGTGACGGATGGGCCGCCGACCGGCATGACATCTCCTAAGTCGTGAAGTCGTTTCATATGCTCGCAGCTGTCGGCGGGTCCGTACGACAGGGAAATACGACAGGGAAAAGGGAGCACACGGTGGCACGGTGGGGCGTGGTGGCGACCGGCGGGATAGCGGCGCGGTTCACCCAGGACGTGGCGGAACTGGACAACGCGCAGGTCGTGGCGGTGGCGTCGCGGAACGAGGCGTCGGCGAAGGAGTTCGCCGACCGGTTCGGCGTCGCGCGGGCGTACGGCGACCGGGCCGCGATGTTCGCCGACCCCGAGGTGGATGTGGTGTATGTCGCCACGCCGCACTCCGCGCACCGGGAGGCGGCGGGCGCCGCGCTCGCCGCCGGAAAGCCGGTGCTGTGCGAGAAGCCGTTCACGCTGAACGTGCGGGAGGCGCAGGAGCTGGTGGACCTGGCGCGGGAGCGCGGCCTGTTCCTGATGGAGGCGATGTGGACGTACTGCAACCCGGTGGTGCGGCGGCTCGTCGAGCTGGTGCGCGACGGCGCGATCGGCGAGGTGCGGTCCGTGCGCGCGGACTTCGGCGTCGCGGGCCCGTTCGCCCCCGAGCACCGCATGCGCAACCCGGCGCTCGGCGGGGGCGCGCTGCTCGACCTCGGCGTGTACCCGGTCTCGTTCGCGCAGCTGATCCTCGGTGAGCCGGCGCGCGTCCAGGCCGACGCCCGGCTCTCCCCCGAGGGCGTGGACGTCAACACGGGGATGCTGCTCGGCTGGGAGTCCGGCGCGGTGGCGACCCTGACGTGCGGGCTCGACGGCGTGTCGGGCACCCGCGCCACGGTGACCGGCACGCGGGGCCGCATCGACCTGCCCGAGGGGTTCTTCGACCCGGACTCGTTCGTGCTGCACCGCGCGTCCGCGGACGGACCGGAGGTCGTACGGGCCGACTCCGCGCTGCACGGCCTCCAGCACGAGGCGGCCGAGGTCGCCGCCTGCCTGGCCGCGGGCCGCACCGAGTCGGCGCTCGTCCCGCTCGCGGGCACCCTCGCGGTGCTGCGCACACTGGACGCCGTACGGGAACGGATCGGCGTCCGCTACCCGCAGGACGCCCCCCGCTGAACGCGGCCCCCCTGAGGGCGCGGGGGCGCGGGCGCGTCGGGAGCGTGCGGGCGCCCGCCCCGCCGCGCCCCGGCGGCGCCTGCGATGATGCTGCGATGAGCCCCGTGCCCGACCTCGTCCTGCGCCGTGCGCGCATCCCGCACAGCGCCGGGTCCTGGGACCTCGTGCTGCGGGACGGCAGGATCGCGGACGTCGTCCCGGCAGGGGGCGCGCTGCCGCCCGCGCCGACGCTCGACCTGGAAGGGCGCCTCGTGCGGCCAGGGCTGTGGGACGCGCACACGCACTTCGACCAGTGGACCGTCAGGCGCCGCCGGGTCGACCTGGCACCCGCGACGAGCGCCGCACACGCGGCGGCCGTCATGCGCGACGCTCTGGCCGCCACCGCAGCCACCGGCTCCGGCTCCGGCTTCCTGGTCGGCTACGGCTTCCGCGACGCGCTGTGGCCGGACGCCCCGAGCCTGGCCGCGCTCGACGCGGTGTCGGCCGACCGCCCCCTGGTGCTCGTCTCGGGCGACCTGCACTGCGGCTGGATCAACTCCGCCGCCGCGCGCCGCTTCGGCGTCCGCGCGCCCGCCGACGGCCTGCTGCGCGAGGACGCGTGGATGGACCTGCTCGACGTCCTCGACCGCGACCAGCGGCCCGGGCCCGACGACCACCGGGCGGCCGCCGACGCCGCGGCCGCGCGGGGCGTCGTCGGGATCGTGGACTTCGAGAACGCCGACCTCCTGCGCCACTGGCCGCAGCGGGTCGCCGACGGCGTGACCGCGCTGCGCGTCGAGGCCGCGGTGTGGCCCGACCGGCTCGACGAGGCGATCGCGCGCGGCCTGCGCACCGGCGACGTCCTCGACCCGGGCGGCCTTGTCACGATGGGCCGCCTCAAGATCATCGTCGACGGCTCCCTCAACACCCGCACGGCGCTGTGCTGGGACCCGTATCCGGGGCTGCCCGCAGACCACCCGCATCCGTGCGGGGTGCAGTCCGTCGCGCCGGAGCGCGTCGAGGAGCTGGTCGCCCGCGCGTACGCGGCCGGCATCGCCCCGGCCGTCCACGCCATCGGCGACCGCGCCAACACCCAGGTGATCGACGTCTTCGAGCGGCTGGGGGTGCCGGGGACCGTCGAGCACGCCCAGCTCGTCTCCGCCGTCGACTTCGCGCGCTTCGGCAGGCTCGGCCTGACCGCGAGCGTCCAGCCCGAGCACGCCATGGACGACCGCGACGTCGCCGACACGCACTGGGCGGGCCGGACGGGCCGGGCGTTCGCGTTCCGTTCGCTGCTCGACTCCGGGGCCGTCCTCGCGCTCGGTTCCGACGCGCCGGTCGCGCCGCTCGACCCGTGGGTGGCCGTCGGCGCCGCCGTCTCGCGCAGCCGCGACGGGCGGGAGCCCTGGCACCCGGACGAGCGGATCACCCGCGAAGCGGCCCTGGCCGCCTGCGCCCGCGGCCGCACGGGGATCAGGGCGGGCGACGCGGCCGACCTCGTCGTCCTCGACGAGGACCCGCTCGACGTGGACGCGGGCGCCCTGCGCACCCTGCCGGTCGCCGCCACCCTGCTGGGCGGCAGGCCCACCTGGACGAACCTGTAGCAGCCGCCCCCGGCACCCCGCCCTCACCCCCGTACGGAGGACCGATGCGCACCCCCATCCCGCACACCGGGGCCGAGCCCCGGCCGGCCACCGGCCGAGGCCCGGTCGACGCTCATGCGTGAGGACCCCGGCTCCACCGGAGGCGGCCCCGGCTGGGCCGCCGACCTGGTGCGCGAGCACCCGTGGGCGACCATGGTGTCCAACGGCGCCGGGGGCAGCGGGCCCGTCGTCTCGCACTACCCCTTCCTCGTCGAGGACGCCGCAGACACCGCAAACACCGCAGACACCGCGGACGAGGGCGGACTCGTGCTGGTGAGCCATGTGGGCCGCCCGGACGAGGAGGCGCACCGGCTCGGCTCGCAGGAGCTGTGCGTGGTCGTCCAGGGCCCCGGCGGCTACATCTCGCCGAGCTGGTACGGGGTGCCCGCCGCCGTGCCGACCTGGAACTTCGCCGCCGCCCACCTGTACGGCGTGCCGGAGATCCTCTCCGACGAGGAGAACCTCGCCGTACTCGACCGGCTGGTCGCGCACTTCGAGGCGCCGCTGCCCAACCCGTTCCTCCTGCGCGGCACTTCGGAGAACGCCGACTACGCGGAGCGCATCGTGCACGGCACGGTCGGCTTCCGCGTGCGGGTGACCAGGGCGGTCACCAAGGAGAAGATGAGCCAGGACAAGCCGGAGCCCGTCGTCGGGCGCATCCTCGCCGCGCTCGACGGGAGCGGGCCGTACGCGAACCCGGAACTCGCCGCGAGGATGCGGCGCGTCCGGCGCTGAGGAGGACCCGGCGGTCCGCGCGGGTGCCCCGGCCCGACGGCCGCGGCCCTGGGGGGTGCCGTGGCGCGGGCCGCCGGGGCTAGCCTCTGCGCGTATGAGTGAGTCCCCGGTCCCGCCGCCGCCCGCCCCGTCCCGTACGCCCGGCCCGCCTGCCGGTTCCTCCGGTGCCGCCGGTTCCTCCGGTGCCGCCGAGGCCGCGCGATCGCGCGTACCGGCAGCGCCGGTGGCGGTGATCACCGGCGCGGGCTCCGGCATCGGGCGGGCCGTCGCCCTCGAACTCGCCGCCGCGGGCTGGGAGCTGGTGCTCGCGGGGCGGCGGCCGCAGGCGCTCGACGAGACCAGGGCCGCGCTGCCCGGCGGCCGCGCGGTCTGCGTACGGGCCGACGTGGCGGACGCGGACTCCGTGGCCGGTCTCTTCCGCGCGGCCGACGCGTTCGCGCCCCGGCTCGACCTGCTGTTCAACAACGCGGGCACCTTCGGGCCCGGCGGGATCCCATTCGACGAACTGCCGCTCTCCGCCTGGCAGAAGGTCGTGGGGACGAACCTCACGGGCGCGTTCCTGTGCGCGCAGGCCGCGTTTCGCCGGATGAAGGCGCAGGACCCGCAGGGCGGGCGGATCATCAACAACGGCTCGGTCTCCGCGCACGCGCCGCGCCCCGGCTCGGCGCCGTACACCGCGACCAAGCACGGGCTGACCGGGCTCACCAAGTCGCTGTCCCTGGACGGCAGGCCGTACCGGATCGCCTGCGGGCAGATCGACATCGGCAACGCGGCGACCGAGATGACGGACCGGATGGCGCGCGGCGTGCCGCAGGCGGACGGCAGGCTGGCCGCCGAGCCGGTGATGGACGCGGCCGACGTGGCGCGCACCGTGCGGCACATGGCGGAGCTCCCGCTCGAAGCGAACGTGCAGTTCGCCACGGTCCTTGCGACCGCCATGCCGTACATCGGGCGCGGCTGACGGGCCGCCCCGGCGCGCACACTGGGCGGCCGCGACCGCCGGGATGCGGCGGCCCGCCCGGGCCGCCGCCCCCGGCCCTCAGGTCAGGACGCGGACCGGGGAGCCCGCGGCCCACGCGGCGATGTCCTCGACCGCGTCGCGGTAGAAGACCTCGTACGTGTCCCGGGTGACATAGCCGACGTGCGGTGTGAGCAGGGCGTTGTCCAGGCGGCGCAGCGGGTGGTGCGCGGACAGCGGCTCCTGGTCGAAGACGTCGAGCGCGGCGCCGCCGATCCGGTGCTCGCGCAACGCCGTCAGCAGCGCGAACTCGTCGACGATCGGGCCGCGCGAGGTGTTGACGAGCAGCGCGGTCGGCTTCATCGCGGCGAGTTCGGCGGCGCCGACCAGGCCCCTGGTGCGCTCGCTGAGGACGAGGTGCACGGACAGCACGTCCGCGCAGGCGAAGAGTTCGTCCTTGGCGACGGCCGTCACGCCCTGCTCGGCGGCGCGCTCCGCCGTGAGGTTCTGGCTCCAGGCCACGGTCTCCATGCCGAAGGCGCGGCCGATCTCCGCGACGCGCGTGCCGAGGCGGCCGAGCCCGAGGAGGCCGAGGGTGCGGCCGTGCAGGTCGCCGCCGACGCCGGTCTGCCAGCCGCCTGCGCGCACGGACCTGTTCTCCGCCGGCACGTTGCGCACCGCCGACAGGATCAGCGCCCAGGTCAGTTCGGCGGTCGGCGCCGACATGTAGCCGGTGCAGGCGACGGTGACGCCGAGTTCGCGCGCCGCCTCGATGTCGATGGAGCGGTTGCCGGTCCCGGTGGTGACGAGCAGCCGCAGACCGGTCAGGCGGCGCAGGACGTGCGCGGGGAACGGCGTGCGCTCCCGCATCGCGACGGCCACGTCGTACCCGGCGAGCCCCTTGACGACGGCGTCCTCGTCGGCGAACGGCTCGTGGAAGACGGTGATCTCGGCGTCGAGGGAGGCCCAGTCGGCGAAGCCGAGCGCGACGTGCTGGTAGTCGTCCAGAATTGCGATCCTCATGGTCGAGAACGTACCCGCAGGCCGCGGCGGCGCCACGGAGAGGGCCGGGTACGCGCCTCGCGCCGCGGCCCCGCCTGGCACACTGCGGGCATGGGCATGGGCATGGGCACGGGCACGGGCGGGGAGCGGGAACACGCGGCGCACGACCCCGGGGCCGCGGGCGGCGACGCGCACTGGGCGGCCGTGGAGCGGCTGTACGGCTGGCTGGAGGAGCACGCGGCGCTCCCCGCCGAGCAGGAGCGGCTGCTGCGGCTGCTGAAGCTGACGGAGGAGACGGGCGAGGTCGCGGCCGCGGTGATCGGCGCGACGGGCCAGAACCCGCGCAAGGGCGTCACGCACAGCTGGGCGGACGTGGAGGCCGAGCTGTGCGACGTGATCGTGACCGCGATGGTGGCGCTGCGCACCCTCACCCCGGACGCGGCGCGGGTGTTCGCCGGGCATCTGCGCCGGGTGGACGAGCGCGCCCGCGCCTGACGGCGGCGCGCCTGACCGCGACGCTGCCCTGATCACGTGGCGCGCGGTGCCTGGCCGCGCGGCCCGGCGGCGGTCCGGGGCGCACGGCCGGGCACGCGGGCCGCGCGCTCCGGCCGGCTCACCCGGTGAGGTCGCCCTCGCGCTCGTTGACCGCCGCGTAGTGCCGCAGCTTGTCCTCGTCCACGGTGACGCCGAGACCGGGGCCCGTGGGCACGCGCAGGCTGCCGTCGGCGAGGCCGAGGGGCTCGATGATGTCGTCGGCGTGCAGGTAGTACATGGAGTCGATGGCACGCGAGAGCACCGGTGTGCTGGCGACGACCGCGAGGTGCGCCGCGGTCGCGATGCCCAGCTCGCCGCCGCTGTGCAGGTTCATGCCGAGCCCGAAGGTCTCGCAGTGCGCGGCGAGCGCCTTGGTGGGGGCGATGCCGCCCCACTTGTAGACGTCGCCGTGGATCACGTCGACCGCGTTGAGCCGCATCGCGGGCGCGAACTCCTCGAACCGCACGACGCACATGTTGGTGCACAGCGGGATACGGACCCTGGCGTGCACCTGGCTCATGCCCTCGATGCCGGTGCACGGGTCCTCCAGGTACTCCAGGTCGAGTTCCTCAAGCGCTATCCCGGCCCGCACCGAATCGGGCACCGACCAGGCTGCGTTGGGGTCGACGCGCAGGTCGACGCCGGGCAGCGCGGCGCGCAGCGCGCGCAGGACCGCCACGTCGCCGTCCACGTCGACGGTGCCCTTGAGCTTGACGGCGCTGAAGCCGCCCTCGGCGACGACGCGTGCGGCGTGGTCGGCGAGCGCGCCGGGCAGGGCGGCCCGGTCGGCGCCCGGGGCGTCGGCGCGGGTGACGAGCGCGGTGATCGGCACCTCGTCGCGCACCGGGCCGCCGAGCAGGTCGGTCAGGGACTGCCCGGTGGCCTTGCCCATCGCGTCCCAGCAGGCGACGTCGAGGGCGGCGAGCGCCGCGTAGCCGAGGTAGCCGTAGAAGAACGGCACCATGTGCTGCCTGCGGTGGAACGCTTCGAGCGCGAAGGGGCTCGTGCCGATGAGGTCCTGCGCGAGATGCTCCACGATCGCGGCGACCGGCCTGCCCCACATGGTCTCGCCCCAGCCCTCGACGCCGTCGTCGGTGCGCACCCGCACGACCGTGCGGGTCTCCCCCGTCTTGGTCTCGAAGGAACTGGTGAACGGGTTGACCAGCGGGAGGTTGACCACCTGCACGTCGACGTCTGTGATCTTCATTCTTCTCCTCGATCGGCGGGGGTCCCTGAGGTCCCCGCGGTGGGGGCGGTACCGGGATCGGCCTGCGGCCGGGTGGCGCTGTCGAAGGCCCGTACGGCGCGGGCGAGCCCGCGGGCCCGCGCGTCCAGCAGCCGCCGCCCCGCGTCCGCGGCCGCGCCGGACGCGTCGTCGGTGGACCCGCCGACCCTGGCCCACTCGCCGTGCCGCTCGGTGGTGAGCCCCGGGTGGGGCGGGTTGTCGAACAGCGGCGGCGGTACGACGGGCTCCCGTGCGGGCACGGGCGTGCGGACGAGCCCGGGGTGGGCGGCGAGCATCAGCGAGGTCTCGAACCACCCGGCGTGGCCGGGGGTGACCTCGGGCCGCTCGGCGGTCCCGTCGGCTGCGGCGTCGTCCGCCGTCACCGTCCAGTACGAGCAGGCGGCGACGGTGGCGCCCGCGGCCTCGGGGCGCAGCACGAAGCGCTTGGCGGCGAGCCGCATGATCTCGTCGTTGCCGCCGTGGCCGTTGACGACGAGGACGCGGGAGAAGCCGCTGGCCACCAGCGAGGACAGCAGGTCGTCGAGCACGGCGGCGAGCGTCGGCGCCGACAGCGAGAGCGCGGCGGCGAAGAGGTGGTGGGGGCTGTGCCCGTAGGGCAGCGTGGGCAGCCGCACCACCTCGGTGGCGTGCTCCCCCGGCGCGGGGGCGGCGAGCAGGGCGAGCGCCCGGTCGACGACCGCCTCCACGAGGAGGGTGTCGGTGCCGAGCGGCAGGTGGGCCGCGTGCTGCTCCTGCGACCCGATGGGCAGCAGCGCGATCCCGGCGCCGCCCGCTGCGCGGGCCTCGCGCCAGGACAGCTCGGACATATTTCGTTGACTCACAGTGCTGTCTCCCGGAAACGCTGTCGTGGCAGAGTTCGCCGCATGGCGCAGAGAACTACGCGGTTGCGGTTGGTCGGGCCCCCGGCCGAGGCGCCGGCGTCCCCGCAGGCGCGGACGCTGGGCGCCGTGGAGCTGGTGCCGGGACGGGTGCGCGCGGCGGTGCTGAGCGCCTCGGGCCGGGTCCTCGATCGGGCCGAGGCGGCGTACGCGCCGGACGCGCGGGGCCGGGACGAGGTGGACGCGGCGCTCGCGGCGGCCGCCGGGGTGTTCGCCGACCGCCCGCCCGCCGGGATCGGGGTGGCGGCGGCCGGCATCGTGGACCCCGCTGCCGGGCTGATCGTCGGGGTCGACGACGTGCCGGCGCTGCGCGGGTACCCGGTGTGCGAGCGGCTCGGCGCGCTGGCGGGCGTGCCCGTGCGGGTCGAGCACCGGGCGCGCCTGCAGGTGCTCGGCGACCGGTGGTTCGGCGCGGGGCGCGGCCGCCGCACCTTCGCCTCGGTGTCGACCGGCGAGGTGCTGGGCGTCGGCATCCTGTACGAGGGCGAGGTGGTGGCGCCGCTCGGCGGCCGCAGCGGCGCGCACATGGCGGTGACGGGCGGCGACGAGCGCTGCACCTGCGGCAACACCGGCTGCTGGAAGACGGTGGCGACGACGCGGTGGCTGCGGGCGCGCGCCGCCGCCCTCGGCCTCGGCCCGCGCGTGGACCTGGGCACGCTGGTGGTGTCGGCCGACGGCCGGGCGCGCGCGCTGGTCGCGGAGTACGCGGACAACCTGGTGCTCGGCCTTGTCAACGTCCAGCAGCTGTTCGCGCCCGGCCTGTTCGTGCTGCACGGCGAGGCCAGGGACGGCGGCGAGCACTTCCGCGCGCTGCTGGAGGAGCGGTTGCGCAGGGACGGGACGGCGCCGGGCGCCGAGCCGCCGCGTGTGGTGGTCGCCGACACGGCGGTGGACGACATCGCGCTGCTCGGCGGCGCGGGCCTGGTGCTCTCGCACCGGTAGCCGCCGGGGCCGGTGCGGCTCACCCGGGCACCGCCGTGCGGGCGGCGCGGCGCTCGCGGGCGCCGCGCGGGTCGGGCACCGGGACGGCGGCGAGCAGTTCGCGGGTGTACGGGTCGCGGGGCGCGGTGAACACGTCCGCCGCCTCGCCCACTTCGACCAGCCGCCCGGCGCGCATCACGGCGACCCGGTCGGCCACCTGCCGTACGACGGCGAGGTTGTGCGAGACGAAGACGTACGTCAGGCCGTGGGCGCGCTGGAGTTCGGCGAGCAGGTCGAGGACGGCCGCCTGCACCGACACGTCGAGGGCGCTGGTGGGTTCGTCGAGGACGACGAGCCGCGGCGCGAGGGCGAGGGCGCGCGCGATGGAGACGCGCTGGCGCTGGCCGCCGGAGAACTCGTGCGGGTAGCGGTCCTGCACGTCCGCGTCGAGGCCGACCGACTGGAGGAGTTCGCCGACGCGTGCCCGCAGCCGGGCGCGGGCCCCGCCGCGGCGGCCGCGCAGCCCGGGGTCGTGGGTGACGAGCGGCTCGGCGACGATGTCGGCGATCCGCATGCGGGGGTTCATGGAGGAGTACGGGTCCTGGAGGACGACCTGCATCTCGCGGCGCACGCGGCGCAGTTCGGCCGGGGAGAGCGCGGCGAGGTCGCGCCCGGCGAAGGACACCGTGCCCGCGGTGGGTTCGGCGAGCCGCAGCAGCAGCCGGGTCAGGGTGGTCTTGCCGCAGCCCGACTCCCCCACCAGGGCGAGCGTCTCGCCCTCGTGGACGGTGAGCGAGACGCCGTCCACGGCCGCGACCCTGCGGTTTCCCCTGCCGAACTCCTTGCGCAGCCCGGCCAGTTCGAGCAGCGGCCGACCGCCGTCCGCCGGCCCGCCGCCGACCCGCGGTGACACACCGCCGCCCGGGGACACACCGCCGCCCGGGGGCACACCGCCGTTCTGGGACACACCGCTCATGCCGTACGCTCCAATCGCGGGGTCGCCGCGAGCAGCGCCCGTGTGTAGGGGTCCCCGGGGTGCTCGAAGACGTCGAGGACGTCTCCGCTCTCGACGACCTCACCCCGGTTCATGACGACGACCCGGTCGGCGGTCTCCGCGACCACGCCGAGGTCGTGGGTGATGAGCACGACGGCCATCCCGTGCCGCTCCTTGAGGGAGACCAGCAGGTCGAGGATCTGCCGCTGCACGGTGACGTCGAGCGCGGTCGTCGGCTCGTCGGCGATGAGCACGTCGGGCCTGCCGACGAGTGCGGCGGCGATCATCACACGCTGGCGCAGGCCGCCGGAGAGCTCGTGCGGGTACTGGCGGTAGCGGCGCGCGGGGTCGGGCACGCCGACCTCGTCGAGCGCGGCGAGCGCCGCGTCGCGCGCCTCGGCCCGTGACGCGCCCCTGTGGTGCCGCAGCACCTCGGCGACCTGGGTGCCGACGCGCTGGAGCGGGTCGAGGCTGGTCATCGGGTCCTGGAAGACCATCGCGACGGCGCCGCCGCGCACCGCGCGCAGCCGCTTCTCGCCGCAGGACAGCAGGTCGTCCCCGGCGAAGAGGACCCGGCCGCCCGTATAGACGCACGGCGGCTCCGGGTTGAGGCGGAGGACGGAGAGCGCGGTGGCCGTCTTGCCGCTGCCCGACTCCCCCACCACGGCGAGGGTCTCGCCCGCCGCGACCTGCCAGCTCACCCCGCGCACGGCGTGCACGGCACCGGTGTCGAGCCGGAAGTCCACGCTGAGGTCCTCGACGGCGAGTACGGGCTCCCCCACGGCACGGCCCGGGGCGGCCGCCGCCTTCTTCGGTGTGGTCATCGGCGGTACGCCTTCGGGTCAGCGACGTCCCGCAGGGCGTCTCCTGTGATGTTGACGGCGAGCGAGGTGAGCATCAGGGCGACGCCGGGGAAGACGGCGACCCACCACGACGTGCCGAGGTAGAGCTGGCCGTCGGCGAGCATGGAGCCCCAGGTGACGGTCTCCTTGGGCACGCCGAGGCCGAGGTAGCTGAGCGACGCCTCGGCGACGATGGCAGCGGCGATGTGCAGGGTGCCGATGGTGGCGAGGGGCGCCATCACGTTGGGCAGCAGGTGGCGCCGCATGATCGCCGGGTCGGTGGCCCCGATCGCCCGCGCCTCGGTGACGAAGTCGCGGGAGCGCAGCGACAGCACCTCGGAGCGTACGACGCGGGCGTACGAGACCCAGCCGGTGAAGCCGAGCACGAGGATCACGTACCAGAGCCCGGAGCCGAGGAAGCCGACGATGGCGAGGGCCAGCAGGATGGCGGGGAAGGCGAGTTGGACGTCGGCGAGGCGCATCAGGACCCGGTCGGGCCAGCCGCCGAGGTAGCCGGAGGCGAGGCCGACGAGGGTGCCGACGAGCCCGGCGAGCAGCGCGGCGCTCGCGCCGACGAGGAGCGAGACCCGGGTGCCGTACAGGACGCGGGAGAGCATGTCGCGGCCGAGCTGGTCGGTGCCGAGGAGGTGGGCGCCGCTGCCGCCGTGCTGCCAGGCGGGCGGTTCGAGCCGCGTCAGGAGGTCCTGCGCGTTGGGGTCGTCGGGCGCGATCAGCGGCGCGAACACGGCGACGACGAGCAGCAGCGCGAGGAACGCGAGCGCGGCGACGGCGAGCCTGTTGCGCAGCAGGGTGCGTACGGCGGCGGCGCGGGTGGAGCGCCCGGCCGTGGCGGCGGGCGGCGGCGCGGTGGCCGGAGTGGCTGGGGTGGCTGGGGTGACGGTCATCGGGACGTCCTCACCCTCGGGTCGAGGAGGCTGTAGGAGAGGTCGACGAGCAGGTTCACCACGACGAACACGGCGGCGAAGAACAGGACCGTGGCCTGTACGAGCGGGAAGTCGCGGTTGGAGACGGCCTCGATGGTCAGCCGGCCCACGCCGGGCCAGGAGAAGACCTGTTCGGTGAGGATGGCGCCGCCGAGGAGGCTGCCGACTTCGAGGCCCACGACGGTGACGACGGGCAGCGACGCGTTGCGCAGGGCGTGCACGAAGACGGTCTTGAGCGGGCCGAAGCCCTTGGCGCGCGCGGTGCGTATGTGGTCGGAGGAGAGCACGTCGATCAGGGACGAGCGCAGCAGTCTCGCGACGACGGCGACGGAGTAGACGGCGAGCGTCACGGACGGCAGCACCAGGTTGGCGAAGGTGCCGTAGCCGGAGGCCGGCAGCGCGTGCAGGCCGACGGCGAAGACCAGGATGAGCAGGATGCCGACCCAGAACGGCGGGGTGGACTGGCCGAGCAGGACGCCCGCCATCACCCCGCGGTCGGCGGCGCGGCCACGGCGCATCGCCGCGAAGACGCCCGCGGGCAGGGCGATGCCGAGGGTCACCACGAGGGCGCCTGCGGCGAGTTCGAGGGTGGCGGGCAGCCGGTCGGCGAGCACCTGGCTGACGGGCTCGTGGTAGAAGAGGGAGGTGCCGAGGTCGAGCCGCGGCAGGCCCCAGAGGTAGTCGAGGTACTGCGTGAGCAGCGGCCGGTCGAGGCCGAGGCTCGTGCGCAGGGTGGCCTCCTGGTGTGCGGTGGCGTCGGGCGGCAGCAGAAGCTTCACGGGGTCGCCGGAGAGCCGTACGAGGAAGAACGAGACGGTCGCGGTGCACAGCAGGACGAGGATCGCGGTGCCGAGCCTGGTGAGCACGAGCCGCAGGATCCGGGCGCCGTCGCGGCGCCGTGCCGGCGCCTCGTCCCCCGCGCCGGGTGCCGGGGTGTGAGGGGAGGTCAGGTCGGTCATCGGGAGACCTCCGCGCCGGCCATGGCGAGGACGCCGGCGGGGCCCGGGGTCCAGTGGGGCCGCTGGTTGCGGGCGAGAATGGTGTCGATCTGGTAGAGGGACACGAAGGGCGCCTCCTCCAGCATCAGCCGCTGGAGGTCGGAGAAGGCGCGGCGGCGCCTCTCGGGTTCCACGGCGAGTTCCTCGATGTCGACGAGGCGGTCGGCCTCCTTGTTGTGCCAGCGGCTCTGCCTGCGGTCGCTGCGCACGTTGGACTGGATCATGGACTCGCCGTCCAGGGTCCACACGGTGCTCGCGGCGAGGTAGAGCGGGCCGAGCGCGCCGTGGTCGTCGGAGGTGAGCCGGTCGGCGTAGGTGCCGGGGTCGAGGAGGTTGACCCGGGCGTGGACGCCGGCGCGGGCGAGCAGGCCCGAGAGGGCCTCGGCGACGTCCGAGTCGATGTTGGAGGCGGTGAGTTCGGTGCTGAAGCCGTGCGGGTATCCGGCCTCGGCGAGCAGCCTGCGCGCGGTGGGCACGGAGCGGGTGAAGGGCTTCAGGGAGGGGTCGAAGCCGAAGGCGCCGCGCGGGATCATCGCGGGCACCTCGGTGGCCTTGCCGCCGAGCACGGCCTTGATGAGCAGCGGTACGTCCACGGCGTGGTTGAGCGCCTGGCGTACCCGCTTGTCGTGCAGCGGCCCCCGGTCGAGGGTGTTGACGGAGAGGTACGAGGTCCTGATGCCGGTGTGGCTGTCGAGAAAGACGCCGGTGTACCCGGCCAACTGCTGTGCGGCGTCCGGGGTGAGGCCGGTGACGAGGTCGACGCCGCCGCTCTGCAGGGCGGCGAGCGAGGAGGAGGCGTTGGGCGCGGGGGTGAAGACGAGTGCGTCGATCCCGGGCCTGCCGCCCCAGTAGTGCGGGTTGGCCCGCATCCGCAGCTCGTGGTCGCGCTGCCAGCTGACGAAGGTGAAGGGCCCGGTGCCCACGGGGTGTCGGGCGAAGCCGTCGTCGCCGACGTCGGCGAGGTGGCGGGGCGGCACGGCGACCCCGCCGAAGAGGGAGACTTTCTCGGGGATGATCGGGTCGTGCACGGAGGTGTGCAGGTCGACGGTGTGGTCGTCGACGGCCGTCACGCCCTTGACGTACCGCAGTTCCACGATGGGCGAGGCGGTGGCGGGGTCGAGCAGCCGCTCGATGCTGAACTTCACCGCGTGCGCGTCGCAGGGCTCGCCGTTGTGGAAGACGACGCCGGGGCGCAGGGTGAAGCGCCACGTCAGCGGGGAGACGACCCGCCAGGTGAGGGCGAGCCCCGGGTGCAGCCCGCCGTCGGTGCCGCGCGTGGTGAGCGTGTCGAACATGTTGATCAGGGCGTTCATCGACGTCATGTCGCCCTGCTTCTGCGGGTCCATGGTCTTCGGGTCGCCCGGCTGGGAGAGGCGCAGGACGTTGCCCGCGTCGCTCGCGGGGTCGGCCCCGCACCCCGTGAGCAGGGCGGGCAGCGCGAGCGCGGGCACGGCGATGGCTCCGAGGCGCAGCACGTCGCGGCGGGGCGGGCCGTCGCGGCGCGCCCTCCCCTGACGTATTCGTTCCATTGAACAGCACATCCGTTCCGTCAGATGGAATGCGGTGGGGGTAAGCTAAGCGACATGGGGAAACCGGTCAACACCCGAAGCACCGCGCAGGAGCCCGCGAAGGGTCCGGTCGACAAGGCGATGGAGGTGCTTGTGGCCCTGGTCGAGGAGGGCGGCGGGCCGCACCGCCTGGGCGACATCGCCCGGCGCACGGGCCTGGCGAAGCCGACGGTCCACCGCCATCTGCGCACCATGGCGGAGTACGGCTTCGCACGCCCCGCCGAGCAGGGCAGCTACCGCCCCGGGCCCCGGCTGCTGGGCCTCGCCGCCGCCGCGCTCGACGCGGAGCCCGGCCTCGGGCTCGCCCGGCCCGTCCTCGCCGACCTGCGGCAGCGCACGGGGCTGCTCGCGTACTACGCCGTGCCGGACGCGGACGACGCCGTGTGCCTCGCGCTCTCCGAGCCGGCGAGCCACTACGCCACGGGCCCGCGCCCCGGCGGGCGTTCGCCGCTGCACTGCTCGGCTGCGGGCCTCGCGATGCTCGCCGCGCTCCCCGCAGACGAGGCGGCGCGGGCCGCCGGGGCGCTCGCGGGGCCGGGCAGCCCGGCCCCGCCCACCCCGTACACCCTGACCGAACCCGCCGAGCTGCGCGCCGAGTTGGACCGTACGGCGCGGCGCGGCTACGCGCTGGACGACGGGTACGGCGAGGAGGACACGCGCGGGGTCGCCGCGGTGGTGCGCGCAGCCGACGGGCGGCCCGTGGGCGCCCTCGCGGTGTGCGGCCCGGTGTTCACCCTGGACGACGCGGCCTTCGAGGTGTTCGGACCGATGCTGCGCGCGGCGGCGCGCACCGTGTCGGCGGGGCTCGGCGGCCCGCCGCGCCTCGGCGTGGTGCCCGCGGCCCAGACGGTCGAGGCAGGCCAAGCCGCCGAGGCCACCCCGGAGTCGGACGGGGGCCGGGCATGAGCGCACTGCGCGAACTGCTCGAACGGGCCCGCGGCGAGCGGGTGTTCTCCGGTGCCGCCTGGTCGGTGGGGACCGCGGACGCGGTCCTCGACCGCGGCTGGACCGGGACGCGCGGACACACCGGCACCGCCCCGGGCTGCCCCGACCCCGACGGTCCGCCGCTCGACGGCGAGGACCTGTGGGACCTGGCGTCCGTGACCAAGCCGGTGGTGGGGCTCGCGGTGATGGCGCTCGTCGACCGGGGGCTGGTCGCACTCGCGGACACCGTCGGCGCCCACCTGCCCGCGTACGCGGCGACCGACAAGGCGGGGCTGACGGTGGCGGACCTCCTCGCGCACACCTCGGGGCTGCCGGGACAGGTGCCGATGTACCGCGAGCACCCCACCGGCAGGGCGCTGCTCGCCGCGCTCGGCACGCTGCCGCTGACCGGGCCGCCGGGCACCCGCGTCACCTACTCGTCGCAGGGCTTCATGCTGCTCGGGCTGATCGCCGAGGCGGCGGCGCGCATCCCGCTCGACGCCCTGGTGGCCGAGACGGTGAGCGGGCCGCTCGGCCTGTCCGGTACGGGCTTCACCCCGGACGCGGAAGGCCGGGCGCGCGCCGTGGCCACCGAGTACTGCCCCTGGCGCGGCCGGGTCGTCGCAGGCGAGGTGCACGACGAGAACGCCGCCGTGCTCGGCGGGGTCTGCGGCCACGCCGGGCTGTTCGCGCCGCTCGCCGACATGGAGCGGCTCGGCGCCTGCCTCGCGGGCGGCGCTCCCGGGCTGCTGCGCCCGGAGACGTACGCGCTGATGACCGCGCCGCGCACGGACGGCCTGAACCTGCGCAGGTGCCTCGCCTGGCAGGGCCTCGACCCGGTGGGCTCGCCGGTCGGCACGGCCTTCGGACCTGCCTCGTACGGGCACACCGGCTTCACCGGCACCAGCGTGTGGGTCGACCCGGTCGCCGGCCTCTACGCGGTGCTGCTCACCAACCGCGTCCACCCCACGCGCGAGGGCGAGGCGGTCGGGGCGGTGCGCCGCGCCTTCCACGACACGGCGCACGCCCAGTACACGCGGGGGTGAAGGCCGGGCGGACGACACGCCGCGCGGGCGCGCCGCGTCCCCCCGTACGGCCCATCCGGGACACCGGGGCCAGGACCGCAGGGGGCTGACGGGCCGCCAGGCGGCCGTCGCGCGTAGCGGGGACCGCGGGCGGCTGCGCGGCGGTGCGGCCGGTTGGCGGGCGGGCACTACCCGCAGGTGCGAAATCGGCGCGGATCACACCGCGGCCCCGGCAGGGCGGGAAGAAGTCGTCGCAACCGGGCGCGGACGCGACTCGGAGTGTGAAGACCGCCCCGCGTGTCCGTGCCGAACCTCTGCCCCGAAGGGTCCTGAGTTGCCGTACAGACACGTCTCGCCGCGGCGCACCCGACTGGCCGGTGCCTGCGCCCTCGCCCTGACCGCCACCGCCGTCCTGTCCGCCGCCGCATCGGCCCAGGCGAAGCCGGCCGCCCCGGCCCCGCCGGGTCCCGAGGGGATCTCGGCGGCCTCCGCCGGATCGCTCGCCGCGCGCTTCGACGACACCTCGCAGGGCTCGTACTACGACGCCGCGCGCCATCAGCTCGTCGTCAACGTCCTGGACGAGTCGGCGGCCGACACCGTACGGGCCGGGGGCGCGACGCCCCGCCTGGTCCAGAACTCGCTGGCCGACCTGCGCTCCGCCACCGCCACCCTGCACGACCGCGCCACCATGACCGGCACGTCCTGGGTCATCGACCCGCGGGCCGACAAGGTCGTGGTGACGGCGGACGGGACGGTGACCGACGACCGCCTCGCCAGGCTCAACCAGGTCGTCGGCGACCTGGGCGGCCGCGCCGTGCTCGAACGCACCGCGGGCCGGCTGTCGTTGGACCTGTCGGGCGGCGACGCGATCTGGGGCAGCGACGCCCGCTGCTCGCTCGGCTTCAACGTGGTCAAGGACGGCGACCCGTACTTCCTGACGGCGGGTCACTGCGGGAAGGCCGTCTCGACCTGGTCCGACAAGCAGAGCGGCAGCGAGCTCGCGAAGACGGAGAGCGCGACCTTCCCGACCCACGACTACTCGCTGGTCAAGTACACCTCCCCGGACACCCCGCACCCCAGCGAGGTGAACCTCTACAACGGCAAGACGCAGCCGATCGAGGAGGCGGGCGCCGCGCTGGTGGGGCAGAGCGTGGAGCGCAGCGGCAGCACCACGAAGACCCACACCGGCGAGGTGACGGGCCTCGACGCGACGGTCAACTACCAGGAGGGCTCGGTGAGCGGGCTCATCAAGACCTCGGTGTGCGCCGAGCCGGGCGACAGCGGAGGCCCCCTCTTCGACGGCTCGACCGCCCTGGGCCTCACCTCCGGCGGCAGCGGCAACTGCACCTCGGGCGGGGAGACTTACTTCCAGCCCGTGCCCGAAGCGCTGAAGGCGTTCGGCGCCGAGATCGGCTGAGGCCCGCACCGGCGCCGGCGGCCGTCGGCGCCGGTGTGCCTGCGCACTCTGCCTGTTGAACTCCGCACATTGCAGAGTGCGGCGTTTCAGGGATATTTGCCCCTTTTGCCCCTTGTGCGGTGTGTGTGTTGTGATGGGTGACGCAAGCGAAGAACCAATCGAAAGGGGATGGTGGGGATGGCTTCCGTCGAACCCGTGACCCGCGACACGCAGCTTCAGGACACGGATCTCGAAGCAGCCCTCAACCCTCTGGAAGCAGAAGGCACCTTCCGCGACTCGCGCGAGTGCGCGGCGCTGGCCCTGGCCGGCGGTCAGGGCGGCCTGCTGCTGTCGCCCCCGACCCCGCGGCCGAAGAAGGGCTGACGGAAGTCCATGACCGAGCAGTCAGGTACCTCGACCCGTCTGACGGGCGCGGTGCAGGACCTCGCGTTCGAGGTGGTCTCCGCCCTCAGGGGCGGGGGCCACGTCGGCGGTGTGGGCGGCAGTGCCGGCATCAGCGGCGACGACGGCCTCGGGCTCGCGGCCGTCCGCGTGCTCGGCTCCGACCTGCTGCTGCCGAGCGTGCTGCTCGGCCGCCCCGCGGACCGGTCCGACCTCGCACTCCTCCAGCAGGCCGTCACGGTCTTCCCGCCCGGTTCCGACGCCTCCGCCGTGTCCGCGTGGAGCCACTGGGCGATGACGCACACCCTTCTCGGGCTGGCCGGCACCGCGGACACGGTCAGCACCCTCACCCGTTCGGAGCAATCGCGGGACGGTGCGGCGGCCCCGGAGCCCCCGCGCGCGGCCCCCGCGGCCGAGCCCCCGACCGACTGGCTCGACGGCGCCCCCTGGCAGACGCTCGCCCATCAGCTCGCGGTGCTCGCCGCGCTCGCCGTGCCGGGCTCGGACTCCGGCGTCGCGCGGGTGGCCGCGCACCGGCCGGTGGACGTGGCCCGCGGCTTCGTGCGCGCCGTGCGCCGCCGCGACTGGCTCCAGGCCGCAGGCACCGGCCGCTGGCTCGCCGTGCTCGACGCGGTGCCCGACACCCTGGGCCTCGACGCGGGCCTCGACTTCGTGGCGGAGATGGGCGGCGCCGACGCCCGCGTCGCGCTGCACACCCATGCGGCGCGCGCCCTGCGCGCCGGGGCCGCGGCGTGAGCGCACCGGCGCGGCCGCAGGCGGCGCCCGCGGTACGCGCCGTGGGCTCCGCCGCGCTCGGCTGGGCCCTCGCGCACCGCCGCGATTTCACCCTCGGCGAGGACGCGCTCGCCGAGCACGGCGACGTCAACCGCACCTGGAAGCCGCTCGGCGAGCTGGCGCAGGTGTGCGTCTCGGTGCGCCGCGCCACCGCGCCCGACGACCCGCTGCACGCCACCGCCTCCGACCTGCTGGCGTACGCCTGGGAGCTGACCGGGCAGGGCGCGTACTTCCACGAGCTGCTGCGGCTCGAACCCTTCGGCACGTACGCCCTTGAGGTGTATGCCGCGTTCGCCTCCGCGGGCCTGCGCCACCCCGGCTTCGAGAAGCTGGCGGCGACGACGGTCGCGACCCGCAGCTGGCGGCTGACGGAGCAGCAGCCCAACCGCCGCCTCGGCCTGCTCAACTCCGAGCGCCGCGTGGGCCTCCCGCAGCACCGCCCGGTGGCGGACGCGCTGCGGGCGACCTGGCTCGGCGGGCTGCCCGAGCCGTGGACGTTCGAGTCGGCGTCCGGCTACAGCCTGACGCACGTGGTCTTCCACCTCACCGACTGGGGCGGCGACCCGTCGGGCGTCCCCGGCGACGTGGCGTCCTACCTGGGCCTGTGGCTGCCCGCGTGGCTCGACTCCTGTGTGGAGGACGACCAGTGGGACCTGGCGTGCGAGCTGCTCGCGGTGGCGGGCGCGCTGCCGGAGCCACCGGGCGTCGACCTGCTCGCCGGGGTCTGGCACGCGGTGGCCGCGGCCCAGGACGCCGACGGGAGCCTGCCCGAGGTCGGCCCAGGGCGGCGGGGCCGCCCCGTGCCGCGGGACTTCGCGGGCCGCTACCACTCGACCCTGATGGCCGCCTTCGCCGCGGCGCTCGCCCTGCCGCGGCGCGGCGGCGGGCCGCGCGGCGCAGCGCCCCACGCCGAAGAGGGAGTGCAGGCATGACCGACGAGACACCGGCCGCCGCGCCGCGCGCAGAGACCGCGCTGCTGCACACGGTCGGCGCGAAGGCCGTCGAGTGGCTGTACGCGCACCGCGGCGGCTTCCGCCTCGACCCCGACGCAGACCCGGAGACCGGGTTCCTCGAACGGTTCAAGCCCATCGGCGAGCTGGCGATGATCGGCGCGGTGCTCTTCCGCGAGGGCGTGGCGGGCTCACGCCAGTCCGACCTGGTGCGGCGGCTGCTCGACCACGTGTGGCACGAGGCGCTCGACAGCGGGCACATGCTGGTGCGCGGCCAGCGGACCGAGCCGATCTCCCCGATCCCCTTCGAGGTCTACCTGCCGTTCAGGGAGCTGGGGTACGCCGACCCCGCCGTGGACCGCGCGGTGCGGCTCAACCAGCGCCAGGCGAGCTGGGCCGCCTTCGAGACGAAGCCGGTGCGGCGCCTCGGCCTCACCGCCTTCCGGCGCAGGTACGCGGCGGCGGTGGCGGACCCGGGGGACGTCGGGCCCCCGCAGGACGCGGGCCCGCTGCCCGAGCTCGCCGCCGACCTGCGCCGCACCTGGCTGGCCGCGCGTCCCGAGCCGTGGACCGTGGAGGGCCACATCGCGTACGACGTGACGCACACCGTCTTCCACCTGACCGAGTGGGGCCGCCGCCCCCGCGGCCTGCCCGCCGACCTCGCGGAGTACCTGACGGCCTGGCTGCCCGCCTGGCTCGACGACTGGCTCGACCTGGAGCGCTGGGACCTGCTCGGCGAGCTGCTCGTGGTCGACGCCTGCCTGCCGGAGCCGGCCCTCGACGCCCGGGCCTGGCGCGGCTTCGCCGCCGCCCAGCAGGAGGACGGGGCGATGCCCGCGCTGCGCACCATGCCGGAGGGCGACGAGGACGAGGTGTTCGACGCGGTCTACCACCCGACGCTGGTCGCGGCCTTCGCCTCGACCGTCGCGACCTCCCGGGCGCTGTCCGCGCTCTCCGGCGGCGCCGAGCCCGCCCCCGCCGGGTCGCCGGGGTGAGCGCGCCCGGCGAGGCCTCTGCGCCGTGGCCCGCGCCCGGCGCGCCCGCACCGGGCGACGACCGGGAGACGGCGGCCGCGCTGGACGAGGCCGTGCGCGCCATGGACGCCCCGGACGCCGTCGTCGCCTTCACGCGGGACGGGCGCAGGACCGTGCGCTCCGGCGGCACCGCGCCGCCGCCGCGTGTCCCGCGCGCGCTGCTGCGCTACGAGACCGGGTCGGCGACGAAGCCGTACACGGGCCTGCTGCTCGCGCGGCTGCTGCGCGAGGGCGCGGTCGGCCCTGGCGACCCGGCCGCCGCGTTCCTGGCGCGCGGGGCCGGGCGGAGCCGGCACCCCGTCACCCTCACGCATCTGATCACCCACACGTCCGGGCTGCCCCCGCTCCCCGCCGACCTGTATCCGGGCGCGCTGCGGCAGTGGCGGAGCAACCCGTACGCGCACTACACCGACGAGCGGGTCGCCGCTGCGTTCCTGCGGGCCCGGCCGCGCCACCGCCCCGGCACCCGGTGGCGCTACTCCAACTTCGGCGTGGCCGCGCTCGGGCACGCGCTCGCCGCGGCCACCGCGACCCCCTGGGCGGACCTGCTCAGCGGCCTGGTGCTCGCGCCCCTCGGCCTGACCGGCACGGCGCTCGCACCGGCGCCGCCGGGCGCGCGCTCCCCCGACGCCACGGGCCACCGGGCCGACGGCTCCACCCCGACGCCGCCACTGCTGATCGGCGGCTTCCAGGCGGCGGGCGCCGTCCGGGCCACCCCGTACGACCTGCTCGCCTTCGTGGAGGCGCATCTGCGGCCGCCGGCCGGCTCGCCGCTCGAAGCGGACCTCTGGGCGGTCAGGCAGCCGGTGCTGCGGCGCGGGCACGGCCACCGGCACGTGCACACCCTGACCTGGTTCCGGCACGAGACCGCCCACGGGCCCGTCTACTTCCACGCCGGGGCCACCAGCGGCCAGCAGGCGTTCCTCGGCTTCGCGCCGGGCACGGACACCGCGCTCGCCGCGGTCTCCACCCGCCGCTTCCGGCTCAGGGACGCCTTCGTCGCGACGGCGTACGCACTGCTGTGCACTCCCCCCGGCGCCCGCCCCGGCACGCCCGAGGGCGTGGACGGCTGACGCGCGGCCGCAGGGTGGCGACGGGTCAGGCCGTCTTGGCCGCGACGCCCGCCCAGATCGGCACCGCGTCGTCCGCGACGCCCGCCTCCGGGTCGCCGACGTCGAGCGCGACCCGCTCGGGCCGCCAGCGCTGCGGCACCACGAGTCCTGGCTCCGCCAGCTCCATCCCGGCGAAGAATCCGGCGACCTCGTCCCTGGTGCGCGCCCGCACCCCGGCGCCCGAGGACGCGAGCGCCGATTCGAGGCCGCTCACGCCGGTCGGGTCGATGTCGCTCGCGAGATGGGTGATCACCAGGTGGCTGCCGGGCACCAGCGCGTCGAGCAGGTGCCGTACGACGGCGTACGGGTCCTCGGAGGCCGGGAGCCAGTGCAGCAGCAGGCACATGCTGACCGCGACCGGCCGGGCGAGGTCCAGGGTCCCGCGCAGCTGCGCGGAGGCGAGGATGCCCGCGGGGTCGCTCACGTCCGCGTCGATGTACGCGGTCCTGCCCGCGGGCTCGCTGGTGTGCAGCGCCCGCGAATGCGCCAGCACGATCGGGTCGTTGTCCACGTAGACCACGCGGCTTTCTGAGGCCACGGCCTGGGCCACCTCGTGCAGGTTGGGGGAGGTGGGGATGCCCGTGCCGATGTCGAGGAACTGCCGGACACCGGCCTCCTCGGCCAGGTAGCGCGTCGCGCGGTGCATGAACGAGCGGTTCACCCGCACCGCGGCCTGCGCGGTGGGGATGTTCGACGCCACCTGCTCGGCCGCGGCCCTGTCGGGCCCGTAGTTGGTCTTGCCGCCGAGCAGCGCGTCATAGATCCGCGCCGCGTGCGGCCTGTCGGTCCGCAGGTCGACCGGCGCGCGGCCCGCGCCCCGCGTCATCCAGTCCGACGTGTCCGGCATCGCAGTCCCGTCCTCTCCAAGGCCCTCTGTGGCCCGCACCCTAGACCGTCCTTCGACCGTCCGCCGCACGGGCCGCAGGGGCGGTGGCCGCGGCCACCGCCCCTGCCCCTACCGCTCGTTGCCGAACGCGTGGACCGCGAAGCCGGCGGCGGCCGCCTGTTCGTACGGCGCGCGCACCGGCAGCGGGGCCGAGGCCCACGCCCTGGGCTCGGGCCGCGGGGCCGGGGGCGGCGGCCGGCGGCCCGCCTCGGGGCAGGAGACGGCGGCCCAGACGGCCTTGCCGTCCGTGTCGGGCGTCGTCCAGCCCCAGGTCTCGCTCAGGCACTCGATGATGTGCAGGCCGCGGCCCGACTGCGCGAAGTAGTCGGGCTCTCTGACCCGGGGCACCGCAGCGCTGTGGTCGCAGACGGCGAACAGCACGGTCCCGCGCCGCAGCAGCATGCCGAGCCAGACGGCGGGTGGCGGGCCCTGCCGGGTCCCGGGCGTCGTGCCGAGGCCGTAGCGCAGGGCGTTGCTGAGCAGTTCCGAGACGATCAACGCGGCGTTCTCCGCCAGGTGCCCGAGGGACCAGTCGCTGAGGGTGCCGCCGGTGAATCTGCGCGCCTCGCCGACCGCCCGTCCGTCGGCGGGCAGCGCCCGCACGGTGCACCGGGCGGGCGGGGCGCCCGTCCGCCCGTCGAGCGGGAAGGCGTCCCGCGACGCCCGGTCGAGCAGTCGGCCGACCGTGCCTCCCGGTAAGGCGCACGACCGTCCTGGCGTACGGGATGTCATCGCGATCTCCGTGGAGCAGTCATATGTCACTTGCAGGTGATCGTCCACCACTATCCCCCCGGCAGGGATGGCGCCGCAACTGCATCTGCAATTACAGTTCTTGGCGGCGCAATTGACGTCGCAACTGCATCTGCAATTGCAGCCGATGACGCCTGGTCAGACCTACGCACAACGACAGGAGTGGGCGGAATGCGACAGATCGAGAACGGGACCCGGTCCGACCTGATTGAGGGCGCGCGCTGGACCAAGAGCCGGCACAGCGCGCCCGGCGGCAACTGCGTGGAGCTCGCCGCCCTCCCCGACGGCAGCATCGCTGTCCGCAACTCCCGCCACCCGCAGGGCCCCGCGCTGGTCTACACCCGCGCCGAGCTGGCCGCTTTCGTCGCGGGCGCCAAGGACGGCGAGTTCGACGGCATGACGGTCTGACGCACCGCAGCACCTGACGCACCGTCGGCGACGGCGCCCGCACCGGGGCGCCCGAGCCCGCGGGGCCGCACACCGGGGCGGCCTGCCGCCACCTGCGACAGGCCGCCACAGTGGTGTCCCCGCTGTACGCGGACGGGGCCCAAGTGGGAGACTGGGGCATCCATGTCCACGAGCGCCGTACGGGAGTTGTCATGAGCGCCATGCCGCAGCCGGACGGTGCGCAGCCTTCGCTGAGGCGCTACCTCGACCAGCCCCGCATCGGCCCGACCGCCCTGCGCATCGTGCTCGGTGCCCGGTTGCGGCGGCTGCGCCAGGAGCGCGGCATCTCGCGGGTGGACGCGGGCCGGGCGATCCGCGCCTCCGACGCCAAGATCACCCGGCTGGAGCGCGGGCAGGTCGGCTTCAAACAGCGTGACGTCACCGACCTGTTGACGCTGTACAAGGTCCTCGACGAGGACGAGCGTGCCGAATACGCGGAGATGGCACGCCAGGCGAGCCTGCCGGGCTGGTGGCACCAGTACAACGATGTCCTGGAGGACTGGTTCGAGCTGCACATCGGGCTCGAAGAGGCGGCCTCGCTGATCCGCACGTACGAGGTCCAGTTCCTGCCCGGCCTGCTCCAGACGCTGGATTACGCCCGCGTGGTGACCAGGCTCGGCTACCCCGACGCCCCGGAGTCGAAGATCGAGCGGCTGGTCGGCCTCAGGCTCGAACGGCAGAAGCTGCTCGACCTGCCGGAGGCGCCCACCCTGTGGGCCGTGCTCGACGAGGCGGTCCTGCGGCGCCCGTTCGGCGGCACCGAGGTGGTGCGCGCCCAGCTCACGCATCTGATCGAGATGGCCGACCGGCCCAACGTCACGCTCCAGATCGCGCCGTTCAGCGTGGGCGCGGTCGCGGCGGCCGGCACGCCCGTCACGATCCTGCGGTTCGCCGAGCCCGACCTGCCGGACAAGGTCTACCTGGAGCAGCTCACGGGCGCGATCTACCTCGACAAGCGCGAGGAGATCGACCAGTACTCGCTGATCATGGACCGGCTCAGCGCGGAGGCCAACCCGCCGCAGGACACGGTCCCTTACCTCAGATCGCTCCTCGCCGAACTGGGCTGACGGCCGGTCCGGGGACCGTGCGGGCCCGGCTCACGTACCGCGTGCGCGCCGGGCCCCACCCGATCCGGGGCGCGCGCCCCGGGCATGGCACGAGGGCCCGTCGCGGCGCCCGCGGTGGTCGTCCACCGGGGCGCCGCGACGGGCCCTCGTGTGCGCGGCGGCGCTGCCCTCAGGACCGCGCCGCCGCGCGGGGCCTGCGGAGCACCGCGACCGCGGCGCCCGCGGCGAGGACCGCGGCCCCCGCGACCGACCAGGGCAGCCAGGACCCGGTGCCCGTGCCGCCGCCCGGGGCCGCCGCCACGCCCGGCGCGGGGGTGGAGGGCGCCGCGGGGGACGAGGGCGCCGCGGCCCCCGTGGCGGGCGAAGCCGTGGCGGCCGCCGCGTCGAGGACCAGCACGGGCGCGGGGAAGTCCGGCACGGCAGTCCCCTTCTGCACCTCGTCCCAGTCGACGACGGAACCGTCCGAGTACGTCTGGGCGGCGTCGAAGGTGACGCTCGCCTTCTCGGGCAGCGGCCCGACCCGTACGTCGAAGTAGCGGTGGTCGTCGGGCCGCAGCTCGTGGCCGGCCGTCGCGGTCCACACCACATGGGTCGTGCCGTCGGCCCCGGCGGCGCCTCGCCGCACCGTCCACCCCGCGGCCGCGGGCACCGCGGTGGGCGTGACGCCCCTGGGCAGGGTGACGTCGACCCGTACGGTCGTGACGTCCGCCTTCTCCGAGGGGACCCGGAAGCGGAGCGTCGCCGGGTGCCCCTCCTGTGCGCCGTCGGAGAAGACCCGGACGTGCGCCGACGCGGGCCCCGCCACCAGCAGGAGCGACCCCACGGCCGCTGCCAGCACGGCCGCCGTGCGGTGGGCGCGGCGCCGGGAGCGGCCGCGAGGTTGCGCTGTCATGGTGGTGTGTCTCCCTCTCAGCAGCAGTCGCAGTACAGCAGGTCGGCGGCCTCGACGGCGTCGTCGGAGCCCGGGTGCATCGCCGCGGTCGCGGCGGCCATCTGCGCGAGGGTCTGCGCGGTGGCCTTGCCCTTCGACGCCAGCGAGACGCTCGTACCGTCGAAGTCGGCGAAGGCGAGCACCTGGGCCGCGTTGCCCGACGAGTCGGTGGTGAAGGACAGCAGCGGTACCTTCTCGCCGCCCTTGCGGACCGCGTACGCCTGGTAGGTGGTGGTCGGCTGAAGGTCGCGGGCCTGGAGCTGGATCATGTCGAGCCCGCTGACGGGCCGGATGGTGGCCTCAAGGCTGCGGCCCCGGTCGCCCGAGCGCATCGTCTCGCCCGCGGTGCCGTCGGGCAGTGTGGTCGGCACGTTGCGCGGGGTCGAACCGAGGCCCTGGCGGCCGAGGTTGGCGGCGGAGCCGGCCGGTGCCGCGTTCGGCACGTAGACCAGGGCCTGCGGCTCCTGGCCGACACCCACGGTGTCGATCACCCTGTTGGTCGCGGTGTCGACCACGTCGACGGTGTCGGACTTCTCCATGCCCACGTACATGCGGGTGCCGTCGCCGTTGGGCCAGATGCCGTGCGGGGCGTGCCCGGTGTCGTGGATACGGGTGACCAGCTGCGGTGTACCGCCCGGGTTCCTGCGGTAGACCAGGGTCTCGTCGAGGCCGCCGACCGTCAGGTAGGCGAACGAACCCGCCTTGGTGTTGGCGAAGTTGGGGTGGTTGGAGTCGGGCCCCGTCTTCAGCACCGCGGCGACCCTGCGGTGCTTGAGGTCGACCACACTGGTCAGGCCCACGCGCTTGTGCGGCGCCCACAGCTCGGTGCCGTCGGGCGAGATGGCCTCGTCGGAGGAGAAGGAGTCGCCGAGGCCCTTGATGTTGTAGAGGACCTTGTGCGACCTGACGTCGACCGCGGTGATCTCCGGGGCGCTGATGTGGTTGATGTAGGCCGTCCTGCCGTCGGGGCTGAGCACCACCTTCGAAGGGCCCGGGCCCACCTTGACGTTGCTGACGACGCCGCCGTGCACGGCGTCCACGATCGTGACGGTGTCACGGCCGCGGTCGGCGACCCAGAACTGCTTGCCGTCCGCGGTGAAGGTGCCCTCGTGCGAGGCCCGGCCGACGTCGGTCTCGTTGATCACCTTGTTGGTCGCCGTGTCGACGATGTCGACGGTGTTGCTGGTCACACTGACCACACCGAGCCGCTTGTCGTCGCGGGAGAAGGCGAGGCCGTGCACGCCGACGTTGTCGGTGTACTGCGGGCTGAGGGTCGCCCCGAGGCGCTGGGAGCCGAGCGCGATGGTGCCGAGGGTCCTGTCCGTGGACGGGTCGAGGACCGTGACGGTGTTGGACGTCTGGTCCGCGGTGTAGACGCGGTCGCGGCCCGACACGGGCACGGACACCGAAGTGCCGTCGCCCGCGGTGGTCCTGGCCGCCGCATGGTGCGCGCCCGCCGGGTGCGCCGGCGCCGCCTGCGCGACGCTCACCACACCGAACGCGGTGGCGCCGATGCCGGTCAGCACCGCTGTGGCGCCCGCGGCGCTCCTGATCGAGAGTCTCGACAACAACGAGATCACTGACAAACCTCCATAAAAGGCGCGCCGTCGGGGCGCGTCGGGGGAAGGGCGGGCGAAGGGCCCGTCCTGGTTCAGGGGGAATCGAGGGGCGGCCCGCGTCCTGCGCGGGAGCGGGATCTAGGCGGCGTCGCGCGGACGCACGGGGGTGCTGGCGACGAAGTGTCCCGCCGCGTCCTGCACGTACAGGGTGGTGATGCTGTCCCTCGGCATGGCGGTGGTCATGCGGACGTGCATCGGGGCGCCGCCCCTGCCGCCCGCGTGCACACTGCCGGCGGGCAGGCGTGCGCCGTGCGCGTCGCCCGTCATCAGCCGGTACGTGCCGCCCGCGTCGAGCCCGGACAGGGAGACCGGGATCTCGGTGCCCCAGGTGTGCGGAACCATCGCACCGTCCTGGGCGAGGCGCACCGCGGCGACGGACGTATGCGTACCGTCGTCCGAGGTGGCGACGACGGTCGCCAGCGCGGCGCACGCGGCAAGCACCACGGAGCCGGCCGCGACCGCGGCCCTGCGCCGTACGCGCCGCAGCCGGGGCACCGGCGCGGGGGCGGGCGCGGGCGGGGTCCAGGTGGCGAGCGGGGAGTCGGCGCGCTCGAAGGTGCGCATCACCCTGCGCACGCCCTCCGCCTCCACGGCGCAGCCCTCGCAGGACGCCACATGGCGGGCGAGCGGGGCGGGCAACGGCCTGTCGAGCAGCAGGAGTTCGGTGATCTCCTCGCGGACGGCCAGGCAGTAGCCGTTCATGGTGCCAGCCATCCGTTCTCCTCCAGGATGCCGCGCAGCGCGCGGATTCCGTAGTACAGCCGACTGCGGGCGCTCGACGCCGGGATGCCGAGCTCCTCCGCCAGGTCGGCGCAGGTGCGGCCCAGCAGGTACACCTCGATGACCGCCTCGCGGTGCTGGGGTGTGAGCCGGTCGAGCGCCTCGCTGAGCTCTATCCTCGCGAGCAGCTGGTCGTACGGGTCGCGGCCGCCGCTCTCGCGCGCCTGCTCGGACTCGTCGGCGCCCGCCGCCGGCCTGGCCGCGCGGTGCCGCCGCGCGTCCACGATCGCGTTGCGCGCGATGGCGTAGAGCCAGGTCCGCAGGCTGCCGCGGCGCGCGTCGAACGAACCGGACGAGCGCCAGGCCCGCAGGAACACCTCCTGCACGATCTCCTCGGCCAACTGCGCGTCGCCGAGGGCGTTGCGGGCGTAGCCGAGCAGTTCGCCGCCGTACTCGCGGTAGGCCTCCCGCACGCCCTTCTCGCTGCCGAGGGACGGCTCAAGGGCCTCCTTGCGCCGCGCGCGCCAGGTCCTGACGCCCACTACGACCGCCCACCCCTCGCGGTGTCCCGCAGCTCCACCGGCGTCCTCCGATCCCCTTGCATTGTGTCGCGTGGGGATACGGCGCCCCGCCCGGAGGTGTTGACGGCGCCCGGTGTGGCCTGGGTCACTCCCCCGGCCAAAGGGCGGTGCCCCGGACCGCGCCCCCGCGGGGGCGGGAACGGCCGGCCCGGTTCAGGCGCGGGTCACGGTGACGAGGCGGTAGGGCGACTGGTGGCCGATCACCAGCGGAACACCGGCGAGCTCATAGGTGTCACCCACCGTCTTCCCCCGGACATGCTCCACCTGGACGGCGAGCGGAACATAGCCGGCGACACCGGAATTCTCCCCGTTGATGGTGTCGACCGCCGCGCTGATGGCCTCCGCCTGGCTGTGCCCGTCCTGCTCGTTGTCCGTGAAGACCCAGGCCGTGCTGTCGGCACCCATGATCGATTCGAGGCAGCGCGCCAGGCTCTCCGGCGCCTCGGACATGGCCCAGATGTTGCCCGGGTGCGGCACGAGGACGTCGGTGTGCGGAACGTGGTGGCCGAAGCCCTTGATCGACCCCTTGGTGAGCCGCAGGGTCTGCGGCGGGATCCCCAGCTCGGTCAGCGCCTCCGTGAGACGGCCCGCCTGCATCTCCAGGTCGTAGGCGTTCAGGTTCCGCTTCCTGTGCCATGCCTCCTCGAGGAAGTCCGTGTCCTGGCGCCGCTGGCCTTCCACCGCGCCCACCACGGTGTTGCGCGTGGCCTCGATCACCGTACCGACCGCCACGTCGACGTCGTGGTCGATGTACGGCTCCACACGCTGCTGGTGGCCGGGGTGCAGCTCCTGGTACCAGGGGGCGGCCAGCACCTCCTCACGCGTCAGCGGCCGCTGGGTCGCGTCCTCGTCCAGGTAGAGCGCCCGCTGCACCGGCGCAGCCGCGGTCGCGGACGGCACGGCGGCCTCCGGGTGGGTCCCGGCGGGCGGCGCGTGGACGCCGGAGGGCGGCGGCACCGACATCACCCGCGCGGCGGTGGCCTCCGCCTCCCGCTCGAACGGGTCGGAGCTGTCGGAGAGGCGCAGGCCCGTCCCGTCGTCGGTGCCGGCGACCGGGCCGCGCCGCTGCTGGACGACATGGGCGAGCTCGTGGGCGAGCGTGTGCCTGTCGCGTCCCCCGCTGCCCAGGACGACGTGTTCGCTCGACGTGTAGGCCCGCGCCCCGATCGCGGCCGCCGAGGCCTCTGCGGCGCTGCCGGTGTGGACGCGGACGCCGGAGAAGTCGGCACCGAGCCTGGCCTCCATCTCGGCCCGTGCGGGGTCGTCGAGGGGGCGGCCCGGGGTACGCAGGACGTCCTGGACGGCCCGGCGCGGTGCGGCCTGCCCGGGGCTCTCGGCCCCCGCGCGGTCGCCGTCCGTACGGCCCTGGTCCCGCTCCCCGGCCGGCAGGCGTCCGGCCCGGTCGAGCATCTGGACGACCGCCGCGTTGCCGACGGCGCCCTGCAGCGCGAGGAGCCCGGGGCGCAGGGCCCGGCCCTTCGCCCCGCGCCGGCGGCGCAGCTCCCCGCCCCCGCGTGCCACGGCCGCCCCTGCCCGGTCCTCGGCGTGCATGCGACTCCCCCTCTGCCCCTGCGTCCCGCCGTACGGTCCCTGCCTGGATACCCGAGGCAGGGGAGGCCGGGCCAGGCCCCCGAGGGCAGAGTCGGGGGCAGCGCGCGGGCACGCGGCGGCCCGGACCGCCGGTGCGGCGGCCGCGTGCACGGGGAGCCGGTCCGCGGGCTTCGGCTTGCGGGCTTCGGCCCGCGGGCGTCAGGTCGTGCGCTTCAGCCCGTGCGCTTCAGCCCGTGCGCTTCAGCTCGTGCGCGTCAGGTCGTGCGCTTCAGCCGGAGGGCGGAGACCAGGAAGAACACCCCGCCGAGCAGGGCGTATCCGGCCAGGTTGCCCAGGGAGCTGCCCGCGGTGCCGGCCTGCGCGAAGAAGGACGCACCGGCGAGTACGGAGATGCCGCCGCTGACGATCATCGCCCACTGGCCGCCCAGTCGGCGCCGTGCGGCGCCGACGACGAGCTGCACGGCGCCCGCCACGACGGCCCAGACGCCCCAGACGCGCAGGACGGCCGGCACGCCGGAAGCGGCGGCGAACGCCAGGCCGACGGCGGCCAGGGAGCTGAGCACGATGTTCGCGTACAGGCCGCGGACCGGTCCGCTCCGCGCGCGGGCCGACCTGAGGTCGACGACGGCGCAGGCCACGTCGAACAGCGGATAGACCACCAGCAGCACGGCGCCGAGCGTGCCCAGCGTGCCGGCGGTCGTGAACAGCAGGGCCGCCCACACCGCGGCGAACGCGAAGCGGACGAAGTAGAGCCTGCGCAGGGCCCCTGCGGGGGCGGCGTCGGTGGCGGGAGCGACGAGGGTGTCCATGGCGAGCCTCTCAATGAGGGAGAACGTTCGGTATAGCCCGATGGACCGCAGCCTAGAGAGGCGCGCTCCCACCCGTCAAGACCGAACGTTCTCCCTTGTTGTTAGGCTGGACGCATGAGCCAGGGCACAGGAGTCGGCAGCACCTCGCAGGCGCGATCGCGGCTGCTCACCACGGCGACCAGGATCTTCTACGCGGAGGGGATCCACTCCGTGGGCATCGACCGGATCGTCCACGAGGCCCGGGTGACCAGGGCCACGCTCTACCGCCACTTCTCCGGCAAGGAGGACCTCGTCCTCGCCTACCTCGGCGCCGCAGACCGGGGCATCAGGGAGCAGGTCGCGGCCGCGGTCGCGGGCGCCGGCTCACCGGTCGAGCAAGTGCGGGCGGTCGGCCGCTCCATCGCCGAGGGCATCCGCTCGCCCGGCTTCCGCGGCTGCGCCTTCCTCAACGCGGTCGCCGAGTACCCCGACCCGGCCCACCCCGTCCACCGGGCGGTCCTCGCCCACCGGCAGTGGTTCCTCGACACGGTCACCGACCTGCTGGCGCAGATCGGCGACTCCCCCGCGGAGGCGGACGGCAGGCACCTCGTCATGCTGCGCGACGGCGCGATGGCGGAGGGCTGCCTCTTCGACCCCGAGCTGGTCTCGGAGACCTTCCTGCGCGGCACGGAAGGCATCCTCAGGGACCGCACCGGTGCCTGACCCGCCCCCGGGGCCCGGCGGCCTCCGCGCCGGGCCGCCCCGGTGGCGCGCTCAGCCCCGAGCGTGCCCGGCGGCGGGGGCCTTCGGCCCTTCGGCGAGCCGCTCGCCGAAGAAGGCGGCGAGCCTGTCGACGGCCGGGCCGACGTACTCGGGCCTGTCGTAGAGGTCGACGTGGCCGGCCCCGTCGACCCACATCAGTTCCTTGGGCTCCCGCGCGTCCTCGAACGCCTCGGTGGTCATGTGCCTGGTCACGGCCTCGGTACCGACGATCATCAGCAGCGGGCGCGGGGCGATCATGGCGATGAAGCGGAACGGCTCGAACACGGCGATCCGGTCGATGCTCGACCAGGTGAGCTCCTTGGCAGAACGCGGGTGCCGAGCCCGGCCCGTGCAGTAGTACTCGAAGCCCTCGAAGCCGTGCTGCCCGCCCAGAGCCCGGGCCTCCTCGGCGGTGCCGGGGAAGACGGGGAACCTGCCGACGCCCTTGCCGCGCGCCTCCGCCGTACGGGCCGCCGCCGCGGCGTCCAGCATCGACTGGAGCACGGCGGGGTCCTGGGTGCCGTCGGCGCCCTCCCGGAACTGGCGGCCGATGTCCGCGCCGCTGACGGTCGCGACGGCACGGACCCGGTGGTCCATCGCCGCCGCAGGGACGACATAGCCGCCGGAGGCGCAGATACCGAGCGCGCCGATCCGCTCGGGGTCGGCCTCGGGCCGGTTGCTCAGGAACGACACCGCCGCCTTGAGGTCCTCGACACGGTGCGCCGGATCCTCCAGACCCCGCGGCTGTCCACCGCTCTCGCCCTGGTAGGCCGCGTCGAAGGCGAGAGCGACGAAGCCCTGCTCGGCGAGGCGTGAGGCGTACAGGCCGGCGGCCTGCTCCTTGACGCCGCTCGCGGGGTGGCCGACGACGATCGCGGGGCGCCCGGCGGCGGTGTCCGCGCCCGCGTCCGGGAGGTAGAGGCGCCCGGCCAGAGGGATGCCTGCGCTGTCGAAAGTGACGTCCTTGCTGTCCATGACAGCAGCGTCGAACAGGGCGGGCGGGCCGACAAGCGGCGGGTTCCTCCCCCGGAAGGATCCTTCCCTCCCACGACAGGCGGCGCCGCGCGCACAATGGCCCCATGGCCCCCACCCGCAGCACCGGCGAGCTCGGCGCCTTCCTCAAGGCACGCAGGGCCGAGCTGACGCCCCACACGGTCGGCCTGCCCGACACCGGGCAGCCGCGCAGGGTGACCGGCCTGCGGCGCGAGGAGGTCGCGCGGCTGGCCGCGATCAGCGTCGACTACTACACCCGCCTCGAACAAGGGCGCGTCCCGGCGTCCGCCTCCGTCCTCGCCACCCTCGCCGCCGCACTGCGGCTCGACGACGACCAGCAGGCCTACCTCTACGAGATCGCCGGAAAGACGGACGCGCGACCGCGGCGCAGGTACACCCGGCAGAGCCCGCGCCCGGCGATGCTCCGCCTCCTGGACCAGCTGACCGGCACACCCGCGCTCGTGCTCGGCCGGTACATGGACGTCCTCGCCTGGAACCCCGCGGCCGCCGCCCTCTACACGGACTTCGGCGCGATCCCGCCTCCCCGGCGCAACTACGTACGGCTCGTCTTCACCGACCCCGTCATCCGCGCGCTCCACACCCAGTGGCAGCACGACGCACGCGACGCCGTCGCGGCCCTGCGCATGGAGGCCGCCTCGGATCCCGACCGGCCCGAACTCGCCCGGCTGGTCGGCGACCTCGCCGTCCAGGACCCCGACTTCCGCACCTGGTGGGCCGAGCGCCGGGTCAACAGCGCGACCTACGGCACCAAGCACTACCACCACCGCGTCGCCGGCAGCCTCACCCTGGACTGCGACACCTGGACCGGCCCCGACGGCAGCGGCCAGCGGCTGATGGTCCTCACCGCCGCACCGGGCACCCCCTCCGACGACGCGCTGCGCATCCTCGCCTCCTGGACGGCACCCGCCGGCACGGGACCCGACTCCGCGGCGGCCGGCGCCTGAGCGGTCGCGACGCGGCGCGGGGCGCGTGCTCAGCAGTTCGCGGGGGTCGTCCGCCTTCTCCTCCAGCTCGATCAGCGCGGCGCGCAGGGGCGCGGCGCGGACCCACGTCGTTCCACCCGCCTCCGCCGCGACCTGACGCCGGGGCCGGCCCGGGGCGCGAGCGCTACCGCAGGCCGGCGAAGAGGTCCGTCTCGGGCAGGGAGGAGCCCGTGGCGTCCCGGACGAGAGAGAAGGTTTCGACGCCGAAGAACCGCGTGTACTCCGCCAGGCCGAGCTGGGTGAAGAACGCGTTGTCCGGCTGGCTGGCGTGGGACGCGAGTGCCTTGTACTTCTGCTCCACGTGGTCCCGCACATCGATCCAGGTGGTGATCTGGTCGTCCGGGAGCCCGATGCGGAATTCGTCGTCCTCGCTCGCCTCGGGCCAGTCCGTCCCGCGCTCGCGCATATGGGCGCCGAAGTCCTCCATGGTGCCCCTGGGCACGGTGGTCCAGTAGACCTTGGCCGGGGCCTCCTTCGGCGACAGCTGGTCGAGGGCGGCGAGCGTCACCCGGTTCGCCTGGATGTGGTCCGGGTGTCCGTAGAAGCCGTTCTCGTCGTACGTGACGAGGACCTGCGGGCGGTGCTTCCTGATCAGCCCCGCGAGCCGGAGCGCCGCATCCTGCACGGGCGTTGTCCAGAACGACCCCGGAGCGCTGTTCGCCGACCAGCCCATCATGCCGGAGTCGAAGTAGCCGAGCGTTTCGAGGGTGCCGATGCCCAGGATCCGGCCGCTCGCCTCCAGTTCAAGGCGGCGCATGCGCACGACCGCCTCGGGGTCGTGCTCGGGGCTCTCGGGCCCCGTGCCGCCGGGCCCGTCCCCCT
Organism: Streptomyces sp. NPDC047002; assembly: GCF_040704505.1. Lineage (NCBI taxonomy): Bacteria > Bacillati > Actinomycetota > Actinomycetes > Kitasatosporales > Streptomycetaceae > Streptomyces > Streptomyces sp. NPDC047002. The sequence goes on from NZ_JBEYWC010000011.1 coordinate 56,506, forward strand.
GGCGCCCGTCGGTGCAGGTGACGAGGACGGTCGCGACGCCCTCCGCGGCGTAGCGGGCCAGGACCCCACCGGTGCTGCTCGCTTCGTCGTCGGGATGGGCGTGCACGGCCATCAGCGTCAGGCGTTCGTTGCTCATGGAGTCCTTCAACAGATGGGTTTTCCCTGAATCCTGTCATGGAGCGGCGGCCGGCGGCCGTCCAGGACGACCGCGCGGAGCGGCGCCCCTGCGCCCACGACGGGCTCCTGGGGCCCGGGTCGGCAGACGGTGTGGTCCTGGTCGCCGGGGAGTGCCGGCGTCCCGTGGTTCAGGGGGCCGGCGGCCTCGGCGACGGCCCGTCCGCGGGCCCCTCGCTGTCCAGCTCCGCCACGGCCCCCTCCCACAGGCCCGGGAGCAGCTCGGCGCCGGGGAGGGCCCGGTCGGCCACGAAGGACGCCTCGGCCCACTCGCCGAAGAACGCGAGGCCCACGCCGAAGAGGTGTCCCGGGAGGCACAGGGGGAGCAGCGCCGCGCCGGTGACCCGGGCGACACCGAGATCGCCGCGCTCGGCGAGCGGGACGGTCGTGGCCACAAGCGCCGTGACGCTCGGCGATGTCACACGCCTCATGTACCACTCGGTCGGGCCGTCGGGCATGAACCTGACCAGGTCCTCGATGGCCCGTCTCCGGCGTCCCCGTTTCACCTTCGCCGTCGCCGCCGCCACGAGCTCCAGCCGCTGCCGTGGGGCGAGACCGGCCAAGGGCAGCCGCACCGGCACGGCGAAGCACCGGTTGCCCCAGGTCTGCTCCTCGTCGTGGCGGCGGCCGTCGACGGGCAGCAGCGCGGCCGCCTCCGGCAGGGCGCAGCCGGACTGCCGCGACCACGCCACCAGCGCCCCGCAGAGCGCGGCGAGGTGGACGTCGTTGGGCGACGCCCCGTGTGCCGCGCCGACCCGCCGCAGCACGCCGACCGGCACCCGGGCACGGAGCAGCAGGCGCTCCCCGGTGGGCACGAAGGGGACGGCCTCCCGTCGGCCGCGTACGGGGCGCACGTCGAAGGCGAACCGGCAGGCGAGGCCCGCGGCGAGCACGGCCCCGCGGAGCAGGTCGCCGGGGCCGCGCCGCGCGGGCAGGGGGCGTACGGCGGCCTCTCCCGCGCCGAGCAGGGTGCGGAACGCCAGCGCGGCGGCGACGCCGTCCTGGCAGACGTGCCTGAACCGGTAGCACACCGCGTACGCGTCGGGAGCGTGGCCGTGGACGAGCCAGATCGCCCAGGGCGTGTCGTCGGGCAGTGGCGCCCGCAGCGCCGCGTCGAGCGCCCCGGGCAGGCCCCCGGCCCGGTCCGCCACCGCCTCATGGACGTGCTGCTCCACGGCGAAGCCCGGGTTCGGCCGCCATCTGGGCCGGCGCGTGGACGTGTCGAGCCGGTGGGTCAGGGCCGGAAGACCGGCCAGCCGCGATGCGACATACGCCCGGAAGTCGGCCAGCCCGGGCGGCGGGCCGGCCAGATACGCGACACCTCCGGTGTCCCAGCGCGCGTCGGGGCGGCTGCGCTCCAGGGACAGGAACGCGCGGTCGATGGCATGGGTGGGCAGGCCGACGTCCAAGTCGTGGGCTCCAGTTCGGCTGGTCGGGCAGACGGCGTACGGGGCGTGTTCCCGGGGCTGCCGTGGACGGCGTGCGTCCGCGCGGAAACCGGCCGGGCCTGCGAGGGGAGTCGAGGACCGCAGGAGCGGCCCTCCCGAGGAACGGGTATCTCCGCGGGCGGGCCGGGCGAAACACCGGGGCACGTGCGCCTCCCCGCCCGCGGCGGCTTTCACCGGCCCGCGCGCACACCGTCGGACACACGTCCGCGTTTACCGCGGTGGGGATACCCCGTTCGGATGGCCGGGCACGAAGGGGGGCTGCCCGCCTCGGCCTGCGCCTGCCACTGTACGTCTGCGAGGCGATGTGCGCCTGGAGGAGGGCCGATGGGGACGGGCGAGCGTACGGCGAGGACTCCCGAGGCGCGGACCGCGGCACGGATGCCGTGTGGCCACGGCGCGCCCGCGCGGCGCGCGGTCCGGCGCGCACGGCCGGGGCCGAGGCCGTGAGCGTCGCCCTCACCGGTGCCACCGGCTTCCTCGGCCTCCGCATCCTCCGGCGGCTCCTCGACGAGCACCCTTCGCTCACCCTGCTCGCGCGGCGCGAGCCGGGCAGTGTGTTCCGCCGCATCGAGCGTTTCCTCGAACTGAGCGGGGAGCCGGACGAGTTGGCGGCACAGCTGCCCCGGAGGCTCCGAGTGGTGCAGACCGATCTGGAGCGCCCCCGCATGGGCCTGCCGAAGTCCGCCTTCCAGGAGCTGGCCGACGGACTCGACACCATCTGGCACAGCGCAGGTGACACCAGTCTCCAGAGCGCCCTTCCGGCGCTGCGCCGCATCAACGTCGACGGCACCCGGCGCGTGCTCGAACTCGCCGCGGCGGGCCGCGGAAGGCCGGTGGTCCACCACGTGAGCACCGCCTTCGTGGCCGGAAGGCGGCGCGAAGGCGTGGCGTACGAGGACGAGTTGGACGACACCGCGGGCTTCGAGAACGCCTATGAGCGCTCCAAGTACGAGGCGGAGGTGCTCGTGCGCGCCTGGTCGCGCGAGCACGGCCGCCCGGTCGTCGTGCTGCGGCCGAGCATCCTGGTGTCAAACCTGCCGCCCCACCCCGACCTGCCGTGCCAGCCCCTCCAGCATGTGGAGCGGGTGGTGCGGGAGACGCTGCGCGCCACGGGCCGCGCCCGTGCGCAGGGCACCGCGGCAGGCAGACCGGTGGTGCGGCTGGTGGGCAGGGCCCAGGGACACCTGAACATGATGCCGGTCGAGGAGGCGGCGTCCGTCATGGCGCGCCTCGCCTCCCGCGCGCCCTCCGGCGGGGCCGACACGTACAACGTGGTGCACGAGCACGACGTGCCGGTCTCGGCCGTCACGGCCCTGCTCGGGCACCTGGGGGGCCTGACGGCCCGGCTGGTCGAGGAGCGGCCGCCCACGGTGTCGGCGCTTGAGGCGGCTCTCGACCTGTATCCCGGCTTCACGTGCTATCTGCGCCACCGGCGCCGCTTCGACGACACCCGCGTGCGGACCGTGATCGGCGCCCCGCGCTCCGCCACCCGGGTCGACGTCGGCTACCTGCTGTCCGGGCTGCGCCCGCGGCACGGCGGGACCGGCTGACGCGCGCCGCGGCCCGGTCCGCCGCACGGCCCGACACCGCAGGCACCCAATCCCGTAGGAGTTCGCCTTGTCCCTGCCGGCCGGCCCAGAAGACACCGTGATCCCCCCACCGGCCTCCCCGCCGGCCTTCTCCCCCGAGGCGATCACGGCCTGCGCACGGAGAATCCGCGAGTACGTGCACGTCGTCGCCGACCCCGCCGGCAGGGAGCTCGGGCTGGTGGCCGGCGCCCGGCCGGCCGGGCCCGTGGTGGGCACGCTGCCGCCGCTGTACCCGGAGTGGCTCGGCGGCCGCACGTTCTGCGAGGCGCACGGCGTCCGCTTCCCTTACGTGGCGGGCGAGATGGCGGGCGGCATCGCGACGACCCGCATGGTCGCGGAGATGGCCCGCGCGGAGATGCTCGGGTTCTTCGGCGCGGCGGGGCTCGGTGCCGACCGGGTGGAGCGGGAGGTCGCCACGCTCACGGACACGCTGGCCGGCCGGTCCAACTGGGGGGTCAACCTCATCCACTCGCCGGCCGAGCCCGCGCTGGAGCACCGGGTCGCCACGCTGCTCGTACGGCGTGCGGTGCCCTGCGTCTCGGCCTCCGCGTACATGGAGCTGACTCCCTCCGTGGTGCTGTGCGCGGCCCGCGGCCTGCGCCGGGGCGGCGACGGCCGCGTCACCAGGCGCACGCGGCTCCTCGCCAAGGTGTCCCGCCCCGAGGTCGCGGCGCGGTTCCTCTCCCCCGCGCCGCCCGCGCTGCTGCGCGACCTGGTGGGCCGGGGTGAACTCGACCCTTCGGAAGCGGAGTTGGCGGCCCGGGTCCCGGTGGCCGAGGACGTCACGGTGGAGGCGGACAGCGGCGGGCACACCGACAACCGCCCCCTCGCCGCGCTGCTGCCCCGCGTGCGGTCCGTGCGCGACGAGCTCACCCGGCGCTTCGGCTACCCGCGGCCGCCGAGGATCGGGGCGGCCGGCGGACTCGGCACACCGGCCGCGGTGGCCGCCGCCTTCGCCCTGGGGGCCGCCTACGTGGTGACGGGGTCGGTGAACCAGACCGCCGTCGAGGCCGGGCTCTCCGACCCGGCCAAGGCCATGCTCGCGGAGGCGGACGTCGCGGACGTGGCCATGGCTCCCGCGGCCGACATGTTCGAGTGGGGCGTCACCCTGCAAGTGCTGCGCCGGGGCACGATGTTCGCCCCCAGAGCCGGCCGGCTCCTCGCCGCGTACCAGGAGTACCCCTCGCTCGACGCGCTGCCCGGCCCGGTGCGCGCGAAGCTGGAGACGGAAGTGCTCGGCGCGTCGATCGGCGAAGTCTGGGAGCGGACGCAGGCGTTCTGGCGGGACCGCGATCCGGCGCAGCTCGACCGCGCGGAACGCGACCCGAAACACCGCATGGCCCTGGTCTTCCGGTGGTATCTCGGGAGTTCGAGCCGCTGGGCCGTGTCCGGGGAGCCCTCGCGGCGCGGTGACTACCAGATCTGGTGCGGCCCCGCGATGGGCGCGTTCAACCGCTGGTCCGAGGGCAGCTTCCTGGCCAGGCCCGAGAACCGGACCGTGGTGCAGATCGCGCTGAACCTCCTGGAGGGCGCGGCCGTGGTGACCCGCGCACACCAACTGCGCACCTGCGGCGTGCCCGTGCCCGACGCGGCGTTCGTCCACGTCCCGCGCAGGCTCGCGTGAAGGGCCCGGGCTCCGGCGCCGCGGGCCCCCGCCCGCAGGTGCCCGTCGCCGTGGTGGGACTCGGCGCCCTCGTCCCCGGTGCGACGGACCCCGGCGGGTTCTGGCGCGCCGTGCTCGCGGGCCGTGACCTCATCACCGATGTCCCGGCGTCCCGCTGGCGCGTGGAGGACCACTACGACCAGGACCCGGCGGCGCAGGACAAGACCTACGCACGCAGAGGGGCGTTCCTGCCGCGGGTCGGCTTCGACCCTCTCGCGCACGGTGTGCCGCCCGCCACGCTGAGCGCCACGGACACCGCCCAGCTGCTCGCGCTGATGGTGGCAGAGCAGGTCCTCACCGACGCGGGCGGCCTGGCGGGAGCGGACCGCGACCGTGTCGGCGTCGTCATCGGCGCCGCGGCGACCGAGCTGCTGAGCCACATGCAGCACCGTACGCAACGGCCCGTCTGGCTCGCGGCGCTGCGGGACAACGGGGTGCCTCAGGCGCAGGCGCGGGCGGTCTGCGACGCCATCAGCGGCCAGTACGTGCCCTGGCAGGAGGCGACGTTCCCCGGGCTGCTCGCCAACGTGGTCGCGGGCCGGATCGCCAACCGGTTCGACCTGCACGGTGTCAACCACACCACGGACGCCGCGTGTGCCAGCTCCTTCGCCGCCCTGTCCACCGCGGTCGCCGAGCTCTCACTCGGCCGGGCCGATCTCGTGCTCAGCGGCGGAGTCGACACGGCCAACGACATCGGCACGTTCCTGTGCTTCTCCAAGACGCCCGCGCTGTCGCCGACCGGTGACTGCCGGCCGTTCTCCGCGGCGGCCGACGGCACCATGCTCGGCGAGGCAGTCGTGATGTACGCGCTGAAGCGGCTCGCGGACGCCGAGCGCGACGGGGATCGGATCTACGCGGTGGTACGAGGCATCGGCGCCTCGTCCGACGGCCGGGCGACCGCCGTCTACGCGCCGCTGCCCGCGGGCCAGGCCCTGGCGCTGCGCCGCGCCTACGAACAGGCGGGTTACGGGCCGGGGACCGTGGAGCTCGTCGAGGCGCACGGCACCGGCACGAAGGCCGGGGACGCCGCCGAGTTCGCCGCCCTGCGCACGGTGTTCACCGAGTCGGGGCGCGACGACCTGCAGTGGTGCGCCCTCGGTTCCGTCAAGTCGCAGATCGGGCACACGAAGTGCGCGGCGGGCGCCGTGGGGCTACTCAAGGCCGTGCTCGCGCTGCACCACAAGGTCCTGCCGCCGACCGCCAAGGTGGAGCGGCCGCACCCCGACATGGACGTCGAGCACAGCCCGTTCCACGTCAACACCGAGGCCAGGCCATGGGTGCGCGCGTCCGACCACCCGCGCAGGGCCTCGGTGTCGAGCTTCGGCTTCGGCGGCAGCAACTTCCACGTCACACTGGAGGAGTACCCGGCGGGCCCGCGCCCCGGCCCGGCCGCCTGGCGCACCCGGAGCGTGCCGACGGAACTCGTCCTGTTCGGGGCGTCCTCTCCCGGCGCGCTGCTCGAACGGCGCATCGACGGGGAGCGCACCCTCGTGGACCTGGCCCGGGAGAGCCAGGGCACGTTCTCACCCGCCGACCCGGTGCGGCTCGCGGTGGTCGCCACCGACACCGCGGACCTGCGCGACAAGTTCGCGCGGGCCCGCGAGCGCCTCGGGCGGCAGCCGGACGCGCCGTTCTCCACGCCGGACGGTGTCCACTACGCCACCGGCGCGGCCGGGACCGGCCGTGTCGCCTTCCTCTTTCCCGGGCAGGGCGCCCAGTACGTCGGCATGGGCGGGGACATCGCCATGCTGTCCCCCGCCGCGCAGTCCGTCTGGGACCGCTTCGGCAGCCTCGGCTTCGACGGCCGCGCGCTGCACACCGTCGTCTTCCCCACGCCCTGCTTCACCGACGAGGAGCGTGCGGCGCGCCGCGCCCGGCTCACCGCGACCGAGTGGGCGCAGCCCGCGCTCGCGGTGCACTCCCTCGCCCTGCTCGACCTCGTGGGCCGCCTCGGCCTGCGGCCCGACTGCGTGGCCGGCCACAGCTTCGGCGAGCTCGTGGCCCTGCACGCGGCGGGCGCCCTGGACGCCGGGCCGCTGGTGCGCCTCGCCCGCAGGCGCGGCGAGCTGATGAGGGAGGCCGCCCGCGCACCGGGGGCGATGCTCGCCGTCGCCGCGGACCGCGGCCGGGTCGCCGCGCTCCTCGCCGCGGACGGGGTGGCGGACGTCTGGCCCGCCAATCACAACGCGCCGCGCCAGGTGGTGCTCTCCGGCGCGGCAGACGCCGTCGCGCGGGCCGAGCGGACGCTCGCCGGCGCGGGGGTGACCTGCCGGCGGCTCGACGCGTCGACCGCCTTCCACAGCCCGCTGGTCGCGCCGGCGGCCGGCCCCCTGCTCGACTTCGTGCGCGAGATGGCGGTGCGGGCGCCGGGGATCGACGTGTACGGCAACGCGGACGCGTCGCCCTACCCCGGGCGGCCCGACGAGGTGCGGCGCCGGATCGCGGACCACGTGTCCTCGCACGTGCTGTTCCAGGAGAGCATCGAGGCGATGTACACGGCGGGTGTGCGCACCTTCGTCGAGGTCGGCGCGGGCGACACACTGACCGGGCTCGTCGGGCAGATCCTCGGCGCCCGCCCCCATCTGGCCGTGCCCCTGGACCGGCGGGGGCACCACGGGGCCACCACGCTGCACTCCGCGCTCGGGCGGCTCGCCGTGAGCGGTGCGCGGATCGACTACGAGGCCCTGTGGGCGCCCTACGCGCCACCCGGGGCCGCGGCGAAGGAGCGCAAGCCAAGGATGACTGTGATGATCGACGGAGCCAACCACGGCCGGCCCGAGCCGTCCGGGGGCGGGGCCGCAGTGCCCCCGCCCCCGGACGCCCCGTGGGAGGAGGCGGTGGCGGTGTCCACGGGGGCGGTCCCCGGCGCGGAGGCGGCCGCAGGTCCCGCGCCCGCTCCCCCCGCCGTGCCTGCCGTGCCCGCCGCGGAGCCCGTACGCGCCCAGGACGTGCCCGGCGGTGTCTGCGACCCCGGCTGGCTCGCGGCGGTCGAGAGCGTGCAGCGGCACGCGGCCGAGTCGCACGCGGCCTGCCAGCGGATGCTGACCGAGAGCCATGTGGCGTTCCTGCGCATGACGGAGACCACGCTCGCCGCGATGCTCGGGGTGCCGCCCCAGGCACTCGCCGCCGAGGAGACCCGGGCGGCGCGGGTCGCGGGCCCCCCGGCCGCGTCCGGGCCAGGCACGGCGTCCGTTCCCGCGCCGCTGCCGCCCCCGCGGCGCGAGGAGGCCAGGGAGCCGTCCGAGCCGTACCGCCTCCCGCCCGCACCCCTCGCGCCTGCGCCGCACGAGGACGCGGAAGCGGAAGCGGAAGGGGACGCGACCGGGCACGCGGAGCCGCCCGGGCCGTACGCCGCGCACGGCGCGGACGCGCGGGGCCCCGGCCCCGCGACCCCGCCGCAGGAGGCAGCCCAGCACGTGCCGTTCGACGAACTGCTGCTCTCCGTCGTCGCCGAGCACACCGGCTATCCGGCCGACATGCTCGGCATGGACATGGAGCTCGCGTCCGACCTCGGGGTCGACTCGATCAAACGCGTCGAGATCCTGTCCGCCGTGCGGGAGCGGTTGGGCGACGTGCCGACGGGCACCGCGGCGGAGCTCGGTGGTCTGCACACCCTGCGCGAGATCGCCGACGCGTTCGCGTCCGCCGTCCGCCGCCCGTCTCCGGCGCCTGGCGGCGGCCACGCGGCGGCTGCCGGCCCTCCAGAGCCCGCGCCGGCCGACGACTGCCTTCCAGAGCCCGCGCCGGCCGACGACCCTCCTGGACCAGGGGCGGCCGTCGACGAGGGGGACGGCACGGCGCCCGCCGCGCGCCCGGAGCCGGACGGGCCGGGGGCGCTGCGGAGGCTCGCCGTGCGCGCCGCGGAGACGCCCGCGCCCGGTCTCGCCCTCGCGGCCCTCGGCGAGGGCCCCGTCGCCGTGCTCGGGGACCAGGCGGGGCTGGGCGCCCTGGTCGCCGCGGAACTGACCCGGCACGGCGTGGCCGCACAAGCGGTCGCAGAGCTGCCGGGCGACGCGCGGGGCGTCGTGTACCTGGCCGGGCTCTCCGGCACGGACGTCCCGCCCGACGAGGCGCGGCGGCTGCTGCGGGACGCGTTCCGCACGGCGCGCTCGGCCGCGGGCCGCATGGCAGAACACGGCGGGGTGTTCGTCACGGTTCAGGACACCGGCGGCGACTTCGGGCTGAGGGGCCGCGGCAGTCCGTGGCTCGGCGGCCTCGCGGCGCTCACCAGGACCGCCGCGAAGGAGTGGCCCGACGCCTCGGTCAAGGCGATCGACTGCGAGCGCGGCGGGCGCGACGACCGCGCGGTCGCGGCCGCGGTCGCCGGGGAGTTGCTGGCAGGCGGGCCTGCGCCGGAGGTCGCGCTCCGCGCCGACGGCACCCGCACGACCCCGCGCGCGGTCCACGCGCCGGTCGAGGCCGGCGAGGCACGGGAGCCGCGTATCGGCCCGGAGTCGGTGATCGTCGCCACCGGCGGGGCGCGCGGGGTGACCGCCGCCGCGCTGCTGCACCTCGCACGGGCTCACCGGCCCAGGTTCCTGCTGCTCGGCCGGACGGACCCGGCGGACGAGCCGGCCGGACTCCCGCAGGCCGCCGACGAGCCTGAGCTCGTCCGGCTGCTCGCGGCACGGGAGGCGGACGGCGTGCCGCCCGCCGAAGTGGCGGCGCGGGCCAGGGCGGTGCTCGCCGCCCGAGAGATCCGCGCGACGCTCGCGGAGCTCACCGAGGCCGGGTGCGAGGCCAGGTACCTGCCCGTGGACGTCAGGGACGCCCGGGCGGTCGCCGACGCGCTGTCCGGCGTCCGCGCGGACTGGGGGCCCGTCACCGGAGTCGTGCACGGTGCGGGCGTGCTCGCGGACCGGCTGATCGCCGACAAGACGGACGCGCAGTTCAACCGCGTGATGGCCACCAAGGTCGACGGTCTGCGCGCCCTGCTCGCGGCGACGGCCGAGGACCCGCTCGACTTCCTCTGCCTGTTCTCCTCGGTGGCCGCGGTCCACGGCAACCCCGGGCAGGCGGACTACGCGATGGCGAACGCGGTCCTCGACCATGTGGCGTCGTACGTCCAGGCGCGGCGGCCCGAGTGCGTGGTGCGCTCCATCGCCTGGGGCCCGTGGCGCGGGGGGATGGTCACGCCCGGCCTCGCGGAGCGCCTCGGCCGCTCGGGCGTCCCGCTCATCCCCGCCCTGCGGGGGGCCGCCGCGTTCGCGGCCGAGGTGAACGGCCCGGCAGGGGAGCCGCGGGTCGTGGTCACGGCGGCGGAGGACACACCGGACGGTGAGCACGCGTCGGGCCCGGCCGGCCCGGCCCCCTGGGCCGCGACCGCCCCGGAGTCCGCGGCGCCGCGCCCCGCGCAGGCGCGGGTCTCCGCCGGGTCCCACTCCCACCTGGCCGACCACTGCGTCGCGGGCGTGCCCGTACTGCCCCTCGCGGTCGCCCTCGACTGGTTCCTCGGCGCCGCAGGCGCCTGGCGGCCCGACGCGGGCGGCGCGGTCCTGCGCGACGTGCGCGTGTTCCAGAAGGTGGCCCTGACCGAGCTCGCGGGAGACGGCCACCGGCTCACCGTGCGCGCACGCCCCAGGGAGATCGGCCGGCCCCAGGACCTGGAGGCCGAGCTCGGCGGCGAGGACGGCACACCGCACGTCCGCGCCGTGCTGGAGTTCGGAGGGCAGGAGGCGGCGCCCGAGCCGTGGGAGACCCCGCGGGGGCCCGCGGCGGAGGGCCTCGGAGAGGTCTACGACGGGCGAGTCCTCTTCCACGGGCCGCGCTTCCAGGCGCTGCGCAGCGTGCTCCTCGTCTCCGCGCACGGCGCCGAGGCCACCGTGGCGGGCGTACGCGAGCTGGAGTGGCCGGGCGGCCACTGGCACACCGACCCGGCCGCCGTGGACGGGGCGCTCCAACTCGCCCTGCTCTGGGCGAGGCAGGCGCTCGGGGGCGCGACCCTGCCGATGGCGGTCGCGGAGTGCCGGGTGCACCGCGGCGGTCCGGTCGAGGGGACCGTCCGCTGCGTGGTGCGCGGGCGCAAGGTGCACGAGACGGGGGCGCGCTGCGACGCCGCCCTGCTCGGCCAGGACGGGACGCCGTGGGTGGAGCTGCTCGGCGTGGAGCTCGTACGGCGTCCCGACTGAGCCCGGGCACGGCGCGGCGCGGGCCCGGCCGGGTCTGCCGGAGGACCGCCGCCTCCCGCCGTGCCGAGCGGTACGTGCCGAGCGGTACATGCCGAGCGGTACAGGGGGCGACTGAGCGAGAGAGCGGGGAGCTGGGGCAAGGGATGGTCTTCGAACCGATCGCCGTCGTCGGCAGGGGCTGCGTCCTGCCGGGCGCGCTCGACCCCGACACCTTCTGGGAGAACGTCGCCGCGGGGCGGCAGAGCCTGTCGGCGGTGCCGGACGGCCGGTGGCGGCTGCCGCACCGCTGGGCCATGGGCACGGTCGACGACCACCTCGACCGCACCTGGACCGACACCGGCGGCTACGTCACCGGCTTCGAGTCCCGCTTCGACCCGACCGGGTTCCTGGTGGCCCCGGAGCGGATCCTGCCGCTCGACCCGCTCTACCAGTGGGTGCTGCACGGTGTCCGCGAGGCCCTGCGGGAGGCCGGGCGGGAAGGGCCGCTCCCGCGGGCAGGACTGGTGCTCGGCAATCTGGCCTACCCGACGGGCGAGGGATCGGCGTTCGCGGAGCACGTATGGCTCTCTGGGCAGGAACCGGCCGTGCGCGAAGCCCTGTTGACGGGGGCGCGCCGGACGCGGCCGGACGCGCGCAACCGCTTCTCCTCGGGGCTGCCCGCCCACTTCGCGGCCCGTGCCCTGGGCCTGGGCGCCGGTGCCCACGCGCTCGACGCCGCCTGCGCGTCGTCGCTGTACGCGATCAAGCTGGCGTGCGACCGGCTGCACGACGGCACGGCGGACCTGATGGTGGCGGGCGCGGTCAACCGGGTCGACAACCTCTTCCTGCACGTGGGCTTCTGCGGCCTGTCCGCGGTGAGCAGGAGCTCCCGCAGCCGTCCGCTGTCCCGGGACGCGGACGGGCTGCTGCACGGCGAGGGCGCCGGGTTCGTCGCCCTGATGCGCCTGCCCGACGCGCTCGCCGCCGGAGTGCGCATCCTTGGCGTGGTGCGGGGCGTGGGACTGTCCAACGACGGGCGCGGCAGCGGCCTGCTGAGCCCCGTGGAAGAGGGACAGGAGCAGGCGATGCGCGGCGCGTACGCCGCGGCGGGCATCGCGCCTGAGACGGTGTCGCTCGTCGAGTGCCACGCGACCGGGACCCCGGTGGGGGACGCGGTGGAGGTGCGGAGCACGGCGCGGGTCTTCGGGGCCCGCGCCGACCTGCCCATCGGTTCCGTGAAGTCCAACGTGGGTCATCTGCTGGCCGCGGCGGGCATGAGCGGGCTGCTGAAACTGCTCGGCGCCCTGCGGACCGGCGTACGCCCCGCCACGCCCGGCGCCGAGACGCCCCTGGAGGCGTTGGCCGGCACGCCGCTGCGCGTGCCGGTGGAGCCCGAGCCGTGGCCGGGCCCGCGCAGGGCCGCCCTCAGCGCCTTCGGGTTCGGCGGCACCAACGCCCATCTGATCGTCGAGGCGTGGGACGGCGACCGTCCGGGGCGGTCGCCGCGAGCGCGCACGCCCGGCCCGGCACCCGCGCAGCGCGAGCCCGGGCCCCCGGATCCCGGCGGCGACCCCGGAACCGCGGACGCCCCGGGTTCCGGCCGGGGGGCCGAGGTCGCGGTCGTCGCGGTCGGGGTACGGGCCGGGGGCGGCTCGTCCACCGACGACTTCCGCCGCGCGCTGCTCGCTGGTGAGCGCGGGGGCCCCGCCAAGGCGGTCGATGTCGCCCTGGCGGGCCTGTGTTTCCCTCCCCTCGCGCTGCGGAGCGCCGCGCCTTCGCACCTGCTCGCGTTCGAGGCGGCCCGCGAGGCGGTGCGGGGTGTCGCGCTGCCGCGCGAGCGGACCATGGTCGTCGTCGGGACCGGCGTCGATCCGGAGGTGGCGCGCGCCGGGGCGCGCTGGCGGGTCCCGCACTGGCTGAAGGGGGCCGGGGCCGCCGTGGACGAGGGACTCCTCGCGCGCGCCAGGGACGCCTTCGCCCCCGCGATGGGCGCGGAACAGGTGACCGGCAGCCTGCCCAATCTGGTGTCCGCCCGGATCAGCTCGCAACTCGACCTGACGGGGCCGTCGTTCGCCGTCTCGGCGGAGGAGGCTTCGGGCCTGGTGGCGCTCCGTCTCGCGGTCCGGGCCATCAGGGCGGGCGAGGTGGGCGCCGCGCTCGTCGGTGCCACCGACATGTCGTGCGGTGCGGTGCACGCGGCCGCCCTGCGGGAGCTCGGCCGGGACGCGGAGCCGGGGGACGCCGCCGTCGTGCTCGTGCTCAAACCCCTCGCCGCCGCCCGCGAGGACGGCGACCCCGTCATCGCCCTGCTCGACGACGCCCGCGGGGACGGGCAGGCCGGGCCACCCGACCTCGTCGTCGGGGACGGCGGGGAGGCCGGCTTCGACCCGGTGTCGCTGTTCGGCAGGGCGCATGCGGCGGCGGGACTGCTGTCCGTCGCCGTCGCCGCCACCGCCCTGTCGCACCGCTCGGTGCCGCGGTCCGACGGTCCGGCGGTGGCGCGGCCCGGCCTGCGCGAGGTCGAGGCGGTCGTGTCGCCGCTGGGCGCGCCGCCCGCGCGCGTCCGGCTGCGCGCAGGCGACGCGCGGCCCTGGGCGCACGGCAGGCCGCCGCGCCTGTACGTCTTCTCTGGCCGCGACCGGCGGGAGGTGCTCGCCGCGCTCGACGCGGGCGCCGAGGGCACGCGGGGGCCGGCCAGGCTGGCCGTCGTCGTGGCGGGCGGGGACGGACAGGCCGGCGCCTTCGCGAAGGCCCGCACCTGGCTGACCTGCGGCGGCGTGCGGCCCGCGGGCGTGCGCTACCGGGACGCGCCCGTGGCGGGCGGTACCGCCTTCGTGTACACCAACGGATCGGCCGCGTACCCGGGCATGGGCGACGAGCTGCTGCGCGCGCTGCCCTCGCTCGGTGAGACGCTGCTCGCCCGGCACGGAGAGGCAGCCGCGCCCCCGGCGGACGCGGCAGGGGCGAGCGTGCTCGACGCGATCTGGGGCGCCACACGGCTCGCCACCGCCCACACCGAGCTCTGCCGGGGCGTACTCGCGCTGCACCCGGACGCCGCCATCGGCTACTCGTCGGGCGAGACGTCCGCCCTGGTGGCCCTGGGCGCGTGGCAGGACAGCGCGGGCCTGTACGAGGACACCCGCGCGAGCGGCCTGTTCAGCGAGGAGCTCACCGGCCCCCTCAGGGCCGTGCGCCGCGCGTGGGCACGGGCGGGGGTGCGCGGCACCCGCTGGTCGAGCCATCTGGTGACCGCCCCGCTCGACCGGGTCAGAAGGGAGCTGGCGGACGAGCCCGCCGTCCACGTACTCGCGGTCAACGCGCCCGGCGTCTGCGTCGTCGGCGGTGAGGACCGGGCGTGCCGCGCCGCCCTGGCCAGGCTCGGCGCCTCGGACGCCATCCCCGTCGACTACGACCTCGCCGCCCACGCCCCGGAGCTGGCCGAGGTGCGGGAGCAGTGGTGGCACCTCCACCACCGGCCCACCGTGCCGGTGCCGGGCGTGCGGTTCTACGGCGCGGCCGACGCGGAGCCCTACACGCCGACGGCCGAGCGCGCCGCGGAGGCCATCACCGCGCAGGGCCTCGGCACCATCGACTTCGCGGCCACGGTCGAGCGGGCCTGGGCCGACGGGGTCCGTGTCTTCGTCGAGCAGGGGCCGCGCGGGCAGTGCACCGGCTGGATCGGACGGGTGCTCGGCGACCGGGACCACGTGGCGGTCGCGCTCGACGCCCCGCACGGCAGAGGCCTGCGGCAGCTGTGCCTCGCCGTGGCCGAACTCGTCGTCGCCGGTGTGCCCGTGCGCGCCGACGACCTCTTCGCCCGGCTGCGGCCCGCCTTCGCCGCGCCCGCGCACGCGGACGGCCCCGCGCCGGGGCGCGCCGACGACCCCGCACCGGCGGGCACGGCCGGCCGTCCCGCGGTCCTGCGGGTACAGGTCCAGGACACCCCCCGGCTCCCGGACCTCCCCCTGCCCCCGGCGGTCCTGCCGAGGCCTCCTCGGCTCGCGCCCGTACCGGAGCCGGGACCCGGCCAGGAGCCGGTGCGCGCGGCGGCGGACGGTCCGGCGGGCGCCGTGCGGCTCCCGGCCACCCCCGAGCCGCGCCCCGCGGACGTGCGCGGCCTGGTGACCGCGCACAGCCGGCGGGTCGCGGCCCTGCACCGTGAGGTGCTGGCCGCGCAGGCCGAGGCGCACGACAGGTTCCTGCGCGGCACGGCCCGCGTCGTCGCCGCGCTCGCCGGGCACGCGCGGGACGCCCGTACCGCGGCACCGTCCGTGCCCCTGCCCCTGCCCCTGCCCCTGGCTCCGCCTCCCCCGCCTGCGCCGCCCGCGCCGCCTGAGCCGCCGCCCGGGCCGCACCGCCCCGGCCCGCGCTTCGACCGCGCGCAGTTGGAGCGCCTCGCGTCCGGGCCGGTCTCCGACCTCTTCGGGCCGCGGTTCGCACCCCAGGACGGCTACGCGGTGCAGACCCGGATGCCACGGCCGCCCATGCTGCTCGCGGACCGGGTCACCGGCATCGACGCGGAGCCCGCGGCGCTGCTCGCCCCCGGCGCCGCCAAGGCTGTGGGCACGATCTGGACGGAGACCGACGTCGGCCTCGGCAGCTGGTACCTCGACGCCACCGGGCGCATGCCCCCCGGCCTGATGGTCGAGGCGGGCCAGGCGGACCTGCTGCTGATCAGCTGGCTCGGCGTCGACCTGCTCAACCGGGGCGAGCGCGCCTACCGCCTGCTCGGCTGCGAGATGACCTTCCACGGGAGCCCGCCGCGCCCGGGAGAGACCCTGGCCTACGAGATCCACATCGACGGCCACGCGGAGCACGGCGGCGTGCGGCTGTTCTTCTTCCACTACGACTGCACCGTCGAAGGCGAGCTCAGGCTCAGCGTCCGGGGCGGCAGGGCCGGCTTCTTCACCCCCGCCGAACTCCGCGACAGCCCCGGCCTGCGCCAGGACCCCGCGGCCCGCCCTCCCGTCGACGGCACGCCGCTCGACCCGCCGGCCATCCGGTGCACGCGCCGGGGCTTCACGCCCGACCAGGTGCGCGCCTTCGCCGAGGGGCGGCCCGCCGACTGCTTCGGGCCCGGCTGGGAGGCCACCGCCTCCCATGTGCGCACCCCCCGCGTCGACCAGGGCAGGCTGCGCCTCCTGCACGAGGTCACCCGCTTCGATCCGGCCGGTGGCCCCTGGGGGCGCGGCTACCTGCGCGCCGAGACGCCCGTACGCCCGGACGACTGGTTCTTCGACGGGCACTTCGAGAACGACCCCTGCATGCCGGGGACCCTGATGCTCCAGGGCGGCATGCAGGCCATGGCCTTCTACCTCGCGGCGATGGGCTACACGGCCGACCGCGACGGATGGCGCTTCGAGCCGGTCGCCGGGCAGCCCTGTACGGCCGACTGCCGCGGGCAGGCCGTCCCGAGCAGCAGGACCGTGGTGTACGAGGTCCTCGTGCGCGGCGTCTCGGCAGGGCCGCTGCCGACGCTCCACGCCGACGTGGTGGGCAGTGTGGACGGGGTGCCGGCCTTCCACGGCCGGGACGTGGCGGTCCGGCTCGTGCCGGACTGGCCGCTGTCGCACTGGCGGCACCTCGGCCCGCCCGCCGTCCACACCGCGGCGCGGGCCCCGGCCCTGCCCGCCGGGCTCGCCGGCCTCGTGGGGCACCGGGAGGACGCGCCCGTGGCCGCGGTGGACGGGTTCTCCTTCGGCTACGCGTCGCTGCTCGCGTGCGCGTGGGGCAGGCCGAGCGACGCGTTCGGCCCCTCCTACGCCCGTTTCGACGGCACCCGGAGGGTCGCGCGGCTGCCAGGACCCCCGTACCACTTCATGAGCCGTGTCGTGGCGGTGGAAGGACCGCAGAACGGCATGCGGCGGGGCAGCCGCGTCGTCGCCGAGTACGACGTGCCGGACCTGGCCTGGTACTTCGCACAGGACGGCGGCGGGGCCATGCCGTTCGCCGTCCTCATGGAGGTGGCCCTGCAACCCTGCGGCTGGCTGGCCTCGTACGCGGGCAGCGCGCTGACGACCGGGACGGATCTGCTGTTCCGCAACCTCGACGGCACGGGGACGGTGCTCGGCGAGGTCTCCCCCGCGACCCGTACCGTCCGCACCACGGCGGAGCTCACCGGGGTCTCCCGCACCGGGGACATGGTCATCGAGTCGTTCTCGGTGCGCTGCCAGGCCGAAGGCGAGCCGGTGTTCGCCCTCACGACGGTGTTCGGGTACTTCCCGCGGTCCGCGTTCGAGCGGCAGCCGGGGCTCCCGGTCCCGGCCGGCGAACGGGACCGGCTCGCGGCCCCCTGCGACCACCGGGTCGACCTCACGCGGCGCCCCGCCCGCTTCTTCGCAGGCTCGGCGCGACTGCCGGGACCGATGCTGCTGATGCTCGACCGGATCACGGGCTACTGGCCGGACGCGGGCCGCGCGGGCCTCGGCAGGCTGCGGTCGGAGAAGGACGTGGACCCTGGCGAGTGGTTCTTCACGGCGCACTTCTTCCAGGACCCCGTGCAGCCGGGCTCGCTCGGTGTGGAGGCCATGTGCCAGCTGCTGCGGTACTACCTGATCGAGCGGGGCCTGACCGCGGGGCCCGGCCGCGCCCGCTTCGAGCCCGTGCTCCAGGATCGCGAGGTCGCGTGGAAGTACCGCGGCCAGATCACCCCGGCCACCCGGCTGATCAGGGTGGACATGGAGATCCTCGAAGTGGGCGAGGACGCGCGGGGCCGCTACGCCACGGCCGAGGCGACGCTCTGGGGCGACGACACCTGCATCTACCGCGTCCGCGGGATCGGGGTGCGGGTGGTGCAGGGCGCCGCCTCCCCCGCGCCCGGAGGGGAGAAGACGCCGGACGGGACTCCCGCGCCCGAGGAGCCCACCGCGCCCGTCCTGGGGGTGCCGGTGCGGCGCGGGGCCGCCGCCCCGCCGGACCGGGAGCCGGCCGGCGGGGCGTCGCCCGGGCCGCGCTCCCGCCCCGGACCCGGGAAGCCGTCGCGGCACGAGGCGCCGGCAGCGGCCACGGGAACCCGGGTGTCGGACGACGTGCTCGACCCGGCCGTCGACGGCTGGATCGCGGACCACTGTCCGACGTGGACGCTGCCCGTGCTGCCGATGGCCTCGGTCCTCGACCGGCTCGCCTGCGCGGCCCGCGCCCTCACAGGCCGCGGCGTCGTCGCCGTCCGCGGCCTGCGGCTGCGCCGCTGGGTCCCGCTGGCGGAACCCGCCAGGCTGCGGACCGAGGCGTACCGCACGCCCGAGGGCGTGGCGGTACGGCTCCTGCTGTGGCGAAGCGCCCCCACCAGGGGGCTCTCCCGCTACGAGGAGGTCGCCGCGGCCACGGTGTCGGTGGGCGCACCGCCCACCACGCGCCCCGGCCCGTTCCCCCGGCTCACGGGCGCCGAGGAGCAGCAGGACCCGTACGCCTCGGGCGAGCTGTTCCACGGGCCCGCCTTCCAGTACCTGACCTCCTGGTCGGTCGGTCCCTCCGGCGCCTCCGCGGTGCTGGACGCCGGGCGCGGCACGGTCCCCCCGGGGTGCCTGCGCCAAGGTCTGCTCGACGCCGCCGTGCAGGTGGTGCCGCACCAGAGCCTGTGGCGGTGGGCGCCCGAGGTCGGCGGTGGCAGGGTCGGCTTCCCGCACCGTCTCGAAGCTCTCGACCTGTACGAGGCGCTGCCCGCCACGGGGACCCTCACCGCCGAGGCGCGCTTCGCCGGCTTCGCGCAGGAGGGCCCGTCGTTCCCGGTCAGCGACATCCAGCTGTCCGTGGAGGGGCGGGTGGCCGCCGCGCTGCGGCTCGTGAGCGTGCTGCTGTCCGTTCCCGCGATCGCCACGGCGTCACCGGCCGACCGCAGGGCGTTTTTGGCCCGGCGTCAGCCCGTGCCCGGGCTCGCCCTCTCCCGGGTCAGGGACGGCGCCACCGTGCTCACGGCCGCCGACGTCGAGGAGAACGACTGGCTGCGCGGCACGGTGGCGGAGGCCTGGGGGCTCCCCGCGGACGTGCCGCCCCGCGACCGGCTCGCGGTCATCGCCGTGAAGGAACACGTGGCGCGGCTTGCGGGGGCGCACCCGCACGCCGTCGACGTGGCGGAAGACGTGCGGCGTGCCCGCGTCGGCGGGGCGGGGCAGTGGTACGCGGTCCACGTGACGCGAGCGGAAGACACCGTCGCGGTCCGCTCCGTGACGCGCCCGTGAGGTGTCGCGACCGCCAACTCCCGTACGAGGGCCCGCGGCGCCCACCTCGCGTCCCGCGGGCACGATGTTGAAGACGCCGGGGGGCAGCTCCGCCTCCTGCACCGCCTCGGCGAGGAGCAGCGCGTCGAGCACCGTCTCCTGCGACGGCTTGAGCACCACGGTGCAGCCTGCGGCGAGGGCCGGCGCGTACTTCGACGCGGCGAGCAACTGCGGCGGCGTTCCGGGGGGTGATCGCGGCGACGACCCCCACCGGCAGGTGCCGTACGAGCGTGCGGAAGGCCGGGGCGTTCTCCCGCAGGTCCTCGGTTTCGCCACCGAGCATGCCCGCGTAGTGGCGCAGCGACCTCTGCGAGCAGCGCGACATCGCGCTCGGGCACCTGGGATTCGGCCGGGATTCGACCAGCCGGCGTGCGGTGAGCCCGGTGGGAAACCCGATCCACGGCCCTCACAAGGGAATACGCCCGGCAGGGCGTCAAGCGGCAGACGAGTCGGGCTGTACGCCGGATTCTGTCGCCCGGGCGCCTCGCGGCGGCCGGGGAGACGGCCATCCATCTAGGACCGGCGTTGCCGCCGGCCTCCTGCGGTCCACCCGCGGACTCGGGCGGGCAGCCCTCGAACGTCCGCGCAGAGCACCTGTCTCCTGGCGCTCCTTTTGACCTTGCTCCGGGTGGGGTTTACCTAGCTGCCCAGGTCACCCTGGGCACTGGTGGTCTCTTACACCGCCGTTTCACCCTTACCGAGGACCGAGGTCCCCGGCGGTCTGTTCTCTGTGGCACTGTCCCGCGGGTCGCCCCGGGTGGCCGTTGGCCACCACCCTGCCCTGTGGAGTCCGGACGTTCCTCGGGGGGTTCCCTGGGGAGCCCCACGCGGCCGTCCACCCGGCTCGTCTGCCGTGGTGACCATGGTACCCGGCCCCGGCGGCCCGTCCTCCCCGCCCCGGCCTTCGCCTACGCTGGCGGGCGGGCGCGGCCCGCGGGGCCGCCCCCTTCCCCGTACGGAACCCGTGCCCGTACGCAAGCCGTACCCGACGCCGTCCCGAGGAGTCACCGCCGTGCTCGTGCTGCTGCCGCCGTCCGAAGGAAAGGCCGCGCCGGGTGAGGGCGCGCCGCTGGATCCGGGGGCGCTCTCGCTGCCGGGGCTCGCGCCGGCGCGCGCTGCCGTGCTCGACGAGCTGGTGGAGCTGTGCGCCGGCGACGAGGGCAAGGCGCGCGAGGTGCTGGGGCTCAGCGAGGGCCTGCGCGGCGAGGTCGCGAAGAACGCGGCGCTGCGGAGCGCGGGGACGCGGCCCGCGGGCGAGGTCTACACCGGCGTGCTGTACGACGCGCTCGGGCTCGGCACGCTCGACCCGGCGGCCGCGCGCCTCGCCGCCTCGTCCCTGCTGGTCTTCTCCGGGCTGTGGGGGGCGGTGGGGGTGGCCGACCTGATCCCGTCGTACCGCTGTTCGATGGGGGTGAAGCTGCCGGGGATCGGCGCGCTCGGGGCGTACTGGCGCGGCCCGATGGCCGAGGTGATGCCCCAGGCCGCCGGCGGAGGACCGGTGCTCGACCTGCGGTCCTCGGCGTATGCGGCGGCGTGGCAGCCCAAGGGCGAGCTGGCCGCGCGCACGGCGGCGGTGCGCGTCCTGCACGCGCGGGTGGACGAGCGCACGGGCGAGGAGAAGCGGTCCGTCGTCAGCCACTTCAACAAGGCGACGAAGGGGCGGCTGCTGCGCGACCTGCTGACGGCGGGGGCCGCGCCCGGGTCGCCCGCCGAGCTGGTCGGCGCGCTGCGGGACCTGGGGTACGCGGTCGAGGCCGCGGAGCCCGCGCGGGCCGGACGGCCCTGGCGGCTCGACGTCGTGGTGACGGACGTGCACTGAAGGGCGAGCGACAAGTCGCTGATCTGCTCGATTGCGGTGGATGCAACGGGCGTTGCGTGATGCGCCGGGGGCGCGGCAGGATGTGGGCATGACCTCCGTGCTCGATCTCGCCCCCGTCGTCCCCGTCGTCGTGCTGAAGGACGCCGCGGGCGCCGTGCCGCTGGCGCGTGCGCTCGTCGCCGGCGGGCTGCCGGCGATCGAGGTGACGCTCCGTACGCCGGCCGCCCTCGACGCCGTCCGGGCGATCGCGGCCGAGGTGCCCGACGCCGTCGTCGGCACGGGCACGGTGCTCTCGCCCGACGCGGTGACCCGGTCGGTCGCCGCAGGCGCCCGCTTCCTGGTCAGCCCCGGCTGGACGGACACGCTGCTGGCCGCGATGGAGGCGTCGGGCGTGCCGTTCCTGCCCGGCGTGTCCACCACGTCGGAGGTGGTGGCGCTGCTGGAGCGCGGCGTCACCGAGATGAAGTTCTTCCCGGCCGAGGCGGCCGGTGGCATCCCGTACCTGAGGTCGCTCTCCAGCCCGCTGCCGCGCGCGCGGTTCTGCCCGACCGGCGGCATCACCGCCGAGTCGGCGCCGCGGTACCTCGCGCTGCCGAACGTGAGCTGCGTCGGCGGCACGTGGATGGTCCCCCAGGACGCCGTCGAGGCGGGCGACTGGGACCGGGTCGAGGCGCTGGCCCGCGAGGCGTCCACCCTCCAGGACAGCCGCAGGGCCTGAGGCACCGCCCGGCGGCGAGGGCGTGCAGGTCGGACCAGGTCAGGTCAGGTCAGGTCAGGTACGACGTGTCGTTGAACAGCCGCACCGAGGCGTTGCCGTCCGCGTAGTAGGCGACGGCGGAGGTGGCGGCGGGCGAGAGCTCCATCCTGAACAGCGACTCGGGCGGCGCGCCGAGCGCCAGCCGCACCAGCGTCTTGATGGGCGTGACATGGGTGACGACGAGGACCGTGCGGCCCGCGTGGCGCTCCACGAGGCGGCGGCGCGCCGCCTCCACCCGCTCGCCCACGGCGGTGAAGCTCTCGCCGCCGCCGGTCGGCGCCGCGCCGGGCGAGGCGAGCCAGGCGTCGAGGTCGTCCCTGTACCGTTCCCGCACCTCGGCGAAGGTGAGGCCCTCCCACGCGCCGAAGTCGGTCTCGCGCAGGCCGTCCTCGACGGTGACGCCGAGGCCGAGGCGGTCGGCGACGGCGCCCGCGGTCTCCCGGCAGCGGCGCAGCGGGGAGGAGACGATGTCCTGCACGGTGCCGCGGGCGGCGAGCGCGGTGGCGACGGCAGCGGCCTGCCTGCGGCCCGCGGCGGAGAGTTCGGGGTCGCTGCCGCCGCTCCCGGAGAACCGCTTCTGAGGGGTGAGCGCCGTCTCACCGTGCCGCAGCAGCAGGAACGTGGTGGGCGCGCCCAGGTCGGGCGCGGAGCCCCAGCCCACCGCGGGCCTGCTCGCGCCCGCCGCCGCGGCTGGTGACCCGGCGGCCGTGGACGCGGCGGGGTCCCACGCCTCGCCGCGCGCGCCCGCGTCCATCGCCTCGTCCGCCAACCGGGCGGCGTGGCGGTTGCGTTCGCGCGGGACCCACACGTAGACGACCCGCTCGGGCGGGAAGATCCCGGCCGCCTCTTCGGCGAGGGCGCGCAACTCGGGGTGGTGGACGCGCCAGCCGCCCGTCATCTGCTCGACCACGAGCCGGGAGTCCATCCGTACCCGGACCTCGGCGGCCGGATCGAGGGCGTGCGCGGCGCGCAGCCCCGCGATCAGGCCGCGGTACTCCGCCACGTTGCCGCCGGCGGTGCCGAGGTACTCGGCGGTCTCGGCGAGCGTCTCGCCTGTCCCGGGGTCGAGGACGACGGCGCCGTACCCCGCGGGTCCCGGATTGCCCCGCGAGCCGCCGCCCGCCTCCACGTCGTACGCGGTCACCGCTGCCGTCACCCTCCCCGTGCCGTCGCTGTCGCCCTGTGCCGTCCCCGTGCCGTCGTGCCGTCCCCGGCGCCGCCGCCCGGTCTCGCTACAGGCCGGACTCGGCCGTGCGGACCAGGATGCGGCGGCAGTTCTCGCAGCGCACCACGGCGTCGGGCGCCGCGGCGCGCACGTCGTTCAGCTCGGTGATGTTCAGTTCGAGCCTGCACCCCTCGCACCTGCGCTGGAAGAGGCGGGCGGCGCCGACGCCGTCCTGCTGCTCGCGCAGCTTCTCGTACAGCTTGAGCAGGTCGGCGGGGACCGAGGCGGCGACGGCCTCGCGCTCCTTGCGGACGCCGGCGATCTCGGTGTCGATGCCCGCGGTCGCCTCGTCGCGCCGCGCGGCCGCCTGGTCGGAGGCGGCCTGCACGGCGGCGAGCCGCTCGGTGAGCTCGGCGACGCGGCCCTGCGCGGACTCGCGGCGCTCCATCACGTCGAGGACGACGTCCTCCAGGTCGCTCTGGCGGCGGGCCAGCGAGGCGATCTCGCGCTGGAGGTTCTCCAGGTCCTTCGGCGAGGTCACGGCGCCGGAGTCCAGGCGCTGCTGGTCGCGGGCGGCGCGGGTGCGCACCTGGTCCACGTCCTGCTCGGCCTTGGTCTGCTCGCGTGCGGTGTCGCTCTCCTCCGTCTGCGCGGCGACCAGCAGGTCGCGCAGTTGCGCGAGGTCCTTGGCGAGCGCTTCGAGCTCCGCGTGCTCGGGCAGCGCGGAGCGGCGGTGGGCGAGCTGCGACAGCCGTACGTCGAGGGCCTGGACGTCGAGGAGTCGGAGCTGGTCGGCTGGCGCGGCGTTCAGTTGGGGGCTCCCGGTGGGTTCGTGGCGGTGGCGGTGGCGGGCGGCGGCGGCACGGGGCGCGCCTGCGACGCGAAGTGTGCCGACCAGGGGTCGGTGACCGTCGCGGAGACATGGACCCGCAGGTCCCAGCCGTGGCGGTCGGAGATCTCGTCGAGCTGGGCGGCGGCCTGCTCGCACCAGGGCCACTCGGTGGCCCAGTGCGCGGCGTCCACCAGGCCGAGCGGGGAGTGCTGGGTGGCCTCGGAGGCGGGGTGGTGGCGCAGGTCGGCGGTGAGGAAGGCGTCGACGCCCGCGGCGCGCGCCTCGGCGAAGAGGCTGTCGCCCGAGCCTCCGCTGACCGCGACCGTGCGCACCGGGCCCTCGGGGTCCCCTGCGACGCGGATGCCCTGCGCGGTGGCGGGCAGGCGGTGGGCGGCCCTGGCCGCGAAGTGGCGCAGCGACGTCGGGGCGTCGAGCTCGCAGACCCGGCCGAGGCCGCGGCGGCCCGCCGGGTCCCGCGGGTCGGGCACGAGCGGGCGCACGACGCGCAGGCCGAGGGCGTCGGCGAGGGCGTCGGAGACGCCGGGGTCCGCGGTGTCGGCGTTGGTGTGCGCGACGTGCAGGGCGATGCCCTGCCGGATCAGCGTGTGGACGACGCGGCCCTTGAAGGTGCCGGCCGCGACGGTGGTGGTGCCGCGCAGGTAGAGCGGGTGGTGGGTGACCAGCAGCTGCGCGCCGAGCGCGACGGCCTCGTCCACGATCTCCTGGACCGGGTCGACGGCGAAGAGCACGCGCTCGACGGCGGCGTCGGGGTCGCCGCACACGGTCCCGACCGCGTCCCACTGCTCCGCCAGGTCGGGCGGCCAGAGGGCGTCGAGCGCGGCGATGACTTCGGACAGACGGGGCACGCCGGAAAGGCTACCTGGCGCGGGGCGGCGCACGCCCCGCGGGGAAGCGGGGACCGGCTGACGCGGGCGGGGCGGGGGCCGGGCCGCGGGGGCGTCGCCGGGGCGCGGGTCCCGTGGCCGGTGTTCCCGCTGAGCACAGGCGTCCCTGTGGTTCCCGGCAAATCACCCCATCACCACTCGTACGTGTGAAGACGGTCGTCTCTCGTTGTTCGGCTGGAAGTACGAACTTAGCTTCGTGGCCGGAGGTGACGCACCGATGACACCGATGACCGCTCTCGCCGTCGGCACGGAGCCCGCGGGGCCGGCCGACGCGGCCGGAGGAACCGGTTCGCCGCACCCGGGAGCCACCGGGCCCGGGGGCCCGCAGGCCCCGGCGTCCACCGGCTCCGGGGGCCCCGAGGCCCCGGCCGCCTCCGGCCTCGAAGAGGGGTACGGCTCCGAGGAGGGGTACGGCGAGGGGTACGGCCCCGAGCCGGGCCGAGCCGCAGGACCCGGCCCGCACCCCGGGAGCGACCCCCAGGCCGGGGCCGGTGGGGACGGGAACCCCGCGGAGGGCGGGGCCGCGAGCCGCGCGACGCCTGGCGGACGGGCCGCGGACCGGGCGGTGCGGGCTGTACGGCAGGCCGGCCCGGCCCGCCCCGCCGAGCAGGTCGAGCCGGCCCGCCCGGTCGGGCCGAACGGTCCTGGCACAGGCGCCCCGCCGGCCGGCGCGGGCCGGACGACCGGTTCAAAACGGACGGCCGACCCGGACCCCATGGCCCGCCAGGACCGGGCGCCCCGCCCGGTGCCGCCCGCGACGTCGGGTGACCCCGCCGCGCCGGTACGGAGCGCGCCGACCGGGGCGGATGCCCCCGGATCTCCCGCCGTCGCGGCGCATGCCGCGCCCCGTGGGGCGGGGGCGTCGGCGTCCGGGCCGCGTGCCGCGGAGGCCGCGGAAGCGCGCCCCGCCGCGCTCGCCGTCAGCGCGGACGGGGCGTACGGCGCGCGGCTGGTGGCCGCGCGCCCCGGAGGGAGCGCGGGCGCGGCGCCCGAGCGGCTGTTCGAAGGGGCGGGGGCGGCGCCCGTGTGGTTCCCCGAGCGGTGGACGCTCACCGGGCCCGAGCCGTACGCCGTGCCGCTGCCGCTCGGGCAGCCGGAGGAGCCGGACAGCCAAGTGCAGCCGCTGGCGGACGGGCGCGTGCTCATCTGCCGCCGGGTGGCGGCGCGTTGGGCCTTCTCGCTGCTGTATCCGACCGGACCTGGCACCGGCGAGGTGCCGCTCGGCGCGGTGGAGTGCCCCCACCTCACGCTGCTGCCGCCCGCGCCGGGCGGGAACCTGGTCCACGCGCTCGCGCCAGGCCCCGACGGCACCGCCCTGTGGCGGGTCGGCGCGTCCGGGCCCGAACTGGTCGCACGGGTGCCCGGCCGCTGCTCGGGCGGCGCGTGGCTCGACCGTACGGGACGGCTCCTCGCGCTCGACCGGGAGACCGGAGGCGTGGTGAAGACGGTCACCGTCGACCTGGAGCGCGGCGGCGAGCTGTCGCCGCTGCTCGAGATCGCCGAGGAGAGCGACGACCGGCTGCTGTTCGCCGACCCGGACAGCGGGCTGCTGCTGATCCGTTCGAACGCGCCGGGGCACGACAGGATCGGCTGGGGCGTGCTCGGCAGCACGCGGCCGGTCCGCTTCCCCGAGTGCCTGCGGCCCGCAGGACGCGTGCTGACGCCGTTCGCCACCCAGCCGGGGCAGGTGCTCACACCGGAGAGCTGCGCCGTGGCCTTCCGCGTCGACGGCCCCGGTGGCGCGTGCGTGGGCCTCTGGCGGCCCGCCGACCGGGCGCTGCACCTGGTGGCGCCGCCGCCCGGCTGGCTCACCGGGGCGGGCCTGTGGACCGCGGACGGTGTGCTGCGGCTGCCGTACGCGACGCCCGCCGCGCCCTGCGCGGTGGCGGAGGTACGGGCCCCGGCCGAGGAGCCGGGCGCCGGGGCGGGTACGGGGCACCCGGCAGAAGATCCCGGCAGCGGGACGGCGGGTACGGGCGTGCGCGCCGACGCCCGCAGCGGCGGGCCGGCTTCGGCCGGCACCGGGGCCGGGAGGCAGCCGTCGCCGCGCGGGGAGACGAGGGGCGTGAGGGGCACCACTCCCCTGTACCGGCCGGTCCCCCTCCAGCAGGCGCCGCTCCAGCAGGCACCGTTGCGGCGAGGAGGCCAGAAGGACCGCTAGTCCGGCCGAAGTTGGCGGTCCTCGCCCGGGCCGTCGCGCGCCGAGTGGCGCGGACCGGCGGCCGGTCGGGGGCTCCCCGTGGTCCGGTAGCGTCCATGACATGACAGCCGAACAGTTCCCGACCACCACCGAGCGGGAAGCTCTCTGCGGCTTCCTCGACAAGCAGCGCGCCGACCTGCTCCGCAAGGTCGAGGGCGTCTCCGACGCGGACGCCCGTACGGCGCCGACGGCGAGTTCGCTGTCGCTGCTCGGTCTGCTCAAGCACTGCGCGCTCTGGGAGCGCCGGTGGTTCCAGGCCGTCGTCGCGGGGCGTGCGCTCGGCGGCGCGTGGTCCCCCGCGGACATCCCACGCTGGCAGGAGGAGGACTTCCGCGTCGACGAGCGCGACACGGTGGGGCGTTGGGCGGCCTTCTACGCAGAGCAGGTGGCCCTCTCGCGGGAGATCACCGCGGGTCTTGCGCTCGACGCCCCCTGCGCGCGGCCCGAACTCGCCCACCGGAACCTGCGGTGGGTGCTGCTCCACATGATCGAGGAGACCGCCCGGCACGCCGGCCACGCGGACATCGTCAGGGAGAGCATCGACGGCAGCACCGGCGCCTAGGGTCTTTCGTTTGGATCAGGCCGGGCCATCATGTGCGGAGCCGGATGACGGGAGTTGTCGGGGTGGCGGTGCGGCTCGGCCGAGTCGGTGTGAGGTGAGCGCGGTGCGCGAGCGCCCCACCGCCGCCCGGTGCGACGGCGCAGGGCTCCGAGGGGGTGGAGGGCGCAACGGGCGGCGCGGGGGTACGGGCCCGAGTCGGCCGGTCAGTCGAGGGCGTGGGCGCGGCAGGTCCGCAGAATCTCGTCGGACAGCTCCGGCTGGACCTGGCGCACCGCGCGGGCGAGTGCCATCGCCCCCACGAGCCGGCTGAGCAGCAGCACCGCCCGGTTCCGCGCCTCCTCCGAGGTGGTCTCCCCTTCGTGCTCACGGGCGAACTCCTCGGCGAAGCCCGTGAGATACCCCTCCACGCCGCCCGCGTAGGCGTTCTGGACGGTGTCGCTGTGCCGTCCGGCGTCGACGACCAGGGAGGCGGACGGGCAACCGCCGTCCTGGGCGTCGCGGTGGGCGGCCGAGAGGTAGCCGTCCACCACGCGCTCCAACGGCGAACCCGCGGGGCCCGCGCCTTCCTCGCGGGCCTGTTCAAGGGCGCCC
Organism: Streptomyces sp. NPDC047002; assembly: GCF_040704505.1. Lineage (NCBI taxonomy): Bacteria > Bacillati > Actinomycetota > Actinomycetes > Kitasatosporales > Streptomycetaceae > Streptomyces > Streptomyces sp. NPDC047002. Next base: position 84,534 of record NZ_JBEYWC010000011.1, read on the forward strand.
AGGGACGCCTCGAACGAGGCGCTGCACGCCTCGGCGGCCAGATCGCCCTTGGACGCGAAGTGGTTGTAGAAGCCGCCGTGAGTCAGGCCCGCCTCCTTCATCAGGTCGGCGATCCCGACGGCGTCGACGCCCCGCGAGCGGAACATGCGCCCTGCCGCCTCGACGATGTTCCGCCGGTTCCTGGCCTTGTCTTCTCTGGTGATCCGCGGCATGGCCGCCCTCCCGCGTCGGCAGTGTTTGACGTTTTCGATGTTACCTCTCATCATTACTATTAATGTTGAGCGTCATCAATAACGCCGTCGCCATGTGGAGGAACTCATGCGCACCGTGGAGCACACCCGGCAGGGAGAAGCCGCACAGGTACTGACGCTGGAGGAGAGGCCCAGCCCCCCGGCTCCCGGTCCCGGAGAGGTTCTGGTGCGCATGCTGGTCAGGCCCGTACACCTGGGCGACCTGGTCGGTGTGGAGGGAGTGCGGGGGGCGCCGGAGCAGTATGCGCGGGCCAGGACTCCCGGGGTGGAGGGGATGGGCGTCGTCGAGAGCGCCGGGGCGCACGTCCACGACCTGCGTCCGGGGCAGCGCGTGGCCGTCTTCCCGGTGCCGGGGACGTGGAGCGACGCCGTCGTGGTCCCGGCCGGTCTCGCGGTGCCGGTGCCGGACGGTGTCAGCGACGAGACCGCGGCCCTGATGCTGGTCAACCCGCTGACGCTGAGCATGTTGTACCGCGCGGCGGAGAACGCCCTGCGTGGACGGAAGGGCCCCGTCCTCCAGACCGCCGCGGGCTCCTCCCTCGGCAGGCTGGTCGCCGCGGCCGCGGTCCGCCACGGGCTTCGGCTGATCAACCTCGTGCGCAGCACCGCGGGCGCCCGGCGGATGCGCACCCTGTACCCCTCCTTCCCCACGGTCGCCACCTGCGACGACGACTGGCGGGACCAAGTGCGCGGACACGGCGGCGAACACGGTGTGCACGTGGTACTCGACAGCGTCGGCGGCGCCCTGACCCAGGACCTCACCGGACTGCTCGCCGACGGCGGCACCCTGATCTCCTACGGACGGCTGGGCTCCGGCACGACCTCGCTGGAGTCGCTGCCCCTCGTCGCGCGGGAGCTGACGGTGCGGGGGGTGAACGTGCTGCGGTGGCTGAGCCGTACCCCGCAGGAGCGTGCCCAGGACGTCGCGTTCGCGCTGGACCTGGCGCAGAGCACCCCGGACCTGTTCGAGGTCGCGGCCCGCTACGACCTCGCCGACTTCACGGCGGCCGTCGAGCACGCCCGCCGCCCGGCCAAGAGCGGCACCGTCCTGCTCACCACGCCGCGGTCCACCGGCTCCGGACGGAGGGCCGCCTGATGCGGATCGGCACCCTCGGAGCCGGAATCATCGCCCAGGCCGTCGCCCGGCACGCGATCCGCCAGGGCCACGAGGTCGTGCTCAGCAACAGCCGCGGCCCCGCGTCCCTGGCCCCGGTGGTCGAGGACCTCGGCGCGCTCGCGACAGCCGCGACCCCCGCGGAGGCCGCCGCCGCGGACCTCGTCCTGCTCGCGGTCCCCTGGCCGCGGATCCCCGACGCCGTCACCGCGCTGCCCCGCATGGACGGCACCGTCGTCATCGACGCCACCAACCAGTTCGCCTCCTTTCCCCCGAACCCGAGGATCGCCGACCTGGGCGACCTCACCGGAAGCGAGTACGTGTCGTCCCTGCTCCCCGGGGCGCGCCTGGTCAAGGCCTTCAACACCCTCTACGCGCAGTTCATCGCCCCCGACCCTCGCCACGAGGCCGGGCGGCAGGTGCTGTTCCTCGCCGGTGACGACGCCGACGCCAAGAACACCGTGCAGGACCTGACGGCCGGCTTCGGCTTCGCGCCCGTCGACCTCGGAACCCTGCGAGAGGGAGGACGCCTCATGCAGCTCGGCGGCCCCCTGTCGGCCCTCCACGTCCTCAAGCAGGACTGAGCCCCCGCCTGTCGGTGCCCCTCGGGTCCGCGGGGAGCCCGCCCGCCGTGCTCCCGCACGCCTTCCCGGGGAGCGCCTTCCGCCACGCCACGAAAGAGAGACCCCATGTCCGACCATGCCCCGGCATCCGGTACCCAGCCCCTTCTGCGGCCCGTCCGACTGGGCGGGCTCGCCCTGCCCAACCGCGTCGTCATGGCCCCCATGACGCGTGCCCGTGCCGGTAACGCCGAGCTGGCCCCCACCGGCCTGCACGCCGCCTACTACGCGCAGCGCGCCGGCGCCGGCCTGATCGTCAGCGAGGGCACCTGGGTCAGCACGGACGCCATCGGCTTCGTCAACGTGCCCGGCATCTACACGGACGCCCAGACCGACGGCTGGGCCAGGGTCACCGAAGCCGTGCACGCCGCCGGAGGGCGGATCGTCTCGCAGCTCGGCCACGTCGGCGCCGTCTCCCACCCGGACCACCTCGGCGGCACACTCCCGGCGGGCCCTTCGGCGATCAACCCGCAGGAGATGTCCTTCACCCGCGAAGGACCGAAGGAGACCCTCACCCCGCGCGCCCTGACCGCCGCGGAGATCGCCACCACCATCGACACCTACCGGCAGGCCGCCGCCAACGCCCTGCGCGCCGGGTTCGACGGTCTGGAGATCCACGCGCAGGCACAGCACCTCGTGGCCCAGTTCCTCAACCCCCGCCTCAACCGGCGCACCGACGCCTACGGCGGCAGCACGGAGAGGCGGGCCCAGTTCCTCCTCGACATCGTGGACGCTGTCAGCGGCGTGTGGGGCAGCGACCGTACCGCCGTCAGACTCACCCCCTACTGGAACCGCGGCCCCGCCTTCACCGCGGGCCCCGAGCTGCTTGCCGACTACGACCAGCTCCTCAAGCGCCTCGGCGACAGCGGCCTTGCCTACCTCCATCTTGTGGGCCCCGAACCCGGCACGGGAGCCGACGACACCCTCACCGCCTTCACGCGCTACCGCAGCCACTACCGGGGCGCCGTCGTCGCCAACCTCGGCTTCACCCAGGAGAGCGCCAACGACCTGCTCGAACGGAACCTCGCCGACGCGGTCTCCTTCGGCGCCCCCTTCATCGCCAACCCGGACCTCGTCGACCGCTTCGCTTACGGCCACCCCCTTACCGCGGGCAACCGCGACACGTACTACGCCGGTGGCGAGGAGGGATACACGGACTACCCCGCGATGACCGCCGACTAAAGCTTGTCCGCCTCGGCACCGCCGGCGCGGCGACTCTCGTCATCCGGCTCCTCGCATGGCCGCCGGGACACGTCCTAGGAGCCCGGGAGTTCCACCGGCCGGGGGTCGCGGGCTCCGGGTTCGGTGAGCGGGTCACGCGCCGCCGTTTCGAGCGGCCTGCCGCGCCTGCGGTCCACGCGGTCCCAGAGCGTCAGCAGGGGGCTCGCCATCACCGTGGTGACGAGCGCGACCATGACCAGCACGGTGAACATGGCGGGCGTGGCGATGCCCGCGGCGAGCCCGACGTTGATGGCGATGAGCTGCATCAGGCCGCGCGCGTTCATCAGGGTGCCCACGCGCAGCGCGACCTCAGGGCGCTCCCCCGCGGCGCGGGCGGCGAGCAGGCAGGCGCCGAACTTGCCGAGGACGGCGAGGACCACACTGCAGGCGGCGAAGAGGAGGACGGAGGGGTCGGAGAGAAGGCCGATGTCGGTGTTGAGGCCGGAGTACGTGAAGAACAGCGGCAGGAACACGATGCGGCTGACGGGGGCGATGACCGCGACGGCCCGCGCCACGGGCGGGGTGCGCGGGAAGACGACGCCGAGGCTGAACGCGCCGAAGACGGCGTAGAGCCCGATCCTGTCGGTGTACCAGGCGGCGAAGAACAGCAGCAGGACGGTCGCGAGGAGCACGGTGTCGGGCGGCGCGGCGGCCGCGAGCCGCTCCGCGCGGCGGCGCGCCCTGGAGAAGGCGACGAGTGCGAGCACGAGCCCGGCCGTCCCCGCGAGCGCCAGCAGGAAGGAGTGGGCGCTGCCGTCCGCGAGGCTGAGCACACCGGCGAGCAGCACCCAGGCGACGGCGTCGTCGAGGGCGCCTGCGGCCAGCGAGAGGGAGCCGAACCGGGTGCCGGTCAGGCCGCGTTCCGTGATGATGCGGGCCAGCATGGGGAACGCGGTGATGGCGAGGGTGACGCCGACGAACAGCGCGGAGACGGTCAGCGGCACCCCGTGCGGGAACAGGCCGTCCGTGTCGCGCAGCAGCACCGTGACGCCGATCCCGAGGGCGAGCGGTGCGAGGGTGCCGGCGGCGGAGACGGCGAGCGCGGGCCGCAGGACGCGTCTGATCCGGTCGGTGTGGAACTCGTAGCCCGCGAGGAACATGAAGACGACGAGCCCGACCTGCCCCACCACGTACAGGACGGGCCTGAGGTCGTCGGGGAACAGCTGCCGTTCGACGCCGGGCGCGGCATAGCCGAGCACGGAGGGGCCGAGGACGACGCCTGCGACCATTTCGCCGACCACCGGCGGCTGGCCGACCAGGCGCAGCAGCCGGCCGACGCCGCGGCAGACGAGGAGGATGACGACGACGGAGAGGAAGAAGGCGGGGCCGAGCTCTGTCGCGGACACGGGGACGACCTTCCGGTGCTGCGGGCGTCGGGGGGGTGGCCCGTACGGGCCGGGGCAGGCCGCGAAGCGGCCCGTACGGGCGGGATGTCGGGGAGGAGCGGTCCGTGGGGGCGTTACGCGCTGCCCGCCGCCGCGTACGGGCAGGTGGCGGGGGCGTCGGCGGCGAGCGGGCGGCCCTGGGTGTCGTGCGTCTCGAAGTACGCGGCGGCCTGCCGCTGCCTGCGGGCGTCGAGCACCATCCAGGTGCCGAGGCCGAGTTGGAGGGTGCCGCGGCCCGCGTCCTCGAAGGCGTCCCGCAGCCGCAGCGCGGTGCGCGCGGCGAGCGCGGCGCGGGGCGGCAGCGGCCGGTCGCGGGCGACGAGCAGGCAGGGGGCACGGTGCGGGATGGACCTGGTGTGGGAGGCGCCGGACTCCAGGGTGAAGCGGCGCAGCACCTCGCGGGTGGCGGCGCGCATCACGAGGGGCGCGAGCCGCCAGGCGGGGCAGGGCCGGTTGGCCGCCACGCCGAACGGGATGTGGTGGGCGTCCTTGGCCGACAGGGAGTTCCAGCGGTCCGGGTCGAAGGTGTCCGGGTCGCGGTAGCCGGAGGCGTGGTAGTCGGGGTAGCTGAAGCAGAGGACGGAGCCTGCGGGGATGACGGCGCCGTCGCCAGGGTCGATGTCGCCGGTGGTGATCCGGTGGGCGACGCCGAAGAGGGGGTAGAGCCGGAACGTCTCGTCCATGGCGTTGCCGAGCAGCCGGTCGTCGTCGGGTGCGGCGGCGATGCGCTCCTGGATGTCGCCGTGGTGGGCGAGTGCGAGCAGCAGGTGCGCCATGGCCTCGGACATCTGCACGACGGCGGTGTTGAAGAAGGTGCCCTGGAGGTAGTAGACGCGGTCGCGCGCGGAGAGCAGGGGCGGCAGCGGGTGGGGCACGTCCCCGGCGGCGAGGCGCCGTTCGAGGTAGCGGGTGAGGCGGGCCCTGCGCCGCAGGTGGCGGGGGCGGGTGCACTTGAGGGCGTTGACCACGTCCTCGGCGTTGTCCGTGATGAGCCGGCGCGCCTCGGGCGGGCAGGGTTCGCGGAACACGAGGGTGTAGAAGAACTCGGCCCACACCGGCATCATCAGGTCGCGCAGCCGCACCAGGGTGACGCGCCCGGTGGCCGCCTCGTCGAGGACCCGGGCGGTGCAGCGGGCCGCGGCCTCGTACAGCTCGTCGGAGGGTCCCGCGAGGATCGCCCGGGTGGTGCGGGCGACCTGCTCGTAGCGCTCGCCGGCCTCCAGGTGCTCCTGGTGGACGTCGGCGCCGGGCGAGAGCCAGTACCAGAACAGGTCGGAGAGCGCGGCGCCCTTGCTGCGCCCGCCGGCCGCGGGGTGCCCGTAGACCTCCTCGAAGCGGTCGGGGCCCACGGTCGCGTCGGGGAAGGTGACGGCGTCGTCGCCGTTGACCGCCGCGAACACCTTCATCCGCAGGGCCACCACCGACCTGGGCAGCCAGAGGGGGGTGCTGAGCGCGAGGGCGCCCGCCAGCGAGGCGAGCGCCGTCTTCCGTGTCACCATGGGGCAGCTCCTCGGGTGTCGCCGGCGGCGGGGCCGCGCGGCACGACCTGGTCGCGGGTGAGGTCGCAGGGGCGCGCGGCGCCGCACAGCGCCAGCGTGTGGTCGAACTCGTCCCGCAGGGTTTCGAGTACGGCGCGTACGCCCTGCTCGCCTCCGGCGGCGAGGCCCCACAGCACGGGGCGGCCGGCCCCGACCGCCGTGGCGCCGAGCGCGAGGGCGATCGCGGCGTCGGTGCCGCGCCGCACCCCGCCGTCGAGCAGGACGGGCACGCGGCCGGCGACGGCGTCGGCGACCGCGGGCAGGGCGTCGAGCGCGGCGGGCGCGGCGTCGAGCTGGCGCCCGCCGTGGTTGGAGACGAGGACGGCGTCGACGCCCTCGGCCACCGCGAGGCGCGCGTCCTCGGGGTGCAGGACTCCCTTGAGCACGACGGGCAGCCGGGTGGCGGCGCGCAGCCGCCGCAGGTCGTCCCAGGACAGCGCGGGCGACATGGCGATGGGGCGTACGGCGTCAGGGGGGCCGCCCGGCAGGCCGCGCATGTTCTCGGCGGCGAGTCCTCGCGGCAGGTCGGTGAAGCCGTTGCGCAGGTCGCGGGTGTGGCGGCCGAAGACCGGCGAGTCGGCGGTGACCACGAGCGCCGAGCAGCCCGCGCGCTCGGCGCGGCGCGCGAGTTCCGCGGTGACGGCGTGCTCGGGGTGCGGGTAGAGCTGGAACCAGACGGCGGCGTCCGGGTTCTGCCCGCGGGCCGCGGCCGTGACCTCGGCGACCGGCGCGGTGGCGGCGACGCCGGTGACGAGGACGGTGCCGGCGGCCGCCGCGGCGCGTGCGGTGGCCCGTTCGCCCTCGGGGTGGGCGAGCCGGTGGAAGGCGGTGGGCGAGACGAACACCGGGAAGGCGGCGCGGTCGCCGAGCAGGGCGACCGACGTGTCGGGGGCGCCGGCGCCCCGCAGGACGCGCGGCAGCAGGGCGAGGCGGCCGAAGGCGCGCTCGTTGTCGGCGAGTGCCCGCTCGTCGCCCGCGCCGCCCGCGTAGAAGTCGTAGTGCGCGCGCGGCAGCCGGGCCCGGGCGCGCTCCTGCGGCGCGGGCAGGTCCAGGGGCTCCGCGGTCTGCCGCGGCGCGACCGCGCCGCGGGGCAGGCCGGGGCCGCCGCCGTGCGGGCCGCCGGCGGCCCGCAGCCGCTCGGGCGCCATCGGTCAGCCGGCGGAGCGCGCGGTCGCGCCCGCGGGCAGCCGGGTTTCGAGGAACGCGCGCAGCGGGGCCCGGTGGACGCTCTCGCTGTCCCACTCGTTCTCCAGGTTCTCCGTGAGGTGGTGCTCGGCGGCGGGCTCCGCCGTCCCCGCGGTGAAGTGGCGTACGACGGGGTGGAGATAGCGTCCGTCGAGCCCGGTGGTGTCCTGCTGTCCCGGCCTGCGCACGGACACGTCGAAGGGGTTGATGACGTCGTGGTCGGCGCCGTATTCGAGGGTGACGGTGAAGTACTCGGCGACGCCGTCGAAGGTGGTGCCCGCCGCGGCGGCGGAGTGCAGGTGCGCCACGGGGATCTCCTCGCAGTAGCGCACGGAGCCGTCCGTGCCGAGGAGCACCGCGTCGCCGAGGAAGCCGAACTGCTGCCACAGCGCCGAGCTGCGGTTGACGCGCGCGATGACGGCGTCGGCCACGGCCGCGGCGTCCGCGGGCAGGTCGCCCGCGGGCCAGGGGATGCCGTGGTAGCGGCGTTCCAGTATGCGGTGGAGTGCGCGTACGCCGTAGCGGAAACCGTGGATGAATCCGCTGGTGGATTTCTTGAAGTCGCGCACCTGGGTGAGCGTGCCCGCGAAATACATGTCCGGTATGTTCACGGATTCCCAGGCGTCGGTCTGGGCCGGGAACCTGTCCTTTATGGTGAGTTCCGGGCGACATTCCTCGGAGAACAGGGAGGCGTCGAAACGGAATCCGGTGGCCAGAATCACCCGGTCGTACCGCACGTCCTTCACGATCTCGTCGACCCGGTCGAACGAAATGCTGACGACGTATCCGTCGCCGTCTTTTCTGATGCGCTGCACCGTGCCTTCGAGCAGGGCGTTCTGCGATTTGAGCTGGTAGGTGTCGAGGAAGTTGTTGTTGACCGCCCTGAGGTGTCCCACGAAATGGGTCTGCCAGGCGAGCCGCAGCGATCCCGGCCCGGCGACATGGATGACGGCGGCGGTCTCGATGAGGTTGTCCGCGGTCTCGAACGCCGAGTTCCCGCGGCCGATGATCAGGACCCGCTGGTCGGTGAAGTCGGCCGGGTCGACGGAGACGTCGGTGTAGAGCTCCGCGTTCTCGACCCCGTCGATGCCGGGCACGTACGGCCGGCTCACGCCGGTGGCGACGATCAGCCGGGCGGCGCTGAACTCGCGGCCGTCCGCGGCGCGGGCGACGAACGGGCCGCCGGGCCGCGGCCGGGTGATCCGCTCGATGCGGGTGCCGTGGCTGACGCGCAGGCGGTGCGCCGCGGCGAAGTCGGCCAGGTAGCGGACGAGCGCGTCGGCGGGCGGGAAGTAGCGCGGGGTGTACGAGGTGAAAAGGGGCCCGTCGTCCGAGAGGAGCGAGTTCCAGTCGGTGCGCAGCCTGAGCTCGGGGTCGTCCCAGCCGGTGTGGACCTTGTTGGACGAAATGAGCGTGCGGTGCCTGGGGAATGCAGTGAAGAACGTCCCAGGCGCGTCCCCGGCCTCCACAATGAGATAGGAACGCCCGGTTCTCTCCAGGTAGTAACCCGCCTGGAGCCCCGCGGGACCCGCGCCGAGGATGAGGTAATCGACCTGGCCTTCGTCGGACATGGATTCTCCCGTCTCTCTGCGGTCGCCCACAGTACTTGACACTTAAAGCACAGCACCACGCCGCGCATTCGTGATGTAAGTCACACGCCACATTCCGGCCTGGCGGGCGAACAATGGGAATCCCCTGCGCGGGTCGCCAGGCGGTCGCGGAGCGCCCGGGGGACACGATCACGCGCGCTTCCGCAGGACCGCGTCCGTCGGAAGTCGCGGCCCGTATCCCGGCGCAATTGCAGACGAGCCGGTTTTCACCCTTTCGCGCCCTGCCGAGTGGAGACGAAGTGGAAAATTCGACCGCCCCGGTGTTCCCCGGTGCCCTCATCGACGCCTTCGGCGCCGCCCCCGCAGCGCCCGCCTTCGAGCACCGTGCGCGCACCGTGACGCGCGGCGAGGTCCTCGCGCTGACGGGCCGCTTCGCCGCGGGTCTGGCCGCCGCGGGGCTCGGCCCCGGCAGCACGGTCGCGCTCGCCGCCGACGTCACTCCTGAGGCGTTCGCCGCGCAGCTCGCCGCCCACGTCCTGGGCTGCCGGGTGATCGGCCTGCGCCCCGGGCTGACCGGCGCCCACCTGCGGCTCGTGCTCGACGGCGGCCGGGCGGCGGGCGGCGCGCGCCCGGCGGCGGACGGCGACGGCAGCGATGCCGGTGTGGACGCGGTGCTCACCGACCACGCGCACGACCGGCCCGAACTCGCCGCGTCCGGGCGGCCGTTGCTGGAGTTCGGCGCCGACCTGCTCGACCGCCACCCCGAGCCCGACGCGCTGGCGCCGCGCGGCCGGCCGGAAGCCGTCGCCCTCATCCACCTGACCAGCGGCAGCACGGGACGCCCCAAGGGCTGCGAGGTGACCTACGGGGCCATGTCGCAGCACTGGTCCTGGGCACCGCACCGGTGGACGGAGCGGACCCGCGCACTCGCCGCCGGCTACGGCCGCTACCTCCTGTTCGGCACGCTGACGAGCGCCGTGATCTTCGAACACCTCGGCCTGTGCCTGCTCGGCGGCGGCACCGCGGTGATACCGGAGGGGCCGCCCCGCTTCCCCGAGATCTTCGCCGAGCACCGGATCACCGCCTGCCTGCTGACCGTGGCCAGGCTCCACCAGGTGCTCGACACCCTCAGGACCCGGCCGGTGGACACCGGCAGCCTGCGGGTCCTGCTGGTCGCGGGCTCCCCCGTGCCCCCGCACCGGCTCGCCGAGGCGGTCGAGCGCATCGGGCCCGCCGTCCACCAGGGCTACGGCCAGACCGAGACGGGCATGCTCACCCTGCTGTCGCCGGACGAACTGCGCGGCGCGAACCCGCCGTTCGACTCCGTCGGCCGCCTCATCGACACCGTCTCCGCCACCGTGCGCGACGAGCAGGGCGACCCGGTGGCGCCGGGCGCGACCGGCGAGATCTGGGTGCGCAGCCCCGGCGCCTTCCGCGGCTACTGGAACGACCCGGAGGAGACCCGGGAGGTCCTCCACGACGGCTGGACCCGCACCCGCGACCTCGGCAGCATCGGTACCGACGGCCTGGTGCGGCTCACCGGCAGGACCCGCGACGTGGTCATCGTCAACGCGATCGTCCACTACGCGGGCGGCCTCGAACGCGTCCTCGCCACCCACCCCGACGTCGACCAGGCGTATGTGGTCGGCGCACCCGACGAGCGCACCGGCGAGGCCGCGCACGCCTTCGTGGTCCCCCGCGCGGGCCGCGCCCCCGACCCCGCCGAGCTGACGGCGCTCCTCGTACGGGAACTCGGCGCCGCGTCCGCACCCGCGTCGGTGACCCTCATCGACGCGCCCCCGCTGGCGCCGAGCGGCAAGCCGGACAAGCAGGCGCTGCGGGACCTCGTCGCGGCCCGCTGACCGCTCCGGGGCCGGCGCAGGAACCGTGACCTGCCGGGCCGCCGGGCGGTGGCCCGGGGGCGCATGGCTAGAATTCGCCCGAGGTTACGCGGCCGTGCCCACGCACACCATGGGCCGCCGCGCCGTTGGTGCGGTCGCTGTGGTGGGCGGCCCTCGCGGATCGCGCGCAGCCCTGCACCAGCACAAGCAGCGACCACGACGGGGTGACTTCCCACCATGTCCGACACCCGAAACGACACCGCAGAGGAGCGTCCGGAGACCGCGGCCGCCGATCAGGGTGAAGCCGGGCACCACGCGCGGCACCGCGGGGAGGCCGCGCCGGCGGACGACTCGGCGGCGCAGGCGCACGGCAGACACCGCCGCCCCGCGCGGGCCGGCGCCTGACGGCCGCGCAACGCGACCCGCACCACCGGCCGAGGGGCCGCCCCGGCAGCGCCGGGGCGGCCCCTCCCCGCGTCCGGGCCCGGCAGGCGGCAGGCGGCAGGCGGCAGGCAGGACATTTGTCCCGGTCGACCGGCGCACATACGGATCTGCCGGACCGGCGAGGCCGCCCGTAACGTCGAGGGCATGAGGCAGACAGCAGGCGCACGGGCAGCGAAGGCGGCCGCGGCCGCCACGGCGGCGGGGGCGGCGGCATGAGCGGCGGGAGGCAGCGGGAGCGGCTGGTCCTGCGGGACTTCCCCGTACCGCCGTTCCCCCAGTTCGGGCGGCGCGGCGCGGACGGCCGGGGCACAGGGCGGGGCGCCGGCACGTCGGTGGCCGACGTCGCCGAGGGGCCCGGCAGGCCGGGCCCGCCGAGCGGCTTCTCGATGATGCCGTGGCTGCTGCTCGGCCTCGGGTCGTTCTCCAACATCGTGCAGGGCAAGACACCGGACCCGTGGATCGGCGGGGTCGGCCTCTTCGTCTTCAACACCCTGTACGTGTCGGTGGTGTTCCGGGCGTTCGTGCCGGAGAAGCGCGAGGGCCCGCACATCCGCTGGATGCTCGTCGTCCTGGGGCTGCTGACGTTCGCGCTCGCGGGCCTCTACGGCGGGTCGTGGCTGCTGTTCCTGCCGCTGTTCGGGCTCGCCTGCGGCTCGGTGCTGCGGGGGCGGGCGCTCGCGTTCGGCGCGATCGCGCTGGGCGCGGCGGCGGCCGGGATCTCCGCGTACCACGACGGGTGGGGCGCGGTGCCGGTCGCCTACGGCGCGGCGATCTCCATGATGGTGACGGCCGCGATCCTCACCCTGTCCGAGACGGTGCTGCAACTCCGTGAGACTCGGCAGGAGTTGGCGCGTTCCGCGGTGGAGCGCGAGCGGCTGCGGTTCTCCCGCGACCTGCACGACCTGCTCGGGCACACCCTCTCGGTGATCGTGGTGAAGGCAGAGGCGGCGCGCAGACTCGCGCCGTCGCGGCCCGACGACGCCCTCGCGCAGGTCTCGGACATCGAGGCGGTCGGCAGGCAGGCGCTCACCGAGGTGCGGGAGGCGGTGACGGGCTACCGCGAGGGCAGCCTCGCCACCGACCTCGAACGGGCCAGGTCCGCGCTGGCCGCCGCGGGCGTCGAGCCGGTCGTACGGCAGTCGGGGGCGCCGCTCGACCCGCAGGCGGAGGCGCTGCTCGGCTGGGTGGTGCGGGAGGCCGTCACCAATGTGGTGCGCCACAGCGCCGCCGCGCGCTGCGAGATCGTGATCGACTCGTCCGTCCAGCGGGTACGGGCCTCGGTCACCGACGACGGGGTGGGCGCGCACCCCGACCTGGTCGCCGCCTCCGCGGGCACCGGGCTCAAGGGGCTGCGCGAGCGGCTGGCAGCGGCGGGCGGCTCCCTGCGCTGCGCGCAGGCGGCGCCGGGCTTCCGCGTCACCGCCGAACTGCCGACCGGCCCCGGCGGCACCGCGCCCGACGACCCGCCGCACCACCGCACGCGCGGCCGCCGCACCTGCTGACCTGTCCCGCCCTGGCAAGGGGGCTCAGGACCTAGTCTGGGGCCGTGGCGGATGAGAAGTCAGGGGGGCGGGGCGCGGCGCCGGTGCGGGTGCTGCTCGCCGAGGACCAGGGGATGATGCGGGGCGCGCTGGCGCTGCTGCTCGGCATGGAGGACGACCTGGAGGTGGTCGCCCAGGTGGCCGCGGGGGACGCGATCGTGGCCGAGGCGCTGGCCGCGCGGCCCGACGTGGCGCTGCTCGACATCGAGCTGCCGGGGATGAGCGGGCTCGACGCGGCGGCGCAGCTGCGGGAGCGGCTCCCCGCGTGCCGGGTGCTGATCCTCACCACGTTCGGGCGGCCCGGCTATCTGCGGCGCGCCATGGAGGCGGGCGCGGCCGGGTTCCTGGTGAAGGACGGGCCCGTCGAGGAGCTGGCGGGTGCGGTGCGGCGGGTGCTGCGCGGCGAGACGGTGATCGACCCCGGCCTCGCCGCCGCCGCGCTGAGCGCGGGCCCCAATCCGCTGACCGGGCGGGAGCGCGACGTGCTGAACGCGGCGGTGGACGGCGCGACCGTCGCCGACCTGGCGGCGCGGCTGCACCTGTCGGAGTCGACGGTGCGCAACTACCTGTCGTCCGCGATCGGCAAGACCGGCACCCGCAACCGCATGGAGGCGGTACGGGCAGCCCGCCGCCAGGGCTGGCTGTAGCGCGCCTCCCCCGGGCGTGCGCGCCCCGCGCTCAGGCCCCCGACGCGCCGGGCGGTGGCAGCGTGGCGCCGCGCGGGCGCCTGCGGGGCAGCCACAGCAGCATCAGCAGGACAGCGGCGAGGCTCACACCGCAGCCGATGCGGAAGGCGAGCGCGTAGCCCGCGGTGAGCGCGACCGGGTCCGTGCCGCCGCCGCTGCGGGTGGCGGCGGCCGTCGACAGGACGGCGAGGCCGAGCGCGCCGCCCATGGTCCGCGCGGTGTTGACGATGCCGGACACCAGGCCCGCGTCCTGTGGCGCGGCGCTGCCGGTGGCGAGGGAGGCGAGCGGGGTGGTGGCCATGCCGAGCCCGACCATGACGGCGATGCCGGGGCCCATGATCGACGTCAGATAGCCGCCGTGCGGGCTGAGCTGGGACTGCCACGCGAAACCCACGGCCGCGACGAGTCCGCCGAGCACACCGACCTGGCGGGGGCCGACGCGGTGCATCAGCGCGGGCGCGAGCTTCGAGCCGAACACGATGCTCAGGGAGCTCGGCACCAGCGCGACGCCCGCCTCGAACGGCGTGTACCCCAGCACGTTCTGGGCGTAGACCGTCATGAAGAACCAGACGGCGAAGCTGGTCGAGCCGCAGACGAACATCGCCGCGTTGGCCGCGGCGACCGTGCGGGTGCGGAACACCTTCAGCGGCATCAGCGGCTCCCGCGTCCGCGCTTCGAGCACGAGGAACGCGCAGAGCAGGGCGAGCCCGCCGACCAGCGGCACGAGCGTGGCCGCGGCGCCCCAGCCGCCGCGCTCGGTCTGCACGATGCCGTACGAGACGACCGCGAGCCCGGCCGTCACCAGCACGGCGCCCGGCAGGTCGAGCCGCCTGCCGCGGCCGCCGCGCCGCTCGGCAAGCCACAGCGCGCCCGACACGAGGACGAGCGCGCCCACCGGCACGTTGATCAGCAGGACCCAGCGCCACGACAGCAGGTCGGTGAGGGTGCCGCCGACGAGGCCGCCGGCCGCGCCGCCCGCGGCGCCCACGGCGGCCCAGGTGCCGACCGCCCGTATCCGCGCGGGGCCCGCCGGGACCGCGGAGGTCAGCAGGGTCAGCGTGGCGGGCGCGAGGACCGCGGCGCCGAGGCCCTGCACGGCGCGGGCCCCGAGGAGCTGCCAGCTCTGCTGGGCGAGCCCGCCGGCGAGGGACGCGAGTGTGAAGACGGCGAGCCCGGCGAGGAACGTCCGCTTCTGCCCGAACAGGTCGGCGGCCCGGCCGCCGAGGAGCATGAACCCGGCGAAGGCGATGGAGTACGTGTTGAGCACCCACTGGAGGCCGCTCTCGCTCATGCCGAGGTCGCTGCGCATCGAGGGCAGGGCGACGTTGACGACGGACACGTCGAGCACGACGAGGAACTGCCCGGCGCAGGCGATCAGGACGACCGCCCAGGCGGGGACGGTGCGCGGGCCCGCCCCCTGCCGGGCGGCGGGTCCGCCGGCGGGGGCCGCGGGCGCGGCGGGCGGGCGCGGCAGGTCCCGGGCGGGCGGGTCGGGAGGAGAGGTCGTCATGCCGTCATGGTCGCAGCCGCCCGCCGCCCCTGACATCCTGTGAACGGACCAGAAGGACGGGTCCCTTGGTCCTACGCCGTGCGCCGCCGCGCGGTGCACGCCACCCGCCACGCGCTCCTTTCGCCCCCGCCCGCTTCCGCACGGCCCCGCTCGGCGGGGTGCCGGGACCGCCGGGCGGAATACCGTATGAGAGGAAAAGCGTTCACAGGCCACGCACAGGCCGGCCCCCACGGGCCGGGCCCGCGCGCCCTGTTGCCTGACCTCACCTCTCCCGGAGGCCGCACGCATGCCGCAGACGACGACCGATCATGACGCCGGAACGCTCCCGCCGGAGGGCGGCAGACGCGCGACCGGCGCGGTGGTGCCCGTCCTCGCCTTCGCGGGCATCACCGTCGCGGTGATGCAGACCCTGCTCGTACCGGTCATCAAGGACCTGCCCGCCCTCCTCGGCACGGCGCCCTCCAACGCGACCTGGGTCATGACGTCGACGCTCCTCGCGGGGGCCGTCGCCACACCGATCATGGGCAGGCTCGGCGATCTGTACGGCAAGCGGCGCATGCTGCTCGCCAGCCTCGCCGTGATGGTGGTGGGATCGCTGGTCTGCGCCTTCACCGACGACCTGCTCATCATGATCGCCGGGCGGGCGCTCCAGGGCTTCGCGATGGGCGCGATACCCCTCGGCATCGGCATCATGCGCGACGAACTGCCGCGCGAGAAGCTGGGTTCCGCGATGGCGCTGATGAGCTCGTCGATCGGCGTGGGCGGCGGCCTCGCCCTGCCGGCCGCCGCGCTCGTCGCGCAGAACGCCGACTGGCACGCCCTGTTCTTCGGCGCCGCGGGCATCGGCGTGCTGTCGATGCTGCTGACGCTGCTCGCCGTGCCGGAGTCCGCGCTCCGCGCGCCGGGACGGTTCGACAAGACCGGCGCGTTCGGCCTGTCGGCGGGGCTCGTCGCGCTGCTGCTGCCCGTGACGAAGGGCAGCGACTGGGGCTGGACCTCGGCGCCCACCCTCGGCCTGTTCTGCGGCGCCGTGGTGATCCTGCTGGCCTGGGGCGCCTGGGAGCTGCGCTCCGCCGCCCCGCTGGTGGACCTGCGCACCACGGCGCGCCGCGAGGTGCTGCTGACCAACCTCGCCTCCGTGATGGTGGGGGTGGCGTTCTACGCGATCTCGCTGGTACTCCCGCAGCTGCTCCAGCTCCCGAGGGCGACCGGGTACGGCCTCGGCCAGTCGATGGTGGTGGCGGGCCTGTGCGTGGCGCCGCTCGGCCTCACGATGATGCTGACCGCCCCGCTGTACGCGCGGATCGCCGCCCGGCGCGGCCCGAAGGTCTCGCTGATCATCGGCATGGTCGTCATCGCGCTCGGGTACGGCGGCGGGCTCGGCCTGATGGACGCCGCGTGGCAGACCATCGTGATCTCGGTGGTGGTGGGCGCCGGCATCGGCCTGGCGTACTCCTCGCTGCCCGCGCTGATCATCGGCGCGGTGGACGCGTCGGAGACGGGCGCGGCCAACGGGCTGAACACACTGATGCGTTCGATCGGCACGTCGGTGTCGAGCGCCGTCATCGGCATGGTCCTCGCCCGCACCTCGGCCGACGCGGGCGGCGTGGCGCTGCCGACTCTGCACGGCTTCCGGATCTCGTTCCTGATCGCGACGGCCGCGGTGGTCGGCGGTCTGGTGCTCGCCTCGTTCCTGCCGGGGCAGCGCGCGGCGGGCGCCGCCGCCGGTGCGCAGGGCCTCGACGCGGAGTTCGTCGAGGAGTTCGGGGCCGAGCCCGCCGGCGTGCCGGCGCGCCCCGCGGCGCAGCACACCACGCTGGTCGCCACCTCCGGCGGCTTCCGCGGCCTCGTCACCGGCGCGGACGGCGGCCCGGTCCCCCGCGCCACGATCACCCTGATCGACCGCAGGGGCGCGCAGGCGGGCCGTGCCGTGGCGGGCGAGGACGGCCGCTACGACCTGGTGCCGCCGGGCGCGGGCGACTTCGTCCTCGCGGTGTCGGCGTCCGGCCACGGCGCGCGGGCGCGGGCCGCCACCTACGCGGGCGACGGCGTCCCCGTCGAGGTCGACCTCGCCCTGCCCGCCCAGCGCGCGGCGGCTCCGCAGCAAGAGGCCACGCAGCAGGACAGGACAGCCTGACGCGGGCGCCGACCCGCCGGGCGCAAGGCCCCGACCCGCCGCGCCGGCGCCCCGCTCGGCTTGGCACCATGGTCGAGGCCGCCGCACACCGCACACCGCACACGACCAACGGGAGCACGCCATGCCAGGGCCCGCCGCCGACATCCAGCCCGCGCAGCGGACCCTGGACGCCTTCGAGGCGGCCAAGGGGTTCATGCCGCGCGACGAGGGGCTCGCCCTGTACGCGGCCGCCGTCGACGCGGGGGCGCTGGGGCTGCCGCTGCTCGAAGTCGGCTCGTACTGCGGGCGTTCCACGCTGCTGCTCGCGGACGCGGCGCGGCGTGCCGGGACGGTCGCCGTCACGGTGGACCACCACAGGGGCAGCGAGGAGCAGCAGCCGGGGTGGGAGTACCACGACCCCGAGGTGGTCGACGCCGAGCTCGGCGTGATGGACACGCTCCCCACGTTCCGGCGCACCCTGTACCGCGCGGGCCTTGAGAACGCGGTCGTCGCGGTGGTGGGCGCGTCGCCGCGGGCCGCCTCGGTCTGGGGCCGCCCGCTCGGCCTGGTGTTCGTGGACGGCGGCCACACCGACGAGCACGCCACGAACGACTACGAGGGCTGGGCGCCGCACCTCGCGGAGGGCGGCCTGCTGGTGATCCACGACGTGTTCGAGGACCCGGCGGACGGAGGGCAGGCGCCGTACCGCGTCCACCGGCGGGCGCTGGCGTCCGGCGCGTTCGAGGAGACGTCCGTCACGCGCTCGCTGCGCGTACTACGCCGTATCGGACAGGGCATCTGACGGCCGCCGCGCGCGCCACTACCATCGCGCGGGTGCCACACCATGTGAACGGACCGGTTCCGCAGCACCCTTCCGCCCGCCGCCGCGCGGCGCGCCCCGCCGTGCGCCGCGCCCCGGTGCGTGCGGCCGTCCTGGCCGCCGCCGCGGCCTGCGCGCTCGCCGGCTGCCAGGGCCCGGGCGGCACGGTGCGCGCCGCGGGCACCGGCGCGCCCGCGCCCGCCTCCCCCGCGCGCACCTCGCAGGCGCCCTCCGGCACGCCGTCCGCCGGTGCGGCGAAGCCGCTGGCCGGGCGGGTCGTCGCCATCGACCCGGGGCACAACGCGCACAACTTCCAGCACACCGCGGAGATCGGCAAGCCGGTGAAGGTGGGCAACGGCACCAAGGAGTGCGACACCACCGGCACGTCCACCGACGACGGCTACTCCGAGGCGGACTTCAACCTCGACGTGGCGCACCGGCTGCGTGCGCTGCTGACGGCGCAGGGCGCGAAGGTCGTCCTCACCCACGACGGCGACCGGCCGTGGGGCCCGTGCGTCACGGAGCGCGCAGAGGCGGGCAACCGGGCGAAGGCGGACGTGGCGCTGTCCGTCCACGCGGACGGCGCCCCCGTCGGCAGGCGCGGCTTCCATGTGATCCTGCCGGGCAGGGTGGACGAGGGCGGCACGGACAACGGTCCGATCGTCGCCCCGTCGCGCCGGCTCGGCGAGGACCTGCGGGACGCCTTCCAGCGCGTGACGGGCAGCGCCCGGTCCGACTACATCGGGCAGGGCACCGGGCTGGACACGCGCACCGACCTCGGCGGGCTCAACCTCTCGACCGTGCCGAAGGTCTTCATCGAGTGCGGGAACATGCGCGACCCGAAGGACGCCGCGCTCCTCACCAGCGCGAAGTGGCGCCAGAAAGCCGCTCTCGGCATGGCCGAGGGCATCGACAGGTACCTGGAGTAGATTCCCGGCGGGCGGACACGGCGGGCGGCGCGGGCGATAATACGTTCGCGGCGCGGCCCGCGGCGTCCACCCGCCCGCCCCGAAGTGACGACTGACGAAGGACATTTACGTGAACATCCGCTCTCTCGTGCGCGGCGACGGCGTGGTGGTCGGGGCAGCGCTCCTGCTGTTCATCGCCTCGTTCCTCGACGTGGTCTCGGCCGGCGGCTTCGGCTCGAACGCGTGGGACAACCTCGGGCTCGCGATGAGCATGTACCTGGGCGGTGTCATCGGTGCGGTGCTGATCGTGCTGTCCCGCTCGTCGGCTCAGCCCCGTACGGTCGCCGGGCTCGACGTGCGCCAGTTCGGCGTCGCGCTGACCGTGTTCGCGGCGTGGACGGCGCTGTGGACGATCGTCGACTTCAACGGCGGCTCGGGCGTCAGCCGGGGCGCGGGCCTCGTCCTCGGCTTCATCGCCGCGCTGATCCTCGCGTTCGCCGCGGTCGCGACGCCGCTGCTGCCCGGCCTCCAGGCGCCGCTGGTGCCCGCGCCGAAGCCGCAGCAGTACCCGCAGGGCGCCGCGGGGTACGGCTACCCCGGCCGGCAGCCGTACGGGGCGCAGCAGGGCGAGCCGTACGGCGGCCCGCAGGGCCCCGGCGCGGCACCGGAGTTCTCGCCGTTCTGGTTCGCCGTGCCGGTCGCCCGCCCGCTGTACGGCGAGGACGGCTCGCCGTCCCCGGTCGCCGAACTGGCCCCCGGTACCTGGTACCTGGCGGTGGAGCAGCGCGGCGGCGGCCTGATCGCGCAGACGCAGGACGGCCGCAGGGGCGTCCTGCAGGACACCACGGGCATCCAGCGCGGCTGACCGCACGCCCCGCAGCCGCGACGAGGGCTGTCGCGGACGCGGGGCCGCGACGCGCGGTCAGGGGCGGCGCGGGGCGCGGGCCACCGTGCGGGCCATCTCGGCGGCGCTGCCGAGGTAGGCCGCCGGGTCGCAGAGCCGGCTGATGCGTTCAGCGCCGATCCGCTCCACCAGGTCGGGGCGGCTGAGGAGCTCGGCCTCCAGCGTGGTGCCGGTCTCGATGGCGGTGCGGCAGGCCGCGTAGACGGCCTCGTGGGCCTCCTGGCGGCCGAGTTCGGGCGCGATGTCCATCATGACGGCCTCGGCGACGATGAGGCCGCCGGTGAGGTGGATGTTCCGGCGCATCCTGGGGGCGTCCACTTCGAGGCCGGAGAGCATGAACTCGGCCTGGTGGAGGGAGCCGGACAGCAGCAGGAACGCCTCGGGGACCGCGGCCCACTCCAGGTGCCAGGGCCCGGTGGCCCGTTCGAAGTCCTGCATCATGGCGTCCAGCAGGACGGCGGACTTCTCGCGCAGCAGCTTCGCGGCGGCGACCATCAGCTCGCTGGAGATGGGGTTGCGTTTCTGCGGCATGGTCGAGGAGGCCCCGCGGCCGGGGACGAAGGGCTCGGCGACCTCGCCGAACTCGGAGGAGCACATCATCGACACGTCCCAGGCGATCTTGCCGAGCGAGGCGCCCACCGCGGCGAAGAGCGAGACGAGTTCGGCCAGCCCGTCGCGTGCGACGTGCCAGGTGATCGGGGGTTCGCGCAGCCCGAGTTCGGCGGCGAGCGCCGCCCGTGTGCGCAGTCCTTCGGGTCCGTCGCCGAGGGAGGCGAGGGTGCCCGCGGCGCCGCCGAACTGGACCATGAGGGCGCGTGCGCGGGCCTGTCCGAGGCGTTCCGCGTGCCGGTCGAGGGCGGAGAGCCACACGGCGCAGCGGTAGCCGAAGGTGATGGGCAGGGCGTGCTGGAGGTGGGTGCGCCCTGCGGTGACCGTGTCGGCGTGTTCCTCGGCGAGGTGCGCGAGGGCGGCGCGTACGCGGTCGAGCTGGTCCTTGAGGAGGGCCGTGCCCTGCTCGCACTGGAGCATGACGGCGGTGTCCATGATGTCCTGGGTGGTGGCACCCCAGTGCAGGTAGCGGCCGGACTCGCCGCACTGCGGGGCGAGTTGCTTGATGACCGGCAGGACGGGGTAGCCGACGACCTCCGTCTCGGCGCGCAGCAGGTCGAGGTCGATCCCTTCGATGCCCGCCTTCGCGGTGATCTCCCGCGCGGCGTGCGCGGGGATGACACCGACCGCGGCCTGCGCGCGGGCCAGCGCGGTCTCGGTGTCGACGATGCGTGCGAGGTACGCGGTGTCGTCGAAGATCTCGCGCATGGCGGGGGTGCCGAACATGTCGCGGAACAGCAGGGAGTCGAAAACAGTGGTGCTCATGGGCCTCTCGTTCACTGGCTGGGGGTGGGCGCGTGGGCGGCGGTGCCGGGCTCTGCGGGTTCCGTGGCGGCCTCGGGGCTCCGCTCACGGCGGCGCTCCTGCTCGGCGGCGGCGAGGAACGCGGCCGGATCGGCGAGTGCCCGCCGGGCCTTGTCCTCGTCGAGCTCATGGGTCCACTTGGCGAGTACGAGGGTGGCGACCGCGTTGCCGAAGCTGTTCACGGTCGAGGTGGCCATCGCCATGATCCGGTAGACGCCGAAGAGGACGGCCACGCCGGACAGCGGGAGGGTGTCGGTGGCGGCCACGGTGGAGGCGAAGACGACGAACGTGCCGCCCGCGACGGTCGCCGCCCCCTTGGAGGTGAGGAGCATGATCACGAGCAGGCCGAGCTGTTCGGAGAGCCCCATGTGGATGCCGTACACGTTGGCGAGGAAGAGGGTGCACATGGAGAGGTAGACGGAGGTGCCGTCCAGGTTGAAGGCGTATCCCGTGGGGACGACCAGGCCGACCGTCTGCTGGGAGGCGCCCATGCGCGGCAGCTTCTTGAGGATGCCGGGCAGCGCGGACTCGGAGGACGCCGTGCTGAGGGTCAGGGCGATCTCCACGCGCAGACAGCGCATGATCCGCCAGATGTTGAACCCGGCGAGCAGGCAGACGAGTCCGAGGACTCCGAAGAGGAAGACGGCGATGACGGCCCAGTATTCGAGGACCAGTTCGCCGAGGGCGAGCAGCAGGCCGGTGCCGCTCGATCCGACGGAGTAGGCGATGGCCCCGAAGGCGCCGATCGGGGCGAGCCGCATGACCACGTTGACGAACGCGAAGAAGCACTCGGAGATGGTCTCCATCCCGGTGTGCACCCGCGTCTGGAGGTGCTGGGGCAGAGTGAGCAGCCCGACACCGAAGATCACGGCGATGACCACGACCTGGAGGAGTTGCCCCGAGGTGAAGGCGCCGACGACGTTGTCGGGGACGATGCCCTGGAGGAACGCGACGAGGCCGTGTTCCTGGGACGAGGTGTCGGGGACGTCCGCCTTGTCGGCCGGCAGGGGCCCGGCGCCCTTGCCGACGCCGAGGAGGTTGGCGGCGAGGAGGCCGAGCAGGAGGGCGACGGTGGAGACGGCCTCGAAGTAGAGCAGGGCGAGGAGCCCGATCCTGCTCGCCTTGCGCAGGTCGCCCGCCGAGGTGATGCCGAGGACGATGGTGAAGAACACCAGGGGCGCGACACCCGCCTTGATCAGCGAGAGGAAGAGGTCCCCCACGACCTTCAGGTCGGTCGCGAAGCCGGGGAAGGCGAGTCCGATGACGACTCCGAGCACCATGGCGGCCAGGACCTGGAAGCCGAGACCCCGGTACCAGGCGGTGCGCGGGGCGGGGCCGCCGCCGGACGGGCCGCCCGCGGCGGCAGGGGGGAGAGCGGGGTGTGTGGGCATGGGGGTCTCCTCGTCGGCTGGACCGAACGGGCTGGGCGAGACAGGGAGATGCGCGAGGGGGGATCGCGCCGGGGAGGGACCGGGCGGGGCGGGCCGCCGGATCAGGCGGTCAGCGCGGCGATCTCCTCCCTGAGCCCCGGCATGAGTTCGAGCCCGAAGCCGGGCGCCTGCGGCGGGCGCACCAGGCCGCCGCCGAGCAGGCACGCGCGGGGATAGCCGCCGAAGGGCTCGAAGACACCGGGGTACGCCTCGCAGCCCCCGGCGCCGAGCGCGGCGACGAGGTGCAGGTTGATCAGGTGGCCGCCGTGCGGGCGGGCCTGGGTGCGGGCGAAGCCGTGCTCCTCCAGCAGGTCGAGCATGGCCGCGTACTCGGTGGCGCCGTAGGACAGGCCCGCGTCCATCTGGAAGAGGTCGGTGCCCTGCCGGAGGCCGCCGTAGCGCAGGAGGTTGCGGACGTCGGCGGTGGAGAACAGGTTCTCACCGGTGGCCAGCGGCAGCGGGTACACGGCGGCGGTGTCGGCGAGCAGCCGGTAGTCGAGGGGGTCGCCGGGCTCCTCGTACCAGCGCAGCCCGTATCCGCGCAGGGCCTTCGCGTAGCGGAGTGCGTCGTCCGTGCCGAACCTGCCGTTGGCGTCGACCGCGAGCGCCGAGCCGTCCCCGGCGACGGCGAGCGCCGTCTCCACCCTGGCCAGGTCCGCGGTCAGCGGTGCGCCGCCGATTTTGATCTTGAAGGAGGTGAATCCCATGTCCCGGTAACGGCGCAGCTCGGCGGAGAGCGAGCGTCCGCTGCCCTCGGGGTAGTAGTAGCCGCCGGCCGCGTACGCCTCCACCTCGGGCGCGGCGCCTCCGGGCAGCGGGCGGCCGAAGTGCCGGGCGACGGTGGCGTAGGCGGGCTCGTCGGCCAGTTTGGCGTTGGCGTCCCACACGGCGAGCTCAAGGGCGGCGGCCGCGGTCGCGCGGTCCCCGTGGCCGCCGGGCTTCTCGTCGGTGAGGGCGGCGGCCGCCACGGCGGCGGGGTCGAAGGCGGCGCCCGTGGCGTCGAGCAGGGTGCCGGGGTCGGCGGCGAGCACCCGGGGGATCATCCGGTCGCGCAGGATGCCGCTCTGCGCGAACCTGCCGATCGAGCCGAAGGCCACGCCGGTCACGGGGCGGCCGTCGCGCTGTACGTCGGTGACGACGGCCACCAGCGAGACGGTGTGCCCGGCGAAACTCACCAGGGCGTTGGCCTCCGCACCGCGCAGGGGGACCGCTGCCTCACGGATCTCGACAATGCGCATCGGCTGGGTCTCCTCGTGGTTCGACGTGTGGTGCCCGTGCCCGCGAAGGGACCTGCTCGGTCCTGCGACGCTCCGGAATCGTTTGCAGGCTAGGAGGGAACGAATGCGTTAACAACAGCTCTGACCTGCGAATATGCCAAAATTTTTTGCGGTATCGTGTGCGGAATGGTGACGCAGAAGCAGATCGCGCGTGAGCTGGGGCTCGCCGTCTCCACCGTCTCGCGGGCCCTGACGGGCCAGCCGCACGTGGGCGAGGCGACGCGCAAGGCGGTCCTCACGGCGGCCGAGCGGTACGGCTACCGGCCCAACGCGGTCGCCCGCGCCCTGCGCCGCCGCGAGACCCGCATGATCGGGGTGGTGATCCCCGACATGCTCAACCACTTCTACGCGGCGTGCACGACCGTGCTCCAGGAGAGCTTCGAGGACCACGGCTACGGCATGCTGCTGGCCGTCACCGGCAACGATCCGCAGCGCGAGCGCACCGCCCTGGCCCGCCTGCGCGACGCGCAGGTCGAGGGCATGGTGCTGGTCCCCTCGGCGACGCCGCGCTCCACCGGGCCGCTCGACCTGCCGGTCGTGGAGATGATCCGCACGTCGGGCCGCACCCAGGTGGACACGGTGCAGTGCGCCGAGCACGAGACGGCGGCCGAGGCGATCGGGCACCTCGCCGCCCTGGGGCACCGGCGGATCGCGGTGATCGCGGGCGAGCCGGAGTTCAGCACCACCCGGGAGCGGGCAGCGGGGGCGCAGGCCGCGCTCGCAGGACTCGGTCTGCCGCCCGCGCGCGTCCTCACCCGCGACCACACGCGCGCCTGGGGCACCGAGGCCATGCGGCGGCTCGTCACCGGCGAGGAGCCGCCGACCGCCGTCTTCGCGGCGAGCAGCGAACTCGCCCTCGGCGCCCTGCACGAGGCGCAGCGCCTCGGGATCGGCATCCCGGGGCGGCTCTCGCTCGCCGCGCTCGGCAACACCGACTGGT
Source organism: Streptomyces sp. NPDC047002 (assembly GCF_040704505.1). Taxonomy (NCBI): domain Bacteria; kingdom Bacillati; phylum Actinomycetota; class Actinomycetes; order Kitasatosporales; family Streptomycetaceae; genus Streptomyces; species Streptomyces sp. NPDC047002. The sequence continues at coordinate 109,228 of NZ_JBEYWC010000011.1, forward strand.
TCGACGTGTGCCGCCCGCCCGTCACGGCGTGCGCGCAGCCGCTCGCAGAGGTGGGCATGATCAGCGCCCAGATCCTGCTCTCCCGCCTCGCGGGGGCGCGCCGCAGCCCCTCGCACATCCGGGTCAGCGGCCGGCTCGTCGTCCGCGGCACGACGAGCGCGCCCGGCGCGGGGCCGGACGGCGACGCGCCGCCGGAGCCCAGGGGGACATCGGCGGGCGGCCCCGCCAACTCCCCGTCGGGCGGCCTCGGGTAGAGTCCGCGCGGGCCGCGGGAGGATCCGCGAGTGGCGGATCCGGGCACCGCGGGCCGGACACGGGAGGGTACGAGCACATGGATGGCGGCGGCGCCGACGAGGCCGAGGCGAAGGGGCCCGACCGGGCGGAGGCGTCGGTTCTCGCAACGGAGAGAATCGAGGGGGCCGCTTCGGGAGAGCGCCTTGTCCTCTTCACCGACGCGGTGACGGCGATCTCCATCACGCTGCTGATCCTGCCGCTGGTGGACCTGGTCCCGGAGACCGCGTCCGCCCACGAGCACGCGAGCGAGGTGATCACCGGCCACCTCGACCAGATCTGGAGCTTCGTGCTCAGCTTCGCGGTCATCGCGAACATCTGGCGCGAGCACCACAGGTCGTTCTCGTCGCTCGCGACGGTCACCCGCCCCCTGATGGGGTGGAACATGGGGTGGCTGCTGTCCGTCGTCGTCCTGCCCCTGCCGACGGAGATGATCGGCGCCTTCGGCCGCGACCGGTTCGTGGCGGTGTTCTACTACGCGACCCTCCTGGCCGGCATGGTGTGCAGGTCGGCGATGCTGGGGATCCTGAAGGCCACCCCTGGGCTCCTCGAGGACGACGGCGAGGAGTCCCGCAGCAGGCTGCGGGAGTCCTGCACGCGAAGCTACCTGAATGTCGTCGTCCTGGTGATCGCCCTGGCCATCGCCGTCGCCGTGCCCGCGCTGCAGTACTACAGCCTGGTGCTGCTCGTCCTGCCGCACCGGATGCTCCTCGGGGGCCGGCGTATCCGCTGAGCGCCGGGCGCCGGCTGCCGGCGAGGTCGGCGCAAGTTGCCGACGGGGCTGCCGGCGAGGTCAGCGCGGGCTGTCGGCCGGGCTGTCCGGCACGCCGGGTCCGCGGGCCGCGGCGGGGCCCTGCCGGTCGGTGTCGACGCGCAGCGCCCTGCCGAGCCTGGCCGGCACGTCGAAGCCGACGATCACCGCGACGACCACGGTGAGGGCGGCGGCCAGCAGGGCGAGCGACCTGCCGAGGCCGACGCTCGCCGCGATGGAGGCGCCCGCCAGCGGGGCGACGGCGCCGCCGAGCGCGCCGACGTTGTACGAGAAGCCGAGGCCCGCCGCCCTGACCCTGGTCGGGAAGTGGTCGGCGATGTACTTCGGCAGCAGCCCCGAGATGCCCTGGCCCGTGGCCTGGAGCGCGAACAGCAGGACCCACAGCAGCACCACGCTGCTCCCCTTGCCCAGCGCGAACACCGGGAAGAGGAAGGCCAGCGAGAGAAAGAGCCCGCAGACGTACGTGCGGCGGGTGCCGAGCCGGTCGCCGACGAGGCCCGCGAGGCAGGAGCCCACGGCGTAGCCGAGCCCGGCCCAGGTCAGCGCGTTGGACACCTGGCCTGCGTCGTACCCGAGGTCGGTCTTGAGATAGGTGGGCAGCAGCGAGGCGATCGGCCAGGAGTACAGGAAGGCGCAGAAGGTCGTGGCCATCACCGCGACCATCACCGGCCAGGCCCGCCCGGCGAGCTGCACGCTGAACGCGACGAACGCGAGGACGGCGAGCGCGCTCAGCCAGGGCCCGGCGCCGCCCGCGTTCTCGCTGAACAGCAGGACGAGCGCGGCGCCGAGCACGGCGGCGAGCAGCGCGTTCCACAGCCGCCGCCGGGGGGCGAGCAGCACGGACGAGGTGGTGACGTCGGGCCTGTCGCCCACCTCGCGCTGCCACTCGGCGGCCTCGGGCAGCGAACGCCGCAGGTAGAGGCTGAGCAGGATCGGGACGATGCCGAGGTAGAACAGCCAGCGCCAGCCCGCTTCCGGCACGATCAGCCGGTACGCCTGCGCGGCGACGACGCCGCCGACCGGGTAGGCGGAGAGCAGGTACCCGGTGGCCCGGTTGCGCATCGCCTTCGGCCAGGACTCCATGACGTACGTGGCGCTCGACCCGTACTCGCCCGCCATGCCGAGGCCGACGACCGCGCGGAAGACGAACAGGGACCAGTAGTTCCAGGAGAAGCCGCACAGCGCGCTGCCGACCGAGAACGCGACGATGGCGAGGATCATCGCCGGTTTGCGGCCGAAGCGGTCGCCGATGGCGCCGAGGACGAGCCCGCCGAGCCAGCGGGACACGAACGCGGCGGAGACCAGCGTGGCCGCCTTCGCCAGGTCCAGGTGGAAGCTGTGGGCGACCTCGGTCAGCACCAGCGTGATCAGGACGAAGTCGAGCCCGTCGAGCAGATAGCCGAGCCAGGCGGCGAAGAACGCCCTGCGCTGCTGCCCGGTGAGCCCACGGAAGGACGACGCGGGCTCGGGTGCGGCTGACGGCGTCGTCGTGGCCACGGCAGGACCTCCAGAAGCGGGGAGACATAGGACGTCCCATGTCCTATGACCCTGCAAGCTAACCCCGCCGGAGCCCCGGTGCAACCACGCGAGTCCCCTGCGACTGCGACTCTCACGTGCGCCGATCGTCGCTCCCGGCCTGATGCAGCCCTTGGCCCGCGCATCGGAACAGGCGGTCCGACATGACCGAGGCGGCGGGCGAGTCGTCCGCCGGCATGGGCTCGAACGCAGAAACCGTGCATCGGACGGCCTGCCTCAGCTCGGCCGGTACTTCGATGCGGCAGCACCTCGACAGCGTTCCGACAGCCCTTCGACAGGCCGCCATTTCCGCTGGAGCGCCCCGCGTACCGGCTCCTGCACAGGTCCTCGGCCTGGCCCGTCCCGGGCAGTGACACCGTGCCCGGACGGTGGCACCGTGGCGGACGACCGGCCCTCGCGGCGCCGCCGCGGTTGTCCGCACGCTCAAGGGGTCGCCGGCTCATGCAGGAAGGGACCGACCGCCATGAACGAACGGCCTGACACGTCCCGGGCCCACTCGGCCCGCGTCTACGCCGCCGTCCTCGGCAGCCGCGACGTGAACCCCGTCGACCGGGAGGTCGCGGACCACGTCCTGCGCCGGACGCCGTGGATGCGCACCTCCATGCTCCGCAACCGCGAGACGATGCGGGGCATGGGCCACTGGCTCGCGGCGCGGGCGGGCATCCGGCAGTTCCTCGACATCGGCAGCGGCCTGCCGGTCGAGCCCAACCTCCACGAGGTCGTCCAGCGAGTCATCCCGGAGGCCCGCGTCGTCTACGTCGACAACGACCCTCTCGTTCTCGCCCACGCCCGCGGGCTCACCGGCACGCCCGAGGGGCGTACGGCGTACATCGAGGCCGACATGCGCTCACCGGACAGCCTGCTGGTCGCCCCGGCGCTGCACGACGTGCTCGACCTCGACGAGCCCGTCGCCGTCACCCTCATCGCGATGCTCCAGTTCGTCGAGGACGCACGCGGTCTGATCGAGGCACTGATGGCACCGCTGCCGGCCGGCAGCCACCTGGCGTTGACCACCGCCACGCACGACCTGGCCCAGGGGCAGGAACTCGTCGAGCAGACCTACGCCGCCCAGGGGATTCCGATGTACATGCGCACCCGGGAGGAGGTGGAACGCCTCTTCGACGGCCTGGAGTTGGTCGAGCCCGGCGTCGTCGGCATCCACGAGTGGGCGCCCCCGGGCCGGAGCGCCGACGGGAGCGTGACCGCCGACGAGGTGTCCATGTACGCGGGCATCGGCCGCAAACGACGAGTGAGAAGGCCCGAGCCCGGGCGCGCCTGCCCCGGCTCAGGCCCTCTCTCAGATGCGGCGCAGCCGGTTGGCCAGCCCGTGGCCGACGAACAGGTAGACCACGGCCGCGAGGCCGTAGCCCGCCACGACCCGGGCCCAGGCGTCATGGAAGGTGAACAGGTCGTAGGACCAGCCGGCGAGCCAGCGGGCAGCGTGCTGGATGAAGTTCACCAGTTCGTTGGCCCGGTTGGCGTCCAGCAGGTACATCACGATCCACAGGCCCAGGATGAGGGCCATGATGTCGGCGATGACGATGATGATCGTCGCCGCTGAGCGGTTCCCACTGCGTGAATGTGTGGCCATGACCTTCGTGTTGCCGGGTGCGCGGCGGTGAAACAGGTCACATGTGCGCGCGCCGTACGGCAGTTCGCCCGTACACCGCCGACGGCGACGCTCAACGGGCCTGCGGGCAGGGGCAGTCGGGCTCGACACCGCGCGGCAGCCGGCCGCCGCCGAACACGGCGGTGGTCGGCTCGTGGCCGCCGAGCGCGGCGACGGCGAGCAGCAGGGACGCGGCCGTCCAGGTGGTGCGCTCGCCCGGCCACACCGCCGTCTCGCCCTCGTAGACGTATCCCGTCCAGTACATGCCGTCGCCGTCCCGCAGGTGCCGGATGGACCCGAGGACGTCGACGGCGCGCCCGGACTCCCCCATCGCCCAGAGGGCGAGGGCGAGTTCGCAGCTCTCGCCGCCGGTGACCCACGGGTTGGGCACGACACACCGCACGCCGAGCCCCGGCACGACGAAGGTGTCCCAGCCCTCCGCGATACGGGACGCGGCCTCGGCGCCCGTCAGCGCACCGCCGAGCACGGGGTAGTACCAGTCCATCGAGTAGCGGCTCTTGTCGAGGAACCGCTCGGGGTGGGCGCGGATCGCGTGGCCCAGCGCACCGGCCGCCAGCTCCCACTCCGGCTGCGGCTCCGCACGCTCGGCGGCGAGGGCGAGCGCGCACCGCAGGGCGTGGTAGACGGAGGAGCAGCCGGTCAGCAGCGCGTCGTGGACGGGCGTGCCGTCCGCCTCGCGCTTCCAGCCGATCTGGCCGCCCGGCGCGCGCAGCGCGAGCACCCAGTCGACCGCGGAGCGTACGACGGGCCACATCGTGTCGAGGAACGCGTCGTCGCCCGTGGCCAGGTAGTGGTGCCAGACCCCGACCGCCGGATAGGCGCAGAAGTTGCTCTCGCGGTGCAGGTCGAGCGGGCGCTGCCCGTCCGGGCCGTCCTGGTAGGAGGCGTACCAGGAGCCGTCGTCGTTCTGGTGCGCGGCGAGCCAGGCGTACGCGGCGGCCGCCGCGGTGTGCTCGCCCGCCGCGTCGAGCGCCATCGCGGCCTCCACGTGGTCCCAGGGGTCCAGGTGGTGCCCGCGGAACCAGGGGATCGCGCCGTCGGGCCGCTGCACCGCGCGGATGCCGGCGACGGTCTCCCGGGCCTGACGCTCCGTCAGCACGCCCGGGAGTGCGAGGTGGCGCATGCGGCCGGGCTCCGCGCTCGACAGGGTCACCGGCTCACTCCGCGCCCGCGGCCTGGCGGGGCTTGGTCGCGTACGCCACGAAGCTCTTACCGATCACGGGGTTGAGGAGCTGCTCGGCCGCCCGGGTCGCGAAGGGCTTCTTCATGATGTCCCAGACCAGGAGCTTGTGGTAGGCGCGCACCGGCAGCGCCTTGTCGTTGTCGACGCCCAGCGCGCACTTGAGCCACCAGTAGGGCGCGTGCAGGGCGTGCGCGTGGTGGGTGCCGTACGGCTTGAGCCCGGCCTCCCTGATGCGGCCGAGGAGTTCGTCGGCGCGGTAGATGCGGATGTGCCCGCCCTCGACCTCGTGGTACGCGTCGGACAGCGCCCAGCACACCTTCTCCGGGCCGTAGCGCGGCACGGTCACCGCGATCCGGCCGCCAGGACGCAGGACGCGCACCATCTCGGCGAGCACGCCCTTGTCGTCATGGATGTGCTCCATCACCTCGGAGATGATGACGACGTCGAACGATCCGTCGGGGAAGGGCAGGTTGAGCGCGTCGCCCTCCATGGCGGCCGCCGTGGCGCCCTCGGGCGCCTCCCCCGCCTCCTTCATGGCGGCGAACCAGCGGGCGACCTCGCGGATCTCCTCGCCGTTGCGGTCGAGCGCGACGACGCGCGCGCCGCGCCGGTAGCACTCGAAGGCGTGCCGGCCCGCGCCGCAGCCCAGGTCGAGCACGCGGTCGCCCGCGGCGAGCGGGAAGCGGGTGAAGTCCACGGTCAGCACGGGTGCCTGCTTTCGCGGTCGGGAGTGGTTCTGTGCGGTACGGGGGCGGGCGAGGGTCTTTCGTTTGGGTCATGGCGGGCTCGCGTGCCCCGGTGCCTCCCCCAGCCTCCGGCCGGGGGGACCCCCACTCGCCGCGTTGTCGTCGGTCGCCATGGCTCCGCCATGACTCCCTCCTCCGCCTTGCGATACACAGCCACAGCACCGGACCCCGCTCCCACATCCGCCCTGATCCAAACGAAAGACCCTAGGCGAGCGGGGCGCTCCGCCGCCGCCCCTGCCGCGCGATCGCCTCGCGGTACAGCTCGACCGTGCCCTCTGCGGCCCTGGCCCAGGTGAAGCGGGCCAGCACCCGGTCACGGCCGGCCGCGCCGAGCGCGGCGCGCAGCGCCGGGTCGCCGAGGAGTCTGCCGAGCGCGGCGGCGAGCGCGCCGGAGTCGCCCGGCGGCACGGCGAGGCAGGTCTCCCCGTCCACGCCCGCGACCTCGGGGATCGCGCCGCCCGTGGTGGCGACCAGCGGGGTCCCGGTGGCCATCGCCTCGGCCGCGGGCAGCGAGAACCCCTCGTACAGCGAGGGCACGCAGGCGATCTGCGCACCGCGCACCAGGTCGACGAGGTCCGCGTCGGAGATGCCCTTGACGAACTCCACGGCGCCTTCGAGCCCGTAGCGCGCGATGGCCCGCGCCACCGGCCCGTCGTCGGCGCGCCTGCCGACGACGACGAGGTGGGCGGCGGGGTTCTCGGTGCGTACCTTGGCGAGCGCCTCCACCAGGTGCACGAGGCCCTTGAGCGGCACGTCGGCACTTGACGTGGTGACGATCCTGCCGGGCACCTCGGGCACGGCGGGGTCGGGCGAGAAGAGGCCGGTGTCCGCGCCGATGGGCACGACGTGGATGCGGCGCGCGGGCACCCGCAGGTCCTCGACGATCTCCCGCTTCGAGGAGCCTGAGACCGTCAGCACCGAGGGCAGCCGCCGCGCGACCCGCTTCTGCATGCGGGTGAAGCCGTACCAGCGGCGCACGGAGTACTGCCTGCGCCGGCCCTTGGCGGCCGCCAGGTCGAGCCTGCGGTCGACGGTGATGGGGTGGTGGATCGTGGTGACGAGGGGCGCGCCCAGGTCGCCGAGCAGGCCGTAGCCGAGGGTCTGGTTGTCGTGCACCACGTCGAACTGCCCGGCGCGCGCGGCGAGGTGGCGCCGGGCCCGGAGCGAGAAGGTGAGCGGCTCCGGGAACCCGCCGGTCCACATGGTGGCGACTTCGAGGGCGTCGACCCAGTCGCGGTACTCGCCCGCCCCCGGTGTCCTGAACGGGTCGGGCTGCCGGTAGAGGTCGAGGCTCGGCAGCTCGGTGAGGGTGACCCCGTCGGCCTCGTCGAGTACGGGATAGGGCTGGGCCCCGATGACCTCGACCCGGTGGCCGAGGCGGGCCAGCTCCCGCGAGAGGTGGCGCACATAGACGCCCTGGCCTCCGCAGAATGGATTCCCCTTGTAGCTGAGCAGGGCGATCCGCAGGGGACGCCCGCCGTCGGCGGCCGGGGTGCGGCCCGGCTCCTCCGGCGCGGCGGAACGGCGCGGCGCCGCGGTGGCCGAGGCGGGGGCCGGGTCGGGTGAGGCGGGGGACTGAGTGGCTCCAGCGGTCACTCCCGCCCCCTTCGCTTCCGGTCTGCCTCTTTGTCGACTTGACGTGCCGACGGAGCGTAACCGGCCGCTGCGAGCGCGGACAAGTCACGGCGGGCCGACGACAGGGTCCGAATCTACCGGCTGGTAGCGAGCGGGAAGCCGCCGGATCAGGTGATTCCCGCCACGCGGGCCCCGTCCTCGCCCCCGCGCCGCGCACCTGCCGGCCGCCGCGTCGCCCGCGTGCCCCCTGCGTCAGGTCCGTTGTCGGACCGCCGTGTCCTGCCGCCGTTCTTCCGCTACTCGCAGGCGACCCCGTCGCCGTCCCGGTCGAGATGGCTGTCGTACCCCGGCTGCCCCCGGTACAGGGGCGTGACACCCGCGGCGCGCGCGGCGGTGCAGTTGGCGTAGTAGGCGGAGCCGCCGCCTCCCCCGCCGCCGCCCGAGCCGCCGCTGCCGGTGGCCGCGCGCGGCGCCGCGGGCCTGACGGTGACGTGGACGGTGCGGGTCCTGGTGACCGTCACCGTGGGAGCGGGTTCCGCCGATTCGGTGACGGTGGCCGTCGCGGTCGGCTCCGCGGGCGGCGGAGTGGCGGTGACCGTGGCGGTCTCGGTGACGGTGGGCGTCACCTCGGCGGCGGCCGAGTGGGCGCCTCCGCCGCCGCATCCCGCGGCACCCAGGCCGAGGGCGGCGAGGCAGAGGGCCGCGGGCAGGAGCAGCGGCACGCGCCTCCCCCCGGCGGCCCCCCGACCGCCGTCAGATGCGTTGTACGGATGCGTCGCCCGCGGCCGTGCGGGCGGTTCGTTGCGAGCCATGTGCCCCCCCAGGACTGCTCGTTGGAGGCCCGAACGTATCGCCGTACGGCCACACAGCGGATGCAGATGTTCCACTGGTGACCAATTCGTGACGGAAGCGTGTGCGCTCTACGGCACACGGGCGGCACAGGCCCGGCGGGCACGGAACAACGGCCCCGTGCCTCCTGGTTGCACCACCATGGTCACCATGAACTCCACGAACACGACGGATTTCGGCAGGATCGGCGTCTGGAGCACGGCGCTGCGCACCGACAACCCCGAGAACGGGGACCGGGTCGGCGACGCGGTGGCGGAGCTCGAATCCCTCGGCTACGGCACGGTCTGGATCGGCGGCAGCCCCGGCGTCGCCCAGGCGGCGCCGCTGCTCGCGGCCACCGAGCGGCTCACCGTCGCCACGGGCATCCTGAGCATCTGGGACCACAGCCCCCTCGATGTGGCGGCGGCCCGCGCCGAGCTCGAACGCTCCCACCCGGGCCGCTTCGTCCTCGGCCTCGGGGCGAGCCACAGCGCGACGACCGAGCGCTACCAGCGCCCGTACTCCACGATGAAGGAGTATCTGACGGGCCTCGACGAGGCACCTGAACCGGTCCCCGCGAGCGCCCGCGTGCTCGCGGCCCTCGGGCCGAAGATGCTGAAGCTCTCCCACGACCGGGCGGCGGGCGCGCACCCGTACCTGGTGACGGTGGAGCACACCGCGCGGGCCCGGGAGGTACTCGGCAGCGACGCGCTGCTCGCGCCCGAGCTCAAGGTGGTGCTCGACCGGGACCTTGACGCGGCGCGCGCCACCGCGCGCGGCTATCTGAGCTTCTACCTCCGGCTGCCCAACTACACCAAGAACCTCGAACGCTTCGGCTTCGAGGAGGCCGACTTCGCGGACGGCGGCAGCGACCGCCTCCTCGACGCGGTGTTCGCCCTCGGCGACGCGGACGCCGTGGCGCACCGGGTCGGCGAGTTCCTCACCGCGGGCGCCGACCATGTCGCGGTCCAGGTCGTCGGTGACGACCCCCGCACGGACCTGCCCCTCGACGCCTGGCGCGCCCTCGCGAAGGCGCTGCCCACCAGGGGGGCGTGAGGGGGTCCGCGGACCGTACGGACGCGGGGCGCGCGCCCGTGCGGTCCTGGGGCGGCGGGCGGGCCCGCCACCGGTAGAGTGGCCCGGTCCCCCGCCGCCCGTCAGGGAAGTCGCGTCCGCACCATGAGCACCGCCGTCCGCCGCGCAGCCGCCTCTCTCCTCGTCTCCGCCCTGCTCTGCGGCGGCGCGGCCCTCGCGCCGTCCGCCGCGGCCGCGCCGGGCCGCACGGCCGGGGCGCACCCCTCGCCGAGCGCCGGCCAGAACGCGGCGGACAGACACGGCACGGGCGCGCACGGCAAGAAGGCGGCCGGGAAGCACCACGGCTACCGGCCGAGGCCGGGCGACGCCGCGCTCTACGGCAGGACGGACCCCGCGGGCGACGGCGTGGCCCGCCAGTCGCTCGCCCTGCTCGGCCTGTACGCGGCGGGCCTGCGCCCTGCGGCACCCGCGGTCGGCTGGCTCCAGGCGCAGCAGTGCGCCGACGGGTCGTTCACCGCGTACCGGCAGACGCCCACGGCGCCCTGCGACCCGGCCGCGCCCCGCGACACCGGCGCCACCGCGCTCGCCACGCAGGCCCTCGCGAGCGTCGGCGGCCAGCGGCCCCGGCTCAACGCGGCGCTCAACTGGCTGCGCACCCAGCAGAATCCGGACGGCGGCTGGGGTGCGGCTCCAGGCGCCCCGACCGACGCCACCACCACGTCCGAGGTGATCGGGGCGCTGGCGATGACGGGCGGAAGGCCCAGTTCCGTGCGGTCGCCGTTCACGGACAACCAGGCGTACGACGCGCTCGTCGCCCTCTCCCTCCCGTGCTCCTCCTCGCCCGGCGCCGGCGGCTTCGCCGCCCAGCCGCCCGCGGCAGGGCAGCGGCCCGTCGCCGACGCGCACGCCACCGCGGAGGGCCTGCTCGGCGGGATCGGCAAGCGCTTCGTGGTGGCCCCGGTGCAGCCGGGCCCCGCCCCGGACTGCGACCCTGCGGGCGCCGCCACCCCCGAGGGCGTGGCGCGCAACGGCGCCGCCTACCTCGCCCCCCTGCTCACGCCCGAGGGCGCGCATCTGACGACGGACGCGGGCGCGGCCGACCCCGCGGCGACGGCGGACGCGGTGGTCGCGATGTCCGCGGCGGGCTACGGGCGGCAGGCCGCCGGCGCCCTGCACTGGCTGGAGCGGAACGGCCCCGCCTGGGCGCGGCGCACCGGCCCGGCCGCATACGCCAGGCTGATCTTCACCGCGCACACGGCGGGTGTCGACCCGGCGCGCTTCGGCGGCACCGACCTCGTCACGGCGCTCCAGGCCACCGGCCTGCCCGCGGCGCCGCAGGTGACGCCGGGGCCCGGGAGCTCGGCGAGCGCGAAGCCCGCGGCCACGGCGTCCCCGAGCCCGACCCCGTCCGAGGCGGCGATGAACCCGCTGGCCGTGGCGCCCGCCGCCGACGCCGACACCAGCCCGGTGCTCTCCGGCGGGATCTGGTGGGTGGCGATCGCGCTGGTCATCCTGATCGCCGCCGGCGTCCTGTTCGTCAACCGGCACAGCGCGCACGGCCGTCCGCGCGGCTGAGGGGCCCGGCCGCGGCCCGATGTGGCATGCCCGGCGGGAAACCGGGTACGGGAGCGCTCGGCCCTGCCCACCGGCCGCCCGCCGCCGCGCGCGAGAACGCCGAGCCCGAGAAACGGACACGACATGAACGACTCCATCCACACCGTCGACGCGCTCATCTACGACTCGCTGATAGCCGAGCGGGGCGATGTGATCGCCGACGCGGCGCGCGTGGCGGAGCAGACCAGGCGGGAGGCGGATCGCGCCCTCGACTTCGGCATGCCGGACCTCCCCACCGACTGACGGCCGGGCCGGAGCCCGGCCCCGCGCGCCGCCCGCCGCCTGCGCCCCTGCGCCGTTCGCTAGTTCACGCCCGCGCTGAGCTCGCCGAACAGCCGGTTCGCCGCGGGTGAGTCGAAGACGCGGCGCAGTTCGGCGCGGGCGATCTGCTTGCGGAACTCTCCCTCGTGCGAGGCGTCGCCCGCGTTGTGCATGATCTCGGTGATCCAGGAGGCGAACGCCTGGTAGTTCCAGACGTGGCGCAGGCAGGTCTCGGAGTAGGCGTCGAGCAACCCGCCGTCGCCCGTGCGGACCTGCTGGACGAGGCCGCCTGCGAACACCTCCGCGTCGTACAGGGCGAGGTTGATGCCCTTCGCGCTCATCGGCGGCACGATGTGCGCCGCGTCGCCGAGCAGGTAGAGCCTGCCGTGGCGCATCGGGTCGTACACCACGCTCCTGAGGGGCACGAGGCGCTTCTCGGTGATCGGGCCGCTCGACACGGGGGTGCCGAACCTGGCGGTCAGCTCGCTCCACACCCGCTCGTCCGGCCACTGCTCCAGGGTGTCGTCGGCGGCGCACTGGAGGTAGAGGCGGCTGGCGTGCGCGCCGCGCGGGATCACTCCCGCGAGGCCGCGCCGGTGGATCGCCATGCCGGAGGGGTCGGCGGGCACCTGCGCGAGGACGCTGAGCCAGGAGTAGCCGTACGCGTGGGAGTAGCGGGTGAGCGCGCCTGCGGGTATCGAGGCGCGGCTGACGCCCCGGTCACCGTCGCAGCCCGTGATGTAGTCGCAGGTGAGGGTGTGCGCGGCGCCGGAGGGGTCGCGGTAGCCGACGGCGGGGTGCGCGCCGTCGAGGCCGTCGAGGGTGACGTCGGCGGCCTCGTACCTGAGGTCGCCGCCGTCGCGCAGGAAGGCGTCCGTGAGGTTCCGCACGAGGACCTGCTGGGGGCAGAAGACGCTGTCGTCGGTGTCGTCGCCCTCGAAGTCCATGGCCAGTTCCTCGCCGTCGAGCCAGAAGCCGCCCGCCATCTGCGGGAGCGGCTCGTCGTCCACGAGCACCTCCTCCAGCTCCCACGCTCGGAACATCCGCACCCCTCGGCTGTCGACGGTCCCTGCGCGCTGGCGGCGCTCGACGTACTCCCTGCTGTGCCTCTCCACGACGGTGCAGCCGATGCCGCTGCGCAGCAGGAGGTTGCCGAGCGTGAGCCCGGCGACCCCGGCTCCCACCACGACGACGGTGGTGTGTTCTTCCGTGCCGGCCATGTGTGTCCGTGTCCCCTCGGAAAGTCGGTGGTCGGACACACCACGTGCGGTGGGCCCGGGTCACCACTCTGGGCCGGGCCGCTGTTTCCGCCAACCGGCAGACGGCCAGCCGATACCGGAAACCCGCCAGGCTCCGGCGCGGGCGGCGCGGGCTACGAGGCGCCGCCGCGCAGTTCCGTCCGGTAGCGGCCGGGCGTCTGCCCGACGAGGGCCGTGAACGCCTCGATGAAACCTGAGGGGTTGGACCAGCCGCACGCCATCGCCGTGTCGGTGACCGACCGGCCGGCGGTGAGGTGGACCAGGGCGTGGTGGACGCGCAGGGTGGTGCGCCAGCTGTGGAAGCTCATGCCGAGCTCGGTGTGGAACAGCCGGCTCAGTGTGCGCTCGCTCGCGCCCGCGACGCGGCCGAGTTCGGCGAGGGTCGCCGGGGTGGCGGGGTCGGCGTGCAGGAGGTCGGTCACGGTGCGCAGCCGGTCGTCCCGGGGCTCGGGCAGGTGCAGCGACTGCTCGGGCGTCTCGGCGAGTTCGTCCACGGCGACGGCGAGCAGCCGCCGGTAGGCGCCCGGCCTGAACTCCTTGCGGTCGGTCAGCGCCAGCAGGGCCTCCCGCAGCAGCGGCCCCACCTCGAACACACTGGGGCGGGCGACGAGCCGCCCGCACAGGTCGAGGGGCACGTCGAGCAGCCGGACGTCGGTCCTGCCGTAGAAGTGGTGGGAGTGGTCGAAGCCGGGCGGCGTCCACGTCACGCGGTTGAACGGCGCGACCCAGGTGCCCCGCTCGGTCGTGGTGGTCAGCGCGCCTGCGGCCGCGTACACCAACTGCCCCCTGGCGTGGGAGTGCGCGCCGAGGTGGAAGCCGCCCGGCAGCCAGCCGGCGCCGCGCGACGGCGCGAGCGGCCCGGGCTCCCGGGGCGGCCCGGGTACGGGTGCGGGTGCGGGCTGGCTGTTTTCCGGCATCGGGCACCAGCCTACCGCCGCTACGACAGGGGGCGCGCGGCCCTCGACCGTACGGCCGCGGGGCCGCGCGCCGGGGCGCGGTGTGGTGTGCTGGGCGGACGACAGGACAAGCACCCGGCCCGGGGCCTCCCGCGTCCGGCCGGGGCGGAAGGGACCCGCGTGCCGCTCGCTCTCGAAGACCGCCTGGCCATCGCCGAACTCGTCGCGCTCCACGGCCATCTCGTGGACGACGGCTGCCTCGACCGGCTCGGCGAGGTGTTCACGCAGGACGTCGTCTACGAACTCGCCGACTTCGGCAGGGACCCGCTCGTCGGGGTGGCGGCCGTGGCGGCGGCCGCCGTCGCCCTGGGGGACGCCAACCCGGTGGCGCACCACGTCACCAACGTCGTCGTCACCGAGGCGGGAGACGGCCGCGCACGGGTCAGCTCCAAGGGGCTGGCCGTCAGGGCGGACGGTTCCTGCGGCTCCGTCACGTACGACGACACCGCGGTCCGCACCGGCGACGGCTGGCGCATCAGCCGCCGCACCGTGTCGGCCCGCCGCACCCCGCTGAGCACACCACCCGCGCCCGGGCGGTGACGGCGGGCGGATCCGGGAAGCGGGGGCGCGGGGCCGAGGGCGCGGGGGCGGGGCCCACGGGGCGTCCGGGGCGGGGTCGAGGGCGTCCGCCGGCCACCGCGCGCGGCGCCGCAGCCGGCGGAGCGCGAGCCGGTGGGACCTCGTGACGGCCCCGCCGAGGCAGACGACCCGCGCCGAGTCGCCCGCGCAGACCTCGGCGAGACATCCGGCGGCGCGATGCCCGGTCACGGCGTCACTCGCCGGGGCAGGCGGACGAGTGCGTGCTGATCCTGGCGGAGCGTCAGGCGGCGCTGGTGCGGCCCAGGCCGCCCATGGTGATGGTGGTTCTGGACGAGAGCTGCGTCCGCCGCCCCGTCGGCGGCCGCGAGGTGACGGCGGAGCAGTTGCGGGCGCTCGTCGAGTTCGCCGCGCTGCCCAACACCGTGCTCCAGGTCGCGCCGTACGCGCTGGGCAAGCGCCGCACGCTCGACCTGCCGGTGTACCTGCTGACCATGGCGGACCGCACCCTCGCCGCCTACGCGGAGGCCCAGGCGCAGGGGCACTTCGGCCGGGAAATGACGCTCCTGGCACCCCTGCTGACGGCCTACCATCAGCTACAGGCCGGGCGCCGTCCCAGGCGGCGTCCGTGGCGATGATCGAGCAGGCGACGAAAGCGATGTCCCGTGACGACTGAGCCCCGCTGACACAAGTCCTCCGACAGCAACAACGGCGGTGCCTGCGTCGAGATCGCGGCGAACCTCGCCCCAGCGCACGGCATCGTCCCCGTACGCGACTCCAAGAACCCGGAAGGCCCCACCCTCACCCTCCCCACCACCGCCTTCACGGCCTTCCTGGCGGACCTCACGTCGGACGAGCCACACACCCGCTGACCGCACGCCGAACGGCCCCGCCACGCACGCCCACTGCCGGGAAGCGCGGCGGGGCCGGACGCGTCGTACGGCGCCGCGGTGGCCGGCGCCTTCTCTAGCGCGGCGGGGCCGCCGGGCGGCCCGGGCGGTCCTGGCCTTCGGTGCCGTGCGCGCCGTCGTGCGGGCTGTGCGAGTCCCGTGTCGGCCGCGGGGGCTTGGCGGGGAACGGGTCGGGCGGGAGCACCGCGCCGAGGCCGGGGCCGCCGAGCGCGCCGGCCCGGGCGAGGCCGGGGACGAGCGCGCGCGGGCCCGCCAGCAGGTGGGTGAGGGCGAAGCCCGCCGCGACGACGGTCGCGCCGCCGACCGCGTCGAGGACCCAGTGGTTGCCGGTCGCGATGATCGCGGAGAGCGTGAACAGCGGGTCGAGCAGGGCGATCAGCTTCATCCACAGCTTCGGCGCGAGCACCACCACCGTCACGCCGCACCACAGCGACCAGCCGAAGTGCAGCGACGGCATCGCCGCGTACTGGTTGGTGACCGCGGTCATCGCGCCGTAGCTCGGGTGCGCGAGGTCCTGTGGGCCGTGCACGGTGTCGATGAAGCCGAGCCCCGGCATCAGCCGCGGCGGGGCGAGCGGGAAGAACCAGAAGCCGGCCAGCGCGAGGACCGTCGCGAAGGACAGGGAGGCGCGGGCCCAGCGGTAGTCGGCGGGGCTGCGCCAGAACAGGACGGCGAGGATCGCCAGCGGGAACGCGAAGTGGAACGTCTCGTAGTAGAAGTCGAAGAAGTTGCGGAGCCATCCGGCATGCACGACGGCGTGGTTGGCCCAGTGCTCCATGTCGATGTGGAGGGCGCGTTCGAGGCCGTGGACCTCCCGGCCGTGCGCCTCGGCCGTCGCGGGGTCGGCGGCCGCGGCGAGCCGGATCCACGAGTAGGCGGAGTAGCCGACACGGATCACGAGCAGTTCGAGCACCAGGTTGGGGCGGCCCGCCACCCGGCGCCACACCGGTGCGGCGAGCGGGACCCGGCGCAGGCGCGAGGGCACCGGCTGCGCGTGATCGGTCGGCACGGGTCTGTCGAAGTACGGGGACGTGCGGGACAGGAACGGCACGGCGCAGGCGGCGGCGAGCGCGGCCAGCAGCGGCACGTTGTCCCGTACGGGCGCGAGCACGGCCATGTTGGGCAGCAGGACGGTGCCCGGCAGGGTCATCACGAGGACCACGACGACCGGCCAGACGTACCGGTCCCTGGCCCGCCTGCCGACCCGCCCGGCGAGCGCGAGCAGTATCCACATCAGCTGGTACTGCCAGGCGGTCGGCGACACCGCGACGGCGACGCAGCCGGTGACGGCGACGGCGAGCAGCAGCTGCCCGTCCCACGCGTACCGCACGGCGCGCCGCAGCCCGGTCCCCACGACGGCGGCGGCGAGCACCCCGGCGAGCGCGCTGCCCCACGCGCCGTGCAGCCCGAAGCGGAGCAGGGCGCCGTGCAGCGACTGGTTGGCGAGGCCGGAGGCGGACTCGCCGAGGCCGATCCCCGCGAGGTGGTGCACCCAGTACGTGGTGGAGTCGGCGGGCAGGACGGCCCACGCGAGCGCCGAACACCCGGCGAAGGCCGCCACGGACGTCACGGCGGCCCGTCTGCGCCCCGTCAGCCACAGCAGCGGCGCGAACAGCAGCACGGCGGGCTGGAGGGCCGCGCCGAGGCCCACGAGCAGCCCGGCGAACCGCTCGCCGCGCGCGACGAAGCAGCCCAGCAGGACGAGCAGGACCGGGATGACGCTGGTCTGGCCGAGGTGGAAGCTGTTGCGCACGGGCAGCGAGACCATCAGCAGGCTGATGGCGACGGGGGCCGCCGGCACCGGCAGGCGGCCCGGCAGGGCGCGGGCCGCGATCACGCCGACCGCCGCGACGAGCAGCAGCGTGCCGAGGGTCCAGGTGACGCCGAGCGCCTCCTCGGCCGAGCGGGCGAGCGGCTTGAGCACGAGGCCGGCGAAGGGGGTGCCGGTGAAGGTGGAGCCGTGGCCGTAGAGGGAGCCGGTGACATGGAGGACGCCGCCGGGGCCCGTCCAGGTCTCCAGGTCGGTCAGGCGCCTGCCCGGCGGCTTGTCGAGCACGGCGGCCGCCTGGCGCACCGCGAGCGTCGCGGTGATGGCCCACAGGAGGGCGTGGGCCGCGAGCAGCCCGCTGCTCGGCCCTCTCGGCGCCGTACCGTCCCGGGCAGTGCCCTCCGCGTTCGCCACGTCCCGACGACCTCCCTCTCTGCCCGAAACCGCCATCATTGCGCCCCTTGAGCCACAGAGCCTGGCACTGTCCCCTTCGGAAGACTCAGGCAACCCCCTCTTCGCCTGCCTGTCATCCCCGTTTTGGACGCAACGGCACAGACCGCGCCAAGGTGCCGCAGGGGCTTGACACCGGTTCACCGGCTCGTAACCTGCCCAGGCTTCCGTTGTCACGAACACGTCATCCTGGGCGGCGCCCGTGCGGGCCCGCGGTCGGGCCCGCGCACACGGCGACGGGCGGCGGACCGGAGTCCGCCGCCCGTCTGCCGCTGTCCGTCTGCCTCTTGCCCCCTGTCCGTACGCGCCTGTGCCGGGCCCGGCCCGGGTGCCCGGCCCCGGGCCGTAGCCTCAGAGCGCGAGCAGCCGCTCCGTCGTCTCGCGGTAGGTGCGCAGGGCCTGGCGCAGCCGTTCCGTGTCGGCGCCCGCGGGCTCGGCAGGCGTGCCGTCCTGCCAGGAGGCGCGCAGTGCGCGCGGACGCTCGTCGAGCGCGGCCGACAGCCGCTTCGCGGCCTCTTCGAGCACGCGCGCCGCCTCCTCGACCGAGCGGCCGGGGTCGTCGACGAAGTGGGTCAGCGCGCCCTGGAGGCGCCGCCCGAACTCCTCGCTCTCGGCGCGCGGCATCAGCCGCCCCTCGGCGACCGCGGCCACGGACCCCTCGCCGCCCGCGACGCGCTCGGAACCCGCACGGCCCGCGCCCGACGTGCGCAGCGCCCCTGCGACTGCCCCGCGCCGCCCCGCACTGTCCTCGCGGCGCCCCGCGCCGTCCTCGCGCCGGTCGCGCTCCTGCTGGAGCGCGCGCTCACGCCGCACGATCCGCTCACGGTCGGCGAACAGCTCGCTCTCCGAGGTCCCCGGGCCCGTCCCGGCCCGCGCGTCCGCCTCCGTGGCCTCGCCCGCGGCCGAGCGCGGCAGTTCCTCGTCGGCGCCGGCGTCCCCCGCGCGGTCCTCGCTCCCTGCGTACTCCGCGCGCTCCCCGGCGGGCGGTTCTCCGAGCGGCCCTGCGGCCGCCTCACGGGCCGGTTCCACACCGGCCCCCTCCGTCCTGTCGTGCTTCCTGTTGAACATCAGACACCGCTTCCCTTGGGTCGTACGGACATCGCTTCCCCGCGGCCTGCGCGCCCCGCAGCGCGGCCCGCGCGGCCGCCGCCTCCCGGGCGGGCGGCGATCAGCTGCTCGAAGAGACCGCGCGCGCCGACCATCGCCTCGCGCAGCTCCTCCGTGTCGGCGCCGGACTCGCCGCCCGCGCCCTCCTCCGGTTCCTCCGGGTGCGCCACGGCGTGCAGCCTGCGGTACCCGTCGAGCCGGTGCGCGTGGTGCACCGAGAGGGCGTCGAGCTGCTCGTCGTACGCCTGCGGGCCGTCGGCCGCCGGATAGCCGCGCGCCGCGGCGAGTTCCGCGACGAGCCGGTCGGCCTGGGCGACCGCCTCGCGCGGCGACTCGACGAACCGCTCCTGGAGGCCCGCCCAGCGCGCGGTGTAGCGCTCACGCTCCTCGGCCGCCAGCGGCGCGAGCCGCAGCCCGCCGTGGCGGGCGACCCGCTCCTTGAGCTCGTGCTCGGCCTCGGCGGTGTTGCCGTCGTGCCGGGCGAGCGTCCGCTCGTACTCGGGGCCGAACCTGCGCCGCAGGCCCGCCTTGCCGCGCCCCCTGCCCGGCCCGATGTACAGGACGAGGGCGACGATGATCACGAACACCACGATCAGACCGACCACGGTCAGGACTGTGGACATGGCTCCCTTTCCCCGATTGCCGCTGCCGGGGAGGCCCCGGTCGCTCCTTGGCGTGTGTGGCCGCCCGCCGCGCGATGTTCCGTGCGTCACAGGGCGCCACAGGGCTCCGAGTTGCCCGTAATCCGCCACCGAAACGGCCCCGGGCCGGGGCGGATCCGACGGCCGGGAAGGAGGGCCCCGGACGCCGGGGCGAGCGGGGCCCTACGTAACAACTGCTCCCCATGTGGCGGTTTTTTGCACGGTTATCGCCGCGTTCTGTCTGTTTTACGACAGAGATGGCGGCCACCGGGATTCGTTTCCCGCACCCCTCGGCCCCTCAGGGGCTGCATAATCTGGGGCAGTTCCAGCGGAGGGATGCCACGGTGATCGGACAGTTCTGCCGCTCTTGCGGTACGCCGCGCGTGCCGGGCGGCGGCGCGGGCTGCTCGTGCGAGCACATGGAGCACGCGGCGCCCCCGCCGCTGCGCCCCGTGCCGCCGCACGCGTACGGTGCCACGCCCGCGTTCGTGCCGGACGGCGCCGACACGGCGGTCCTGCCGGCGTACGCGGCAGCCGCGGCGCCGTACGCCGAGCCCTGCCCGGACAGCGCGTACCCGGACAGCGCGTTCCTGCCGCCGCAGGGCGGGGGGCCGTACGGCCAGGCGCCGCACGAGAGCGCGCAGCCGTTCCCGGCGTACGCGCAGATGCCGCAGGACGGCCAACTGCCCGCGCCCTACGCGCAGCCGCTGCCCGCGTCGGTCCAACTGCCGTCGCCGTACGCGCAGGAGGCGCCGGCCGCGCCGCTCCCCTCGGTGCCCGCGCAGCGCACCCCCGAGCAGCCCGAAGCCCAACCGCCGTACGCACAGCAGCAGACGGCATCGAGCGGGGACACCGGACCCGCGGCGGAGCCGGCCCCCGCAGGGCCGCTGCCGCCGCTCGCCGCCACCCCGGCGCCGCCGGCCGGCGCGCTGCCGCCGCACGCGCCCGCCGCCAAGTCGGGGCGGCGCCCGATGAAGGCGGTCGCGCTCGGCATGACGGCCGCCGCCGTGCTGGGGACCGCCGCGTTCACGTCAGGGATGTTCTCCGGCGGCAGCGAGGGCGACGCGCTCGCCGACGCGACCCGCGCGGGACAGCCGGACAGCGTGCCCGACGACACGGCCGCAGGCCCCTCCCAGCCGGCGGCGCGCTCCGCGCTCACCACGCCCGACCGGCAGGCAGGACAGGCGCGGCAGGCCGCGAAGACGCCCGCGGTGCCCGCCGCGGCGCACCGCGCGCAGGACGCGGCGGCCACCTCGGACGGCACGCTCTCCCTCGGCGACAGCGGCCCCCAAGTGGCAGCGCTCCAGCGCAAGTTGAGCGCGCTGTACCTGTACCACGGCGCCGACGACGGCTCGTACGGCCAGTCGACGGCCTCGGCGGTGCGCATCTACCAGATGTACCGGCACGTGCAGGGCGACCAGCCGGGCGTGTACGGGCAGAACACGCGCCGCGCGCTCGAAGCCGAGCCCGCGCACCAGCAGGCGGCGCACCACTCGTCGGACACGCGGCAGGCCCCGGCCGAGCACACCGCCTCCAGCGGACAGGCGCGGCAGGCCGCGCTCGCCCGGCAGGCGCTCGCCCGTCGGCAGGAGCAGGCCGCGGAGGCGCGCATCCGCGCCGCGCAGGGCGGCGGCGGCCAGGGGGCGCACGCCCAGTCCCCGTACGGCGCCCACTGGCAGGGCGGCACCGGCCACGCCGGGGCGCACTACGGTGGGGCGCGCCACCGCTGAGCCCCCGGGCGCCCTCGCAGGTCCAGGGCCGCGGGTCCGGCCGAAGTCCCGCCGGGCCCGCGGCCCTTGGGGTGACCGGCGTCACCCGCGCTCTTGTGGTAACCAGCGTCACACCGCCACGACCTGCACGGATGCGCGTTCCCCGCCGTTCGTCTCCCGAGGGTGGCGCCGGACCCCCTCTCGTTTGTACAGTGAGGGAACAAAGTGGTTCCGCCCGTACCTCCCTGACCAGCGGGCGGAGCCGCTTGTGTCCCGGCCGCCCGCGCGCGGGCGCGCCGCCCGAACGCCGTCCCACCGCTGGAGCACCGCGCATGCAGGCCACCGCCCCCGAGACCGTCCTCACCTGCCGGGCCCTGCTGCTCGACATGGACGGCACCCTGGTCAACTCCGACGCCGTGGTCGAGCGCGTCTGGCGCGACTGGGCCGCGCGCCACGGCCTCGACCCCGAGGCGATCATGGGCGTCGTGCACGGCCGCCAGGGGTACGCGACGATGGCCGCGCTCCTTCCCGACCGGCCGATGGCGGAGAACTATGCGGAGAACGAGCGGATGCTCGCCCAGGAGACCGCGGACACCGAGGGCGTCGTGCAGGTGCCCGGCGCCGCCGCCTTCCTCGCCGCGCTCGGCGGCCTGCCGCACGCCCTGGTGACCTCGGCGGACACCGCGCTCGCCGCAGCGCGGATGGGCGCCGCGGGCCTCGCACTGCCCGCGGCGCGGATCACGGCGGAGGACGTGAGCGCCTCCAAGCCCGACCCCGAGGGCTTCCTCAAGGGCGCGGCCGAGCTGGGCTTCTCCCCCGCCGACTGCGTGGCGTTCGAGGACTCGGAAGCGGGCATCGCCGCCGCACTCGCCGCGGGCGCCCGCGTGGTCGGCGTGGGCCCGCGGGCCGCCGCGCTCGCACCCACGGCGCACGTGCGCGACCTGACGCAGGTCACCGTGGAGCGGGACACCGCCACGGACGGCATCGTGCTGCGCATCGCCGCCTGAGGGAGCGCACGGGGCGTCCGTGCGGGGGGCGGTTCGCCCCCGCACGCAACCCGGCGCCCTCAGCCCGCGATCGCCTCGTACAGGCTGAAGCCCGCGAGGGCGACCATCACCGCTGCGGCGATCCTGGTGATCAGCCGCAGCGGCACGTGCCTCATCAGGGTCCTGCCGCCGAGGATGCCGAGGCCGCCGACGGCCCACAGGCCGAGGACGGCGCCGACGCCCACGGAGACGGGACTGTCGTAGCGGGCCGCCAGGTTGGCGGTCATGATCTGGGTCAGGTCGCCGAACTCGGCGACCAGGATGAGCATGAAGCCCGCCCCCGCGACCTTCCAGAACGACTGGTCGGCGGGGCCCCTGACCGACTCGTCGTCCTCCTCCTCGTCCTTCTTGAACAGGAGGATCGCGGCGCCCGCGAGGAACAGCACGCCCACCACCCCCTGCACGAGCCGGTGCGGCAGCAGGGTCAGCACGCTGCCCGCGGCGATGGCCAGCGCGACATGGACGGCGAAGGCCGCGGCCACGCCGGCGAACACGTACGAAGCCCGGTAGCGGGTCCCCAGCATCAGGCCGGCGAGAGCAGTCTTGTCCGGCAGTTCGGCAAGGAAGATCACGCCGAAGACGATCGCCATGACGGTGAAACTGATCACTGGTCGTTTTCCTCAATCGGTCGGTCGCACCGCGCCGAGAGGCGAACCAGAAGGGATCGACCACGCCGGCACGGCAGCGTCGTCGGACCGCCGGATCGCTGTTCCGGCGGATTGCACCACGAGTCACTGCGGCCGAAGGTCTCGCTGACCCGGCACGTACGGCGGGTCTCCGGGCGCCGGCCGGGACGGGACGCATCCCTGTTCCCAGCAGTATGTCGACGGTCCGGCGGAAGGGCTTCCGTGGAGACCGCGGGCCCGCAGGCCCGGCACGGTCCGGTCGGGAGGCCCCAGGAGCTACTCCCCTTCTGACCCCCACCCTACGGCACCCGGGCCCCCGCCCGGCAGGTCCGCGACCCCCGGGTGGCTCACGTCACGCACGCGTGTTCCCGCACACGCCCCCTTGTCCTGACGTGCACACGACTTCAAGCTGTTATCCGGCGACCGCTTAGCGGAAACCCCACTTCGCCGCGCCGGCAACGGACTTGACCTTCGCACCCCACATCGAGGGAGTACGCACATGCCGCAGATCTACGCGCGTCACACGAGCCACGCCCGCCCCGTGCCCCCGCAGGCAGGACGCCGCAGGTCCCTGGCCCTGCGCGGCGGGATCGCCGCATCGGCCGCGGCGCTCGCCACCGCGGCGGGGCTGCTCACCGCCCCGGCGGCCGAGGCCGCGCCGCCCGACCCGATCGCCGTGTCGACGGCCCACAGCTACCTGAGCGGGCTGACGGTGCAGGCCGAGGGCTCGACCAGCGGCTACAGCCGCGACAAGTTCCCCCACTGGATCGTCCAGTCGGGCACCTGCGACACCCGCGAGGTCGTGCTGGAGCGGGACGGCACGGGCGTGACGACCAACGCGAGCTGCGCGGCGACCGCGGGCACCTGGAAGTCCGCGCACGACGGCGCCACCTGGACCGCCGCCTCCGACGTGGACATCGACCACGTGGTATCCGTACCCGCGACACAGACATTCGCCGTAGCCGCAGACCATCTCGTCACCGTCGTGCCGGCGACAACGGCAGCCACCGACTCCGCGGCGGCATCCGACCCGGCTCAGCAACTGGACGACCTCACCGTGGCAGCCCGCGGATCGATGGACGGCTACAGTCGCGAAAAGTTCCCGCACTGGATCAACCAGGGCGACAACTGCGACACCCGCGAGGTGGTATTGAAGCGCGACGGCACGAACGTCAAGACGGGCAGCGACTGCTATCCCACCAGCGGCACATGGAAGAGCCCGTACGATGGCGCCACCTGGACAGACCCCTCCGATGTGGACATTGACCACGTGGTCCCACTGGGAAACTCGTGGGTGAGCGGGGCGAGGAACTGGACCACTGCACAGCGCCAGGCCTTCGCCAACGACCTGACGGAACCGCAGCTGTTCGCCGTGACCGACAACGTGAACCAGTCAAAGGGTGACAGGGCCCCGGACGAGTGGCGCCCCCCGCTGAAGTCGGACTGGTGCGCGTACTCGACGGACTGGGTCGAGGTGAAGCACCACTACAAGCTGACGGTCACCGGCGCAGAGAAGACCGCGTTGAAGGACATGCTGGCCACCTGCTGAGTGGGGCCCGACTCCTCGGCCCACGGGGGTGCACGAGCAGGCCGCCCTGAAGTGCGTCTACATGGCGGCCATGTCGCTCGATCCCACCGGCACGGGCCAGGCCCGCTGGACCATGCGCTGGAAGACCGCGCTGAACGCCTTCGACACCACCTTCGACGGCCGCCCGTCAGCAACCCGCCAGCAGCCCCAACCACCTCAGGTACACCGCTCATTTGACGGCCCCAACTCCATCGAGCCCTATCAGGTCAGCGGCAATCACATCAAGTACGTGATTCGAGCCAAGAAGGGCGACGAAGGCACGCCCGACGGGTGCGGTGGAATGCCGGCGCTGCTCACATGTATGGCCGACCGCTGAACCGGAACGCAGGGGGTCGCGCGCGACCCTGGGGGCTCTCCCTCGGTCCGGCGGCGCTTGCCGGAAGGCGGAACAAGCCGGAGAGCTACCGGGGCTCACGACGACTACGACCACCCGTGAAGATGTCGGCCATGGTGACGCCGACGGTGCGACTCCGTCCATGACGGATGCCCCATGACGGAACCCGAGCCCGTGTTGCCGTTCCGCAGGCTTCCGGAACCGGAATTCAGCGAGCAGCACGGGGCTGCGGCGGGTGATTCGGGGTTGACCGTTGATTACTTTGCGTATTCGATTCCGTGCACAGCGTCACGAACTTTTGGATGAAATGCACTGTTTGTAGATCCTTTGGTAAAGGAATAGTCGGCTCAGTGCACGTGTCGCGTAAAGATTTCGGGTCCTGGGCTGTGGCCTGTTCGAGATGACGCCCGTTGACTTCTTCGGCTCTCGTCGGTGGCATTGGTTCGGGCGTCGGGGGTCGCCGCATTGCCCCTTGCGCCAGTAGTCAGGCAGTTTCGCCGACAGGCGCTCAAAGGGGGGATCAGGTATGCACGGGGGCCAGGAGTAGACGTCTTCATCGGCAGGAACGCGCGGGGCGCGGCTGCCGTTCAGTTCGCTGATTCCGCGTGACCTGGCGTGATGCCGTGGCGCGGTCGGACGCACCGTGCGCTCTGTCAGAGCCACGCCGGTGCACCCACCTTCTGGAACACGTAAGACGGAGAGAATTCTCGTGACTGACCCTGTCCGGCGCCTGCCTCTGTCCGCGGCGCAGCATGATGTCTGGATAGCGCACCAGCTTGATTCCGGAGGGAATCTGCACAACTGCGGTGGGTACGTCGAACTGCCCGGTGAGATTGATGAGAAGAACCTGGCCGAGGCGGTCCGGCAGGCCGTCGAGGAGACCGACGCGCTGCGGGTGCGGTTCGTCGTCGACCCGGACGACCGCCCCTGGCAGGAGCTCAGGGAGGCCGCTGACGCGCACATGGACCTGCGGGTACGTGACTTCAGCGGGGAGAGCGACCCGCGCGCCGCCGCAGAAGCATGGGCGAGAAGGGATCTCGCTGCCCCCGTCGACGTGCTGGCCGGTCCTCTGGTCACGCACACTCTGCTGCGCCTCGCGCCGGACCACCACCTGTTCCACCTGCGATACCACCACATCGTGCTCGACGGCTACGGTCAGGTGCTGTATTGGCGCCGCCTGGCCCACCTCTACACGGCCTTGTGCCGAGGCACGGAGGCCAGACCGAGGACCGCCGCCGGGCTGGTCGAACTGCTCGACGATGAGCGCGAGTACCAGACGTCGGCCGCACACGAGAGCGACCGGGCCCACTGGCTGGAGCACATCGCCGACTGGCCCGATCAGGTGACGCTCGGCGATGTCCACGCCGGAACGGCAGGTCCCGCTGCCCGCTTCCGGCCGCCGGTGTCCGTGCACGGGGTGGGGGCGGCCGCAGCCGCGTACCGCACCCACTGGTCGGTGGTGGCCCTTGCGGCCACCGCGGCCTACCTGTTCCGGGTCACGCAGCAGTCCGACATCGCCCTGGGGATGCCGGTGCGGGCCCGGACCACGCGCACTGCCCTGACCACACCCGGCATGCTGGCCAACATCCTGCCGCTGCGGCTGACGGTCACCGCCGACCTGACCGTTCGGGAACTCGTGCGGCACGTGACAGAGCGCGTCGCCGACCTGTTGCGCCACCAGAGGTTCCGCGGCGAGGAGCTCTACCGTGAACTGCGGCGCGCCCAGGGAGTGCAGAGCGCGCCCGGTATCGTCGCCAACGCCATCCCCTTCGACGGCGACATCGAGTTCAACGGTGTGTCCGGGAGCGTGCACCAGCTCTCCTCCGGGCCCGTGCGCGACCTGTCCTTCGAGTTCTTCGGCGGCACCGACGGCTCGGACGTGCGGGTCTCCCTCGACCCCCGCCCCGGGCTGCACGACTCCGCGGTCCTCGCCGCTCACCGCGAGCGGTTCACGGCCTTCCTGGACGCCCTCGCCGACGTGGACCCGCAGACCCCCGTCGGCGGACTCCCCCTCCTCACGGCGGAGGAGCGGCAGGAAACCGCAGTCGGCGACCGAGTGCAGGCACCGGCCTACGACCTGGGTCAGCCGCTGCACCTCCTCGTCGAGGAGCAGGCCGGGCGGACCCCCGACGCCGTCGCGGTGGAGACCGAGGACACCTCACTGACCTACCGCGAGCTGGTCGTTCAGGCCCACGCCCTCGCCGCGCATTTGCGGGCCCGCGGCGTCGTGGACGGCGATGTCGTCGGTGTGCACGACGAGCGTTCTCCCGAACTGGTCGTCGGACTGCTGGCCGTGCTCGCGGCGGGGGCCGCCTATCTGCCCCTCGACCCGGAACTGCCCGCATCGCGGCTCCGTTTCCAGATCGAGGACTCCGGTGCCCGGCACGTGCTGACGCGCTCCGCTTTCGCGGCCGGGCCCGCCTTGCACGGGGCCGAGACCATCGCCGTGGACACGGTGCTGCCCACCCTGGCGGCACCGGCGAGGCCGGTGCCACAGACGTCCGGGCCCGAGAGCATCGCCTACGTCATCTACACGTCGGGTTCCACCGGCCGTCCCAAAGGTGTCGCCGTCCCCCACCGCGGCGTCGTGAACCGGCTCCTGTGGATGCAGGACGCATACCGGCTCACCGCGGAGGACCGCGTCCTGCAGAAGACGCCCTTCACCTTCGACGTGTCGGTGTGGGAGTTCTTCTGGCCACTGCTCAACGGGGCTGTACTGCATCTGGCCGCTCCTGGCACCCACCGGGACCCGCGGGCCCTGGCGCGGACCATCGACCGGCACCGCGTCACCACCGTGCACTTCGTGCCGTCCATGCTCGACCTCTTCCTTTCCGAGCCCGCCGCCCGTGAACTGCCCGCCTTGCGGCAGGTGATGTGCAGTGGTGAAGTGCTGCGCCCAGAGACCGTCGGGCGCTTCTTCGGACTGTACGGCGGCCGCGGCAGCGCGCCGGAGCTGTACAACCTCTACGGCCCGACCGAGGCATCCATCGATGTCACCCACTGGCGCTGCACCCCCGGGGACGCGTCGCGGCCCGTGCCGATCGGCCGTCCCGTCGCAAACACCCGCCTGTACGTTCTGGACCGCCAAGGGCAGCCGCTCCCGGACGGTGTGGCCGGTGAGCTGCACATCGGCGGCGTCCAGGTCGCGGCCGGGTACCTCAACCGGCCGGAGCTCACTGCTGCGAGCTTCGTCCCCGACCCCTTCGCGGCCGGCACCCTCTACAAGACCGGCGACCTAGCCGTGCGACGGCAGGACGGCGTCTTCCTGTACCGCGGCCGTCTCGACCACCAGGTCAAGGTGCACGGCCTCCGTGTCGAGCCCGGCGAGATCGAATCGGTGCTTCTCACCCACCCGAAGATCGAGCGGGCGGTGGTGACCGC
Organism: Streptomyces sp. NPDC047002; assembly: GCF_040704505.1. NCBI lineage: Bacteria > Bacillati > Actinomycetota > Actinomycetes > Kitasatosporales > Streptomycetaceae > Streptomyces > Streptomyces sp. NPDC047002. The sequence goes on from NZ_JBEYWC010000011.1 coordinate 137,012, forward strand.
GCCCCAGTGGCCTGACGGGGAGAGACAGCTGGTGGCCCACGTGGTTCCCGTGGGCGAGGTCGCGGACACGGAGCTTCTCGCCCTACTGCACGAGAAGCTGCCCCCCTCCATGGCACCCGCCCACTTCGTCACTCTGGCGGCCCTGCCGCTCCTGCCCAACGGCAAGCTGGACCGCAAGGCGCTCCCGCTGCCCCAGGCACCCGCCGAAACCGCGCTCGTCGCGCCCGCCACCGATCAGGAGCGGCTGCTGCACACTGCGTGGTGCACGGTCCTCGGACTCGACCAGATCAGCGTCGAGGCGTCCTTCTTCACTATCGGCGGCGACTCCATGCACGCCATCCGGGTGCGGACCGAAACCGAGCGGCACGGACACACCTTCACAGTCTCCGACCTTTTCCAGGGCCCCTCGATACGCGAACTCGCCCGTCACATACGCCCGGTGGAGGCTCCACAGAGGCACGGTGCGCCCTTCGGACTGTTGACCGACGCGGACCGGGCGCTGCTCCCGAACGGCCTCGACGACGCGTATCCGCTCAGTGCCATGCAGGCCGGCATGCTGTACCACGCGGCCTACGCCGATGACTCCTCGGTGTACCGCGTGGTCACCAGCGTCCGGGTGGCGCGCCCGCTCGACCTGGACACCCTGCGCACCGCGATCGACGACACCACGCGCCGCCACCCCTCCCTGCGCTGCTCCTTCGACCTCGCCCGCTACTCCGAGCCGCTCCAGCTCGTCCACCGCGAGGTCACCGTTCCCGTCGAGGAGGGCGAGAACCTCGGCCCCCTCGGCGAGGAGGCGCGCCGCGACGCCCTCACCAAGTGGGTCGAGCGTGCCAAGTTCACCCGTTTCGACGTCGAGGCGGCGCCCCTACTGAAATTCGTGGCCCATCCCTGCGGTGACGACTCCTTCGAGCTGTCCGTGATCGAGCACCACGTCGTCCTCGACGGGTGGAGCGACATGCGGATGCTGGAGGAGATTGTCGACCACTACGCCGCCCGGCTCACCGGTGCCTCTCTCGACCTGCCGGACGTCGCCTCGCTCTATCGCGACTTCGTCGCCGCCGAGCGTGCCGCACTCGCCGACGAGGAGTCCCGCGCCTACTGGAGCGAACTGCTGGGCGGCGACACGCCCACCCGGCTGCCTGTCCGTGCCGCCGCGGGCGGCGGGCGCCCCGGCGGCGAGCCGACCGCTCACCGCCGCTACGACGTGCCGGTGAGCGGCGAGACCTCCCTTGCACTGCGGACGCTCGCTCGCCGCGAGGGGCTGCCCCTCAAGTCGCTCCTCACGACCGCGCACTTGGCCGTGATGCGTCTGGTCAGCGGCGACGACGAGGTGCTCACCGGCGTGGTGGCCAACGCCCGCCTCGAAGAGGCCGGCGGTGACGAGACCATCGGGGTGTTCCTCAACACGCTGCCGCTGCGGCTCGACCTGACCACGGCCACGCTCGTCGGCACCGCGCACCGGGTCTTCGACCACGAACGCGCCTCGGCCCCGCACCGCCGGTACCCCTTCGCGCAGATGCAGCAGGACACCGGCGGGGGGCCGCATCTGGACGCGTACGTCAATTTCATGGACTTCCACGCTCGGCGCCACCGCGGCGAGGGGACGCCGATGGCCGTCACCGTGGGCATCGCGGAGACGAACTACCCGCTCGCGGCCAACTTCATGATCGATCCAGTGGCGGGGGACCTCCAACTGTGGCTGGACTGCGACGTGGCCGCCCTCCCGGAAGACGTCTGCGACCGCCTCGCCGGCTACTACCGCCGTGCCCTGGCCGCGGTCGCCGAGCAGCCCGCCCGGCGTCTCGTCGACGCGGATCTGCTGGGGCCGGACGAGCACGCCCGGCTGGAGCAGTGGAACGAGACCACGGTCGCCTACGACCAGCGGGCCACCATGCACGCCCAGTTCGAGCAGCAGGTCGTGGACCGCCCTGACGCGGTGGCCGTGGCCCACCGGTTCGAACAGGTCACCTACCGGGACCTGGATGCCCGTGCCAATCAGCTCGCACACCACCTGCACGCCCGGGGCGTCGGCCGCGGCGATCTGGTGGGCGTCAGCCTGCGGCGCGGAACCGACCTGGTGGCCGCCCTCCTTGCCGTCATGAAAGCCGGCGCCGCCTACGTGCCGATGGATCCGTCGTTCCCCCGCGGCCGACTGGAGAACATCGCCGCCGACGCCGGCATCAGCTGCCTCGTCAAGGGTCCCGGCGCCCCTGACTCCATCGCCGCGCCACAGGTCATCGACCTCACGGGGGACTCTGAGGAGATCGCCGCACGGCCCGTCACCTCGCCGGGCACACCGGTCGGGGGCGACGACACCGCGTATGTCATCTACACCTCGGGCTCCACGGGCAAGCCCAAGGGAACCGCTCTGCGTCACCGCAACGCCGTCAACTTCTTCACCGGTATGGACCGCCGGATCGGCTGCGGACCCAGCGATGTCGTACTCGCGGTGACCAGTGTGTCCTTCGACATCTCCGTCCTGGAACTCCTGTGGCCGCTGGCCCGAGGGGCCAAGGTGGTCGTGGCCGGTGAACGCATCATCGGCAACCTGGTGCGCCGCCAAGCAGAGCCGCAGCGCCCCACCGGCTTCAGCCTGTTCTTCTTCGCCGCCTCCGCGGGCTCCTCCAACCGCGACGGCTACCAGCTGGTCCTCGACGCGGCCCGGTTCGCAGACCGGCACGGCTTTGAGGCGGTGTGGACCCCCGAACGGCACTTCCACGCTTTCGGCGGCCTCTACCCCAACCCGTCCGTGATGTCGGCGGCACTCGCCACCGCCACCGAACGCATCGCGCTCCGCTGCGGCAGTGTCGTCGCTCCCCTGCACGACACGGTGCGCATCGCCGAGGAGTGGTCGCTCGTCGACAACCTCTCCGGCGGGCGGACCGGCCTGGCCTTCGCCGCCGGCTGGAACTCCAACGACTTCGTACTGCGCCCGGAGAACTTCCCCCACCGCAAGGAGGTCATGGCCGAGCAGCTGGAGGAATTCCGGAGGCTGTGGCGCGGCGGATCCGTACGGCGCACCGGCGGGAGCGGCCAGAGCGTCGACGTGCGGATCTTCCCGGCGCCGGTGCAGGAGGAGCCCCCCGTCTGGCTCACCTCGGTCGGCACCGTGGCCACGTTCGAGAAGGCCGGCGCCTCAGGCGCCAACCTGCTGACACACCTGTTCGGTCAGAGCACCGAGGAACTCGCCGGGAAGATCGGCGCATACCGGACGGCCCGCGCGGACGCCGGACACGACGGTCCCGGCCAGGTCACCGTCATGGTGCACACCTTCATGTCGGACGACACCGAGGACGCACGGGCTCAGGCCCGCGAACCGTTCCGCGCGTACCTGCGCAGTTCCACCGAACTGTGGCGCACCCTCTTCGCCGCCACGGGGCAGGACCTGCCCGAGATGGGTGCCGAGGAACAGATCGACGCCGTCATCGACATGGCGATCGACCGCTACTTCGAGACATCGGGCCTGTTCGGGTCGCCGGACAGCTGCGCCGGGCTGGTACGCGAACTGTCCGCCGCCGGAGTGGACGAGGTGGCCTGCCTGGTCGACTTCGGCGTCGCCCCTGACGCCGTACTCACGTCCCTGACCTGGGTGGACCGGCTCCGCGACGCGCACGAGGAAGAAGTCGCCGAGAGCGCCCACTCGCTGTCCGACCTGTGCGAGCGGCACGGTGTGACCCTGCTCCAGGGCACCCCGTCACTGCTCACTGCGGTCGCGGCGGAGCCCGACGCCCTCGGCGCGCTGCGCTCGCTACGCTCCCTCCTCGTCGGCGGTGAGGCCTTTCCGTCGGGACTCGCGCGGCGCCTGCTCGACGCCCTGCCCGAGGTGCGTGTCTTCAACATGTACGGGCCCACCGAGACCACCATCTGGTCGACGGCGCACCCCCTGGACGCCACGCTCGACGGACACGCCGACACCATCCCCATCGGCCGTCCGATCGCCAACACGCAGGTCCGCGTCGTCGACGGGCGGGGCCGGCCACTGCCGGCCGGCGTCGCTGGTGAGCTGTGGATCGGCGGCGACGGCGTGGCGGCGGGGTACATCGGCCGTCCCGAGCTGACCGCCGAGCGGTTCGTGCCGGAGCCCGACGGAAGCGGTCGCTTCTACCGCACCGGGGACCGGGTCCGGTGGCGCCCGGACGGCAGCCTGGAATTCCTCGGCCGGGTGGACCGCCAGGTCAAGATCCTCGGGCACCGGGTGGAACCGGACGAGGTGGAGAGTGTGCTCTCCCGCCACACCCGGCTCGACGCGGTGGCCGTCACCGCCGTCGAGACCCACCACGGCACCGAGCTGGTCGCCTACGTGTCACCCGCCGGCTCCCTCTCCGACACAGCGGTCCAGGACGCCCACGTCCAGCGCTGGGGAGAGGTCTGGGAGAGCGCGTACACCACCCCGCCGGAGGACGGCGGCGGTTCGGAGTTCGCCGGCTGGCTCTCCAGCTGCACCGGGGAGCCGATCCCCCTGCCCGAGATGCGCGAGTGGCTTGGCCACACCGTCGACCGGATCCGCGCGCTGCGGCCCCGGGCCGTCGCCGACATCGGTGTGGGCGTGGGCCTCGTTCTGCGTTCGCTCGCCCCCGAGGTCGACGCCTACCACGGAGTGGACCTGTCCGCGGCGGCACTCACAGCCGCCGCTGCCAGCCTCGGCGGACCGCTGCCCGGCCACGTACGGCTGCGGCAGTCCGGACCCGAATACCTTGCCACGCTGGAACCCGGCAGTCTCGACACCGTCGTCATCAACTCGGTGGCGCAGTACTTCCCCGGCACCGACTACCTGCGGAACGTGCTCACGGACGCAGTACGCGCCGTGCGGCCGGGCGGTGCCGTGTTCGTCGGCGACGTGCGCTCCGTGGAGATGCTCCCGGAATTCCACACCGCCGTACAACTGCACCGCACCTCGCCTCTGCAGACCGCCGAGGAGTTGCGTGCCGCGATAGGACGGCAGCTCCAGGAGGAGCGGGAGCTGTGCCTGTCCCCCGCCTTCTTCCACCGGCTCGCGGAAGACCTGGACGGGATCATCGGGGTCCGCGCCGAGCTGAAGCGCGGGTCCTACGACAACGAACTGTCCCTATTCCGCTACGACGTGACCCTCTTCGTCGGCGGGGACGAGGCCGGGGACCGGCGCCCCGGGGAGTGCCTGGCGTGGGACGAGCTCGACGGGGGCCTCGACGCCGTGCGGGCCCGGCTGGCGTCCTGCGACGACGGTCTGCAGGTGACCGGCCTCCCCAACCGGCGCCTCACACAGGTCTCGTCGGCCGTGCGGGCCCTGGCGGAACTCGACGTCGCGGCCACGGCCTGGGACCTGGACCGGGTGCTGTGGGAGCTGGACCAGGACCCGGGCGTTCACCCCGAAGAACTGCACGGCCTCGCCGCCGAAGCGGGACTGGAGGTGCGGACGCTGGTGGGGCGGACCGGACGGCTCGACACCTTCGACGCGGTGTTCACCAGGCCCGCGGGCAGCCAGGACAGCCAGACCCACGACGACCGCGAGGACACGGTATGAGCACCAGCCGGCAACTGGCCAACGACCCTCTCACCTCCGCCTGGGCGGCCGGGCTGCGCTCGTCGCTGCGCGCCTACGCCCGGCACCAGCTGCCCGACGCGATGGTCCCCGCCCACTTCGTGGTGCTGCCCGACCTGCCCAAGCTGCCCAACGGCAAGGTGGACCGCGGGGCTCTGCCCCCGCTGACCGCCGACGAGAGTCCCGAGACCGCCTACGTGGCTCCGCGTACGGCGGTGGAGACACAGCTCGCCCGGATCTGGCAGGACCTGCTCGGCATCGCACAGGTCGGGGTGGAGACCGACTTCTTCGACCTGGGCGGGGACTCCCTGACAGTGCTGCAGATGGCCGCGCAGGTACGAGAGGTCTACGACGTCCGCCTCGACCTGCGGCGCATGTTCGAAGACCCCACCGTCGCCCAACTCGCCCGGCTGGTGAGCTCACAGGCCGACCCGGCTGTCACCGGCGCGGGCAACCCGCGCGGTGTCGGCGCCGAGGTGATGCTCGCCGACGCCGTGCTCCCGGCGGACATCACACCCGAGGAGGGTGCGCTTCCCGCCACCCGGGGCCCGTACCGCCACGTCCTGCTGACCGGCGGCACCGGCTACACCGGCGCGTTCCTGCTGCGGGAGCTCCTGGACCGGTCCGCGGCGATCGTGCACGTCGTGGTGCGCGCCGACGGGGCCGCGCAGGCGGCCGAGCGGGTGGGGCAGAATCTCGCCGAGTACGGGCTGCTGCGCGACGGGGACATGGACCGTATCGCGGGCGTTCCCGGCGACACCGGCCGCCCCTACCTCGGGATGACCAGGGCCGCTTACGCCGGGCTCGCCGCCGACGTGGAGCTGATCATCCACAACGCCGCCATCTCCAGCTGGATCGTGCCGTACCCGAAGATCAAGCCGGTCAACGTGTTCGGGGCCAGGGAGGTGCTGCGACTGGCCTGCCGCTCCCGGATCAAAGCCGTGCACTTCGTCTCCACCATCGGTGTCTACCCCGGCCGCCCCGGCGAGCAGACGTGGGGGGAGGGCCCGCTGACCGAGACGGAACACGTGGTCGGCGGCTACCGCCAGTCCAAGTGGGTGGCCGACACCCTGATGCTCCAGGCGCGCGCACGAGGCGTGCCGGCGCACGTGTACCGCCTCGGTGCCGTCACCGGCTCCCAGGCGACCGGCGCCTGTTCGTCCGACACCTTCATCAACCACCTGATCAAGGGCTGCATCCAGCTCGGCGCGTACCTCGACCTTGACCTCTTCCTCGATCTGGTGCCCGTCGACTACTGCGCCGCCGCGGTCGCCCACATCGCCCTGGGCGGAGGCAGCGAACAGGCGGTCTTCAACGTGCCGAGCGCCCGCTCCACCGCCATGACCGACATCTTCGAGCTCATCACCGGCTACGGCTACCGGCTGCGCCGGCTCGACTACAGCGACTGGTACCGGGAGCTGGCTGCCGCGGTGGAGCGCGGCGAGGACAACGAACTCGCCGTGTATCTGCCACTGTTCGGCAAGGACGAGCCGGCCGAAGAGGTCGGCTACGAGGGCAGCAGGCCGGTGTTCGCCACCGATCACCTGCGTTCCGCGCTGGACGATTCCGGCATCAGCTGCAAGCCCGTCGACCGCGAGCTGTTCGACCTCTACCTCGACCATTTCGTCAGCACCGGCTTCCTGCCTGCGCCCGACGCGGCACACCACCAGATCCCGTAGTCCGAATAAGTGGAGACCACTTCGATGACCACAGCACCCGCCTTCCCGCTACCGCGCAGACATCCCCTCGACCCCCCGCCGCGGTATCGTGAACTCGCCGCTCAGCAACCGGTGTTCCAAGTGCGTACCCCTCGCGGAGAGCTCGTGTGGGTGGTGACCCGGCACGAGGACGCCCGCGCCGTTCTCACGGACCTGCGGTTCAGCTCCGACCCGAAGACGCCCGGTTACCCGTCCTACATATCGGGCGACACACCGATCCCTCCGGGCTTCTTCCTCAACCAGGACGCGCCCGACCACACCCGGCTGCGCCGCCTGGTGACGCGGGAGTTCCTGATCACGCAGATGGAGGCCAAGCGGCCCCGGATGAAGGCCATCCTCGACGACCTCCTCGAAGCCATGGTCGCGCGCGGCAACTCGGCCGACCTGGTGCGCGAGCTCGCCTTCCCGATGGCGGCCACCGTCATGTGCGAGCTGCTGGACGTGCCGTACGAGGACCACCACATCTTCGTGAGGCTCACCGACGTCATCCTCGACCGCAGCAGCACCCCGGAGCAGGCGGGCAACGCCGCCCGCGACCTCATGGCCTACTTCGACGAGGTGGTCACGGCGCGGGAGCAGCGGCCCACCGACGACATGCTCGGTCGGCTCGTCGCGCACGAGGAGGCAGACCGGCTCAGCCACGACGAGTTCGTCGGGCTTGCCGCGCTGCTGCTGCTCTCCGGCTACGACACCATGGCCCAGATGATCGGCCTCGGCACGGCCACTCTCCTCGAACACCCCGCGCAGCTGGCCGACCTCAGGGCTGACCCGTCGCTCTACCCGCAGGCCATCGAGGAACTGCTGCGCTACCTGTCCATCAACCACGCGGGGCTGCCGCGTGCCGCAACCGAGGACCTCACTCTCGCCGGTCAGCGCATCAGGGCCGGCGACGGGCTCCTCGTGATGATCAACGAGGCCAACCGCGACGCCACGGTCTTCGAGGAGCCCGACACCTTCGACATCCACCGCAAGGACCCGCAGGCACACGTCGCCTTCGGACACGGCTTCCACAAGTGCATCGGCCTGACACTGGCCAGGGTCGAACTGAGCACCGTCTTCGCCGGACTCTTCGAGAGGGTGCCGACGCTCCGCCTGGACAGCTCCCTCGAAGACCTGCCGTTCCGTCACGACATGGTCCTCTACGGAGTGCGTGCGCTTCCCGTCACCTGGTGACCGACCGCGTTTCCCATCCCAGCCCGTTCTCCGACGAAGGACACACCATGCCGGTCAGCTCAGTCTTCCTCCTGCCGGGACAAGGGGGATACACCCCGGGCCTGTTCGCCGACGAGTATCCCAGCAACCCCCGGATCAGGGAGATCCTCGACACCGTCGACCGGGTGGCGGCCGAGTTCTCCCGCCCGGGGGTCACCACGCTGCTCACCCGCACCGACGCGCCCGATGCCGCGGAGCTGGTGCGCCAGGATCCCTTCGCGCTCCAACTGGCCGTGTTCGCGGCGGGGGCGGGCGGCTGCCACCTCGCTGAGCGGCACGGCGCACCGGACGTCCTGGTCGGGCACAGTATGGGCGAGATCGCGGCGCTGACCGTCGCAGGGGCCTTCGACCTGCCCGACGGGGCACGCCTGACGGCCCAACGCGCCGAGGCCCTGGCCGCACACTGCCCGGCCGGGGGCATGCTGGCCCTGGAGCTCTCCGCCGCCCGCACCGCCCACCTCGTCGGCGCGGTCGACGAACACGGGCTGGCGCTGGCGGTCACCAACGCCCCGCGCCAGACGGTGGTTTCCGGCCCCGCCCAGGCGCTGGCCGCCGTGCGGAAGGTGGCCTCCGCCCTTGATGTGCAGGCAACCCCGCTCAACGCCCCCTACCCCTTCCACGGTCCGATGCTCGCCGTGGCGGCACAGCGCTTCGCCGCCGCCGTCACCGGGATACGGCAGCAGCCGCTGCGGCTGCGCGTGTTCTCGCCCGTCGCCGCCGGATACGTGCACGACGACACGGACCTCAAGGCGCTTCTCGTCCGCCAGTTGACGGCACCGGTCGACTTCCTGGGTGCGGTGCGACACCTCCACGCCGACGGCGCGGAGCGGTTCGTTGAGTGCGGCAGGGCGGGTCTGTCGGGGCTGGTGCGGCGTACCGTGCCCTCGGTCACGACGGACAGCACTGCGTCGGGTGCGGCCTCCGTGCCGCGTCCGCCCGCCGAGTCGCCCGCGGCCGTCGAGCCGGTGCCGCAGCCCGTCACAGCCCCGGCCGCGGCGCCGGTCACAGCCCCGTTCGTGGATGCGGAGGAGGTGCTGCGGGAACTGCGGGAGCTGTACGCCTCGGCGCTGGAATACCCCGTAGAGGTGATCACCGCGGACGCGGACCTCGAAGCGGACCTCGGGATCGACTCCCTGAAACGGGCGGAAATGGTGGCGAAGGTGGCGGCCCACTTCGGGCTGGGCGAATCGGCGCAGGACGGCCGGTTCGTCGCCCAGTCCACTCTCGCGGACCTCGCCGGACTCGTCGTCTCCGCCCAGACACACGCACGCTGATGCGCCACCACGGGAGTCCAGCCAGCATGTCCCCACTCGACCTCTCCCACCGCACCGTGCTGGTCACCGGTGCCGCCGGGCAAATGGGCCGCGCCATCGCCCGGCAACTGGCAACGACCGGCGCGCACCTGGTGATCAGCGACGGACAGGGCCCGGACGCGGTGCGAGAGGCCCTCGTTCGGGCCGACACCCGGCCGGACGCGCTCGTCACCATGCTCATCGATACGGCAGACGCACCGGACGCCCGGACAGCACACGATCTCTTCCTCGCGAGCGCCCCGCAACAGGGTGCCGTACTCCTGACCGTGTGCAGGCCCGGGATCGAGGCCCTGGCCGCGGCCGAACTGAGCCGACTCGCCGCGGACCTCGGCGTTCCCTTCCGCGCCAACGCCCTCGTCGTGCCGGACGGAGCGGGAGAGTCGCAGGCCGAGGCCCTCGGCCAGCTCGTCGGCTTCCTCCTCTGCGACGCCGCCTCGGCGATCGACGGCAGGGTCGTCAGCCCGCACCCCGCGCCGAGCCTCGGGCCGGGCCCCGCGGGCCCGCCCGACGACGCGATCGCCGTCGTCGGCATGGGTCTGGCCGTGCCGGGAGCGAGCACACCCGAGGAACTGTGGGCCCTGCTCACCGAGGGCGAGCCGGTCTTCACCGAGCCGGGCGGCCGGCTCGACGTGGACGCCATCTGGTCGGCCGACCCGGCAGCACCGGACAAGACCTACTCCAGGGTGTCCGGCTTCATGTCCGGCTTCGTACCGCATCCGAAACTGCGCCGGGAAATCGCCTCCGGCGCTTTCGGCAGCGAGGAGTACACGGCAGTGTGGCTGCGCCACTCGCTGCTCGGCGCGACCGAGAACGTCACCGTACGCCCCGGCGACCGACAGCTGTTCGCCGTCGGACTCACCCCCGACGGCAGCCAGCACCTGGAGCAGAGCCTGATCACCTCCTCCGTACGCACCCACCTCACCCGTACGGGCCATACCGTCCCCGACACGCTCCGCGCGCACTATCCCCTCGGCGACCGACCGGCCGAGGACGTCCTGCCGTACCGCATCGCTCGCGACGCCGCCCACGACCTGCCCGCGGACGCGGAGATCGTCGTCGTCGACACCGCCTGCTCCTCCTCGCTGTACACCATCGACCTCGGGGCCCGCGCACTGCGCGCGGGCGAGACCGACATCGCGTTCTGCGGCGGGGCGTTCGCGCTCAGCGCGCAGAACCTGGTGCTCTTCGCCAAACTGCGCGGCCTCTCCCACACCGGACGCGTCCGCTCCCTCGACCGCGACGCGGACGGAGTGCTGTTCAGCGACAGCGCGGCGGTGCTCGCGCTGAAGACACACGCCCGAGCAGTCGCCGACGGGGACACCGTCCACGGCTACATCACGGGATTCGGCGGCTCTTCCGACGGCCGCGGCAAGGCCATCTACGCGCCCAACCCCGCAGGCCAGGTGCGGGCTCTGCAAAGGGCCTGGTCCGCCGCCGGGATCGCGCCAGGGGACGTGGACTGGATCGTCGCGCACTCCACCGGCACTCCGGCAGGTGACCGCACCGAGACGAACGCACTCACCCGGTGCGCGGGGGCCGGGAAGACGTGGACTGTGACGTCCAACAAATCGCTGGTGGGGCACTGCGGATGGGCCGCGGGCGCGGTCTCCGCCATTCACGCGCTGCTCGCCCTGCGGCACGGGGTGATCCCCGCGCAGCGGCAGTTCCGTGCACTGCCCGAGGACAGCCCGGCGTCCATCCGTGTGCCGACGCGTGACCTGCCCTGGCCAAAGGCCCGGGGGCACAGCCGCACGGTCGGGGTGTCCGCCATGGGCTTCGGCGGGACCAACGGCCACCTCCTCCTCAGCGACCAGCCGTCCTTCTCGCCCGGACCGCACGGCGCTCCCGGCCGGGACGACCCTGCCGTCGTCGTCGCCTGCGCCACCCATCTGCCGGACGAGCCCGACGAGGCGCGCTTGGCACGATGGCAGGCGGGCGCGGACCCGGACTGGCCGGCCTCCTTCGGCGACGACTACCCGCTGCCCACGCCTGCCGAGGCACGCCTGGCACCCTCGGCGATCGCGGCCATGGACCGCAGCCAGCTCATGGCGCTGCGCTGCGCCGACCGCCTCGTCGGCGACTGGATCCACGACACCGACCTGACCGAGCGCACCGGGGTGATCGTCGGGCACACCGGACCGACCCGGTCGGCCCGTGCCCACGCGCTGCGCTACAGCCTCGACGAACTCACGGAAAAGGTCACGGAACCCGCGGGGATTCCGGCCCGGGTACTCGGCGACCAGGTGCGGGCCACAACCCGTCCCATCAACGAGGACGTGTATCCGGGCCTGATGCCCAACATCATCGCCGCACGCGTCGTGCAGCGCCTCGACCTGCACGGACCGAACCTCACCCTCGACGCGGGCCGGGACTCCACCACCTCCGCGCTCGCCACCGCACTGCGCTACCTCCGCGACGGAGAGCTCGACCTGGCCCTCGTGCTCGGCGTCAACGCCGCCACGGAACCCGTGCCCGGCCGCGCCACGCCGGCCGAGGCGGCCATCGGTTTCGCCGTGACGCGGCTGAGCACCGCGCGTCGGCACGGCATGGAGGTCCTGGGCGAGCTCTCTCTCGCCCCGGGTACAGCCGCCACGGACGGGAACCCTCCCGGCACCGCCCGGGACCACCGCGGAGCCGAGGGCGCCGTCGCCGTCCTGCGGGCCCTGTACGCTGCCGGCACCCGGACGGCGATCCAGCCGGCGGAGGACCGGCACAGCCCGACGCTGCTGGTGACCCCGGGAGATCCGGCGGCCCGGATACCCGCGGAGGACAACCCCGCGGCCACCGCGTCCGGCGAGAGCGCCGCGCCGGTCCCCGCGGACAGTGTGCCCGCCGGGACGAGCAACCTGCGCGGGCACCTGGCCCGGCACGCCCTCGTTCTGCGCCCCGTGCCAGCCCAGAAGATCCGGGCCCGCCGGGCGGCGCTGCCGCCGGCCGCGCTCGTACTCACCGACGCCCCGGAGGGCCTTGCGGACGCCGGCATACCGGCCGATGCCCTCGTGGTGGCACCACGCACCTCCCGGCACGATGCCGACCGGGACGCGGCTCTGCCGTTCGCCGTCACGCGCGTCACCGAACCCGAGGAGCTGACTGAACTCCTCGCGGGCACTGGCCGGGAGGTTGGCGGCGACATCCGCGTCGTCGTCTCCGGGGCACCCGCGGCACCCCAGGAGGTGCCGCGGCACCTCCTCGACCTGCACGACCTGGCCTTCCTCGCAGCCCAGGCCCGGACCGGGCGGCTCGGCGCCGGCGGCAGCTACGCCGTCCTCGTCCACGACGCCGGCCGCGAGCCGACGCCCGCCCCGCACGCCGGCCTGTTCTGCGGGCTGGTCCGCAGCCTGGCGCAGGAACTCCCCGGATGTCTCGCCTACGCCCTGGTCACCGACTGCGGCGACGCCCTGACAGGACTCGCGGAACTGGCCGAGGAATCGACAGCACGCCGCCACATCCCCGTGGCCCACCGCACCGGAGGCATCCGGTACGAGTACCTGCTGGTGCCCGTCGAGGAACCCTCGGAGCGGGAACCGGTCGGCCTGCCCGACGACCCCGTCATCGTGGCGAGCGGCGGAGCGCGCGGCCTGACCGCCCATCTCGTGCACGAACTGGTCGCCGAGCGGGCCCCGCGCGCCGTATGGCTGCTTGGCACCGGGCCCGACCCCGACCCGCGCGACGCCGAGACCGACGTGGCTCCCCGCCCGCAGGCCCTGCGCGACCTGATGAGCCGCTTCCCCGGCGAGACCCCTGCCCAGCTCGGCAGGCGGTACGACCGTCTTGTGCAACACCACGAACGCGCCCGGACCATCGCCGGACTGGAGCGGGCCTGCGGTCCCGGACGGGTCCACTATCGGCAGTGCGACGTCCTCGACGAGAACGCCGTGCACAAGGTCGTGGAAGAGATCACAGCCGCCGAGGGCCGGGTGGACATCGTCGTCCACGGGGCGGGCCTCGCCCGCTCCGCGAGCCTCCCCCGCAAGAAACTCGCCGACTTCCGCGCCGTGCGCGACGTGAAGGTCCGCGGCTACGTGAACCTGCGGGACGCACTTGCCGGGCAGCGTCCCGCACTGTGGTGCAACATCAGCTCCGTCTCCGCCTTCACCGGGCTGCGCGGTGAGCCCGACTACGGCGCGGCCAACGAGTACCTGCTCCTGGCGTCCGCCCGGGCCCGCGCCGTCGAGGGCCGGGACGAGACGGCTCTCGTATCCGGGCTGTGGGTGGAGTCCGGCATGGCGGCCGCCCACACCCCCGGTGGTGCCTTCCTCGCCCGGCAGGGCGAGATCGGGCAGCTGACCGACGAGCAGGGCCGCGCGTTCTTCCGCAGCGAACTGCGTGGCCGGGGCAGTCACGGCCTCGCCACCACCTGGATCGGCGAGGCGGACTGGACGACACTCCAACGCACCGCACCCGGCTTCCGGGACATCTGCCGTGCGGCGGTCGAACACGCGCCTGAACCGCGGCACACCGTGCCGACCCGCTCCAGGCGCGCCTTCCTGCACGGCTCGCCACACCGCGAAGGCACCACCGCCGTCTGGACGTTCACCCTGGGCCTTGAGGACCACCCCTACCTCCTGGACCACCTGGTGGACGGCCGGCCCACCGTCCCCGGCACCTTCATCCTGGAGATGGCCGCCGAGGCGGCGGCCGAACTCGCCCCCGGTCTCGTCCCGGTCCGCTTCACCGACGTGAAACTGTCGCAGTTCATCCGAGCCACCCGGGCCCGCTGGCCCCGCACGCTCAGCGTGGCGGCCACCCGGGAGGACGACACGGTACGCGTGCGCGTCACCACCCCCGCGGCCGGCGCGGTACCCGAACGTGAACACACGCGCATGGTGGTGCACCTGGCCGTCGCACCACCGACCGGGCCGTGGTGCCCGCCCCTTCCCGGCTCGGGGAGCGCCGGAGCCCCCAACACCTACGAACTGCCCGGAACACCCGTCGAGCTGGGCGGAGTATTCACCTCACTGCGCTCCCCACGCCTCGAACCGGACGGCGGATCAGCCCGGTTCCAGCCGACGCCGCTTCAGGGCGGCGGCCCCTTCGGGGCATTCATCCTGCCCAGCACCGCCCTCGACTGCCTCCTGCGCACCAGCGTCCTCGACGGCCGGCAACCGGGTGAGGACATACCGGTGATCGTCCCCGTGGCCCTCGACTCCGTAGACCTCTACACGCAGGCCAACGACCTCGAACTGGCGCGGCAGTGGCCCGAGGGCCTGCAACTGCGCCACTGGTTCGGGCCTGCCGCACAGGACGAGGCGTCCGCCCTCGTCGGCCCTGACGGCCGTGCCCTGCTGCGGGTGACGGGCATCTCCGGCGCGGTACGCGACCGCTTCGATCCGGTCAACCGAACCTGGCGCACGGCGCGATGAGTTCGCGCGCCACCGTACAAGACAGCGAGAATGGCTCCCCACAGCCTTCCACCCCCGAGGAGAGCAACATGTCGGCCGAAACGACCGCCGAGGAGACACCGGCGGATCTGGCCCGCGGTGAGGCGGCGGGCCGTGCTCGCCCCTGGACTCTGGCCCTGGCCTGCGTGGCGATGTTCATGCTGATGCTGGACGTCACCGTGGTCAACGTCGCACTGCAGGACCTGCGCACCTCGCTCGGCGCCAGCTTCGCGGGGCTGCAGTGGGTGATCGACTCCTACACCCTGGCCCTGGCCGCGTTCCTGCTCACCGGCGGATCACTCGCCGACCGCCTCGGCCGCAAGCGCGTCTTCCTCGCCGGCCTTGTCGTGTTCACCCTGTCCTCCCTCGCCGCGGGGCTCGCCCAGGACGTGGTCACACTCAACATCGCGCGCGGCGCACAGGGCCTCGGTGCCGCGCTGTTGTTCTCCGTCGGTCCCGCGCTGATCGGCCACGAGTTCAGGGGCGCGGACCGGGGCAAGGCGTTCGGGCTGTTCGGCGCGATCGCCGGACTGGCGCTGGCCTTCGGCCCCCTCATCGGGGGCCTGTTGACCGACGCCCTCAGCTGGCGCTGGATCTTCCTCGTCAACGTGCCCATCGGACTGCTCGCCCTGGCCGCCGGCATGCTGCGGCTGCGCGAGTCCAGGCAGCCGGCGGCACACCGCGTCGACTGGTTCGGCATGCTCGCCTTCGGACTCGGACTCGCCCTGCTCGTCCTCGGCTTCCTGCGCGGCGAGTCGTCCGGCTGGACCAGCGCGACCATTCTCGGATGCTTCGCCGTGGGTGTGCTCCTGCTCGTCGCGTTCGTCCTCATCGAGAGGCGCCTCGGCGACCGCGCCATGTTCGATCTCTCGCTGCTGCGCATCGGCACGTTCAGCGGCGTCTGTCTGGCCACGCTGCTCTCCAACGCGACGAGCCTCGCCGCCGTGTTCCTCCAGCTCTCCTATGTGCAGAACGTCCTGGGGTATTCCCCGTGGGACACCGGCCTGCGGCTGATGCCGATGATGATGACGCTCTTCGTCGTGTCGGCGGTCACCGGCGGCCTGCTGGCCAAGGTGGCGCCCGGCGTCCTCATCGGCCTCTCCATCGCCTTCATCGCCCTCGGAATGGGCCTCATGGTCCTGGTGCACCCGCACAGCTCCTGGACGGCGATGCTGCCCAGCATGATCGTCACCGGCATCGGGATGGGGCTGTTCAACCCACCGCGCGCCGCCGTCACCATCGGGGTCGTCCGCCCCGAGAAGGCCGGTATGGCCTCCGGCATGGGAGAGACGTTCCAGCAGGTCGGTGTCGCCGTCGGTGTGGCGGCCTTCGGCGCCCTCTTCCACCACAAGGTCGTCGACGCCTTCACCGCCTCCCAGGCCGGCTCCGCCCTGGGCGGCACCGCGCACACCGTGGGCCAGGTGGTGGCCACCGGTGGTACGACGACGCTCTCCGGCAGCGTCGCCCCGGGGCAGCTCACCGCAGTCACCGAGGCGGCCCGCTCCGCGTTCGTCGACTCCCTGTCCAGCGTCATGGTGCTCTGCGCATGGGTCGCCGCAGTGGGCGCGGTCATCGCCTTCGTATGGATCCGCCGCCGGGACCTGCACGAGAGCGCCCAGGCTCCCGTGGCCGCGGACTGACGCCGCGCGAGCCGGCCCCATGCCCGGCCGACCGGCCCACACACCGAAGCACCGGAACAAAAGAGGGAGGCGCGACCCTGTGCAGCAGACCGTGAACGTGGTCGGCATCGGCGGTTCGAACCGGCCCCGATCGACGGCCGAACAGGCTCTGCGTGTCGCACTGGCCGAGGCGGCGCGCCGCGGTGCTGCCGTACGCGTCATCACGGGCCCCGAACTGGCGATGCCGCTCTACGGCGCCGCCGGGTCGGAGACCTCCCCCCAGGCCCGGCGGCTGCTGGCCGCTGTCGCCGACGCCGACGGGATCATCCTGGCCAGCCCCGCCTACCACGGCGGAGTCTCCGGGCTGGTGAAGAACGCTCTCGACCACATCGAGGAACTGCGCGAGGACACCCGTCCGTACTTCAGCGGACGGGCCGTCGGCTGCGTCTCGGTCGCCCAGGGCTGGCAAGGAGCCGTGTCCACGCTCTCCGCGTTGCGCGACGTGACCCATGCGCTGCGCGGCTGGCCCACCCCGCTGGGCGTGGCGATGAACACGGCGGCATCAGGCTTCTCGCCGGAAGGGCAGTGCCAGGACCCCCGCGTGCAGGAGCAGTTGGAGATCGTCGGGGCTCAGGTGGTCGAGTTCGCCACGCTGCGCGCGCTCAGCACGGCCGGAGCAGCGGCCGGAGACCGCGGTGTCTGAACGGACAGTGGCACCGCCGCGCCGTCCCGCGGCGGGGCGTCCGCTCCTGTCCGGAGCGGTCACGGTACCGTGCCCCGTACCCAGCGCCACCAGGCGGCTTTTCCTGTTCCACCACGCCGGCGGATCCCATCTCCTCTATCGTGGCTGGGAGTCAGATTTCCCTCCCGACTGGGAGCTGTGCCTCTTGGACGCGCCGGGGCGCGGCCGCCTCCTCGGTGAGCCGCTGATCGCCACCAGCGCCGGACTGGTGGATTTCTTCCTCAAGGAGCTGGAGCAGTGGACCGACCGGCCTTTCGCCTTCTTCGGCCACAGCATGGGTGCTTTGATCGCATACGAGTTGACGTGCCGTCTCGTGGCGGAGGAGCGGCCGGCGCCGGTATGGGCGGGGCTCTCCTCCTGCGGCGCCCCCCGCGCGCCCAGGGTCGGGTCGGGCCCGCGCCGCCATGAGTTCACGGACGTGAAACTGCGGGAGTGGCTGCGGGCGGCGGGCGGCACGCCGGACGCCGTCCTGGACCAGCCGGGCATGTGGCAAGCCTTCGGGCCGGTCTTCCGCAACGACTTCGCGCTGGTCGACACCTGGCGTCCGGCCCTCCCCGCCCTCCGCCTGCCGGTCGCGCTCTCCGCCTTCGGGGGCGCCGACGACGCCGTGGTGGGCCGGGACCGGCTCCTCGCCTGGGACAGGTACTCCCACCGCTTCCACGGCCCTCACATGTACCGCGGCGGCCATTTCTACCTCCGCGACCACCACCGCTCCGTCATCACCCGCATCGTCGAAGCGGTGGCCGCGGCGATCCCCGCGCCCGCGGGACCGTCACCCGCCGGCACCTCCGGCCCGACCGACCGCACAGACCGAAAGACAGGAAACACTCCATGAACTTTCTGGCGTTCTCCGGCAGCCTGCGGAACGCATCCCTCAACTCCGCAGTGGTCCGCACCGCGGCACGGCTGTGTCCGCCCGGCGCGGCGCTCGAGGTCTACGAGGGCATCGGGAGCCTGCCCTTCTTCAACCAGGACGTGGAGAGCACCCAGCCCCCCGCCGAAGTCCTCGACTTCCGGGCCCGGCTCGCCGCTGCCGACGCCGTGCTCATCGCCAGCCCGGAGTACGCGCACGGCACCTCGGGTGTCCTGAAGAACGCGCTCGAATGGGTGGTCGGCGGCGGCGAGCTCGTCGACAAGCCGGTCGCCGTGGTCACCGCCTCCCCTTCCATGACCGGCGGCGACCGGGCCCAAGCCTGGGTCAAGGAGACCCTGGAGGTCATGGGGGCGCGGATCCTGCCGGAATCGCTCCCCATCGCGTGTGCGGGGCCCAAGATCTCCGACGGCCGCGTCACCGACGAAACCACGCTGACAGAGCTCAGAGAAGTGATCGCAGCCATGGCGCGTGCGGCAAAAGCACGGCAGGACGCCTGACCGGCGTCACCCTTCCCGCCCCCTACCCCGGCTCAGGGACATGACGACCATCACCGCGCGCGAGGCCAGGCGCTGTTACAACGCGCACCACCCCCTCCACGCCGCCTACTACTTCGCCCCCGAGCACGACGACCTGTACGCAGGACTCGGCCTCGAACGCGGCCCGATGTCCTACCTGGCCGGACGGGCCGCGCCCCTGGGGCCCTGCACGGCCGGTGTGGTCACCGCGGTCTTCTACACCTTCCACCCCGGGCTCGTCCGGAAGCTCCTGCCCCCTGCGTGGCGGACGGCCACACCGGAACGCATACTCGACACCCGGCTCGAGATCGTCGACGCGTGTCTGACCCGGCTGCTCGGAGCGGAGGCCGTCGCGTCGCGAGAGATGGCCGAAGCCGCGGAACTCGCGCTCCGAGCGGCCGAAGCATGCACACAGCCCGGCCGCCCCCTGTACGGCGCCAATGCCGGTCTGCCCGTGCCGGCAGCGGCGCACCTGGCGTTCTGGCACGCGACGACCCTGCTCAGGGAACACCGCGGGGACGGCCACGTGAGCACTCTGGTATCCGCGGAGCTCACCGGGCTGGAGGCGCTCGTCACCCACACGGCGACCGGCACGAACTGGCGGCCCGCCTTCCTCCGGCGCACCCGGGGCTGGGCCGAGGCCGAGTGGATCGACGCACGCCGGAGCCTTCACGAGCGCGGACTGCTCACCCCCGTCGGCGCCCTGACCCCGCAGGGCGCCGACCTGCGCCGCGCCGTCGAGGCGGACACCGATCGCCTGGATGTCGCGCCGTACCGCCACCTCGGAACGGCGGGCACCGCCCGCCTCACCCAACTGGCCAGCGCCTTCAGCAGAACCGTCCTCGCGGGCGGCGGCCTTCCCCTTCAGGACATCGGCCGTCTGTGACGCGCGGGCGGGGCAGGTGGGCCGGGTGGTGGCCCGGCCGCCCGGCCCGGCTTTTCCCCGCGCCGTCGCCGCGCGGGAACGCGGACCGGGCTGCGGCCTCCCGGGCCCCCGGAGCGTGTCCGGCGGTCCGTGAAGTGCGTCACGGTGCCGCCGGGGGGAACTGCGGCCGCATGCCGGGGCCCGCGATCGGCAACGGTCCGCGCCCGGCGCGGACTCGGCGCTGCACGGCGCCGACGCGGGCGGGAGCGGTGCCCCGACCGCGCCGGCCAGAAACGGAACCGGGGTAGTTGGGGCGCCGGCAGGTTGCTGACAGGCGGCCGTCGAAGGTGATGTCGAAGGCGTTCAGCGCGGTCTTCCAGCGCATGGTCCGGCGGGCCTGCCCCGTGCCGGTGGGATCGAGCGACATGATCGCCATGTGGACGCACTTCAGGGCGAACGCTTCACAGTCCGCGACCCGGCGCAGTGGCTGCCGCCGAGTGCTGACCGGGCCTCGCCCCCGGCACCTTCCGCCCGCTCGGCGGCGCGCGCCCTTCGGCACCCCCGTGACCGGAGGGAGGCGCGCCGCGCGGCGGGGGCGCGGGCCGCGGACGCGGTGTGCCCGGTGGTCAGGCGGGACACCGCGCCCACGGCCCGCGGGATCAGCAGTCGGGCACGCCCGCGATCTTCTCGCCGCCCTTGATGAACACGTTGCTCATGTACAACGCGTCACTTCCACTGGGCAGTTCGACGAGGGACCACCAACTGCTGCTGCCCTGCGGCTCGGTGACCAGGTCACCGGGCGTCTGACAGATGTCGATCAGCGTGCCGGGCCCGAACTCGGCGGGTGAGGGCGCCGACACGTGCGGCGCGTTGTGCAGGCGCACGTTGCTCGCCCAGACCGTGACCTGGACGCCAGGGTCGGCCTGGGCGGCGTTCGGGGCCTCGGCCACGCCGGCGGCGGGCGCGGCCGGGGCCGCGGACGCGGCGGGCGCGAGCAGCGCCGCGGCGGCGGCGACGGCACCGGCCGTGAGGAAGGCTGCGGTGCGCGGGCGGGTCGGCCCGCGGCCGAAGGGACGGATCATGGCAACCCCGTTTCTGTCGTGCGGGCCGCTCCGCGGCCCGGTCACGCGGTACACGTCGGGCACGGGCCGCCCGTATGACACCCCGCCTTGTGGCGTACGTCACACAACACGGGTGCGGTCAGACGCAGTCCGGCACGCGGGCCGCGTCGCGCGTGCGGACGCCGGGCAGCCAGCCCGAGAGGCCGTGCGGCCCGCGCACCCGGTACCAGCGCGCGGAGGAGCGGCCGTCCTCGTCGCGCACGGGCGTGCCCTCGACCGCGCAGCTCGCGGTCAGCCTGTCGCCGTGCCAGACGGCGCCCGCGCGGTTGTCGGGCGCCGCGTAGCGCGCGTGCGGGTCCTTGGCCACCCGCAGGGCGCAGTCCGGCGTGCGGGGCCCCTGGCAGTCGCGTTCGGTGTTGTACACGGTGATCGTGACCGGCTTGGCGCCCGCGGGCGGCACGGGGCCGTGCGGGCGCGCAAGCAGCCAGGACCCGAGGGCCACGGCCGCGACGACCACGGCGGTCAGCCCGGCGAGGACGGCGGGGCGCCCGGCCACGGGGCGGCGCGGCACGGGGTCCGGCACGGCGCGGACCCGCTCCCACAGCCCCGGCGGCACGGTGAGCGCGTCGTCGGCCGCGCGCAGCCGGGCGCCGAGCGCCGCGGCGAGCCGCTGCTCGTCCGCCGGGGCCCCGGGGCCTTCGCGGCCTGCCGGGCCCTCGGCCTCAGGCCCGGTCATGGCCGCCCCCGCCGTCCGCGCAGGACCGGGTCAACTCGGCCCGCAGGGCGCCGAGCGCGCGGGTGCGGTGCCGGGCCGCCGTGCCCCGGTGCACCCGCATGATCCGGGCCGCCTGGTCGAGGGTGTAGCCGTCGAGGTCCACCAGGATCACCACGGCCGCCTGGCGCGCCGAGAGGCCGCCGAGGAGTCGCATCGCCTCCAACTCGCCCTGCCGCCGCTCGAATCCGCCGTCCCAGGCGACGGCGGGTGCGAGACCGCCCGCGGCGCCTTCGGCGCCCGCGAGGCTCTCCGGCGCGTCGGTCAGCACGTGGCGCTTCTCCTTCCTGCGGGCGTCGTGCACGGCGCTGAGCATCGCCCTGAAGGCGTAGGCGTACGGCTCGGGATGGCCGAGCAGCTTCTCCGGACGCGCCACCAGTTTGAGGTAGGTCTCGTGCACCGCGTCCTCCGCGGCGTGGGGCGTGCCCGCGAGCATGACGGCCCTGCGGTACAGCCGGGGCAGCAGTCCGCAGAACAGGGTGTCGAACGGGCTCTCGTCCGTCGCGTGGGGAGCCATCACGGAACATGATCCCGCGCGCGGCGCTGCCGTGCCGCCCGCGGTGCGCCGCCTCCACAAGACCTACGCGACCGGATCCGCGTATGCCCATCCGGTCAGCTTCCCGACGTCGATGACGATCACCGGCCCGTCCGGCCGTCTCTCCGCGTACTGCGGGTACTTGGCGGCGAGCAGGTCCCACACCGCCCGCCGCTCAACCTGTTCCGAGGCGTCGGAGCCGCGGCCTTCGCGGCGTCCGCTGCCGGGCCCGCCGTCCGGACCGTCCGGGATGTCCTGGCCGTCCTCGCGGTCCGGACCGTCCGGGCTGCCCTGGCCGTCCTCGCCCTCCCGGCCGCCTTCGCCGTACAGCACGCGCGCCGTGCCGTCCGCCCGTACCCACCACAGCCGGGTCCAGTCATCGCTGTACGCGTCGACGAGCGCGCACACCCGCGGCTCCGCCTCGATGTTGCGCAGGCGGCGCAGGTTCCGGTGGCGCTTGGGCTTGTGGTCGACGGCGATGGCGATGCGGTCGCCGCGCGGGCCCGCGTACCTGACGAAGGTCGCCGGCACCTGGTGCGGCGCCCCGTCCTGGTCCACGGTCGCGAGCCGCAGCACCCGGGCCTCGTCGAGCCGCCGTGCCGCCTCGTCGTCGGTGAGTCGCATGGTCCCCATTCGTACCGCGTCCGCGCCGTATGCCGGGGAGATCTCAGGGGTGTCCCCCGGGAAGTGCCCGGGTCCCGGCGAGTGGACGGGGGCCCGCCACGGGGCAGCAGTGACAGTGTCCGTAGCGTACGCCGGACGGGAGCGGGGCCGCGCGGGAAGCGCGGGCGCAGGACTGATGGAGGACGGATGGAGGAGGGGCGGGTGACGGGGCTTCGGCTGGGGCCCGTGCTGCGGCACGTCGCATGGGACGGCTCGGGCACGGCGACGGTGTGGGTGGAGGCGGACGCGGCGTGCACGGCCGAAGTCCGGTGCGCGGACGGCGCGTCTGGCGCGGCGCCGACGTTCGAGGTGGCGGGTCACCACTACGCGCTGGTGGAGGTGGCGGGGCTCACGCCCGGCACGTCGACGGAGTACGAGGTGCGGCTCGACGGCGGCCTGGTGTGGCCGCGCGGGGACGGCGCGTTTCCGCCGAGCGCGATACGCACGCCGGACGCGGGCGCCGACCGGGCCCGCGTCGCCTTCGGCTCCTGCCGGTGGGCCAGACCCGCGAAGGACGCGCCGGACCCCATCGGCCCCGACGCGCTGGACACGCTGGCGCTGCGGCTCGCGCAGGCGGACGCCGGGGACCGCCCCGACGTGCTGCTGCTCGTCGGTGACCAGGTCTACGCCGACGAGACCTCGCCCGGCACCCAGGAGTGGCTGGCCCGCCGCCGCGACCTGTCGGAGCCGCCCGGCACCCAGGTGGCCGACTTCGAGGAGTACACGCACCTGTACGACGAGTCCTGGGGCGACCCCGAGGTGCGGTGGCTGCTGTCGACGGTGCCGAGCTGCATGGTCTTCGACGACCACGACGTCATAGACGACTGGAACACCAGCGCCGCGTGGGTGGCGGAGATGCGCCGCACCGGCTGGTGGGACGAGCGGATCGTCAGCGGACTGATGTCGTACTGGGTCTACCAGCACCTGGGCAATCTCTCCCCCGCCGAGCTCGCGGCCGACGAGCTGTTCAAGGAGGTGCGCGCGGCGCCCGACGCGACGGCCCTGGTGCGGGAGTTCGCGCGGCGCGCCGACCGCGACCCGGCGAGCGTCCGGTGGAGCTACCGGCGCGACTTCGGCAGGACCCGCCTCGTGGTGATCGACTCGCGGGGCGCGCGCGTGCTGGCCGAGGACGCGCGGGCGATGGCCGGGGAGGACGAGATGGGCTGGGTGCGCGAGCAGGTGCTCGACGCGCCCGGTTCGTACGACCACCTGCTGCTCGGCACGTCGCTGCCGTGGCTGCTGCCGCCGATGATCCACGACCTGGAGAGCTGGGACTCGGTGCTGTGCGGCGGCGGGCGCGGCGCGCGCTGGACGCGGCTCGGGGAGCGGCTGCGGCGGGCGGCCGACCTGGAGCACTGGGCCGCGTTCCCGCGCTCCTTCGAGGAGTTGACCGGCCTGATAGCCGAGGTCGGCAGCGGCGCCGAGGCGCCGGCGACGGTGTCCGTACTCTCGGGCGACGTGCACCACGCGTACATCGCGGAGGCCTCGTGGCCCGGTGGCCGGGCGGCCGGTGGAATCGCCTCCCGTGTCACGCAGCTCACCTGCTCGCCCGTGCACAACTCGGTCCCCGGCTATATGAAGGTGACCTTCCGCGTGGGGTGGAACGCCCTCGGCCGGTGGGTCGGCCGGGCCCTGCGGCGCCACGGCCGCCTCGGCGCGCCGCCGGTGGCGTGGGACCGCACCGGTGGCCCCTGGTTCGGCAACCAGCTGATGACCCTGACCCTGGAGGGCCGCCGCGCCGGCCTGCGGCTCGACCAGAGCCGCGCGGACGGCTCCGCGCCGCCACGGCTGGTCACGGTCGACGCCCGCACCCTGACACCGCACGACGGCTGACCGCCCGGGCCCGGCGCCTCCCCGAAGCGAAGGCGCGGGGCGCCGGGAGCCCGCGGGTGCCGGAGCCCGCGACACGGAGGCCCGCGACACGGAGGCCCGCGACGCAGGGTCCCGCGGGCGCAGGAGCGCGGTTTTCGGCCGTCGGCCGGCGCGGGGCAGACCGCCGCAGACGGCGGGATGCCGCGCAATTGGGCCCTGCGGTAAGCCAACGTCTGCGGGAGAAAGGTGCGTTCGGGCTCGACGCGTTTCGTTCGTGCGAAACCATCGATCTCGGGGGAGACGATTCGGCTCCCGCACGCCCCGGGGAGATTCCACAGGTCCAGACCAACCCCCCAGGGCGAAGGAGTCCCCTCCTCATGTCACGACTGTCCGGCCGACTCGATCGGGCACAGCCGTACGCGCTCGGCCTGTTCCGCATCGTCGTCGGCCTGCTTTTCACCTGCCACGGAGTGGCCACCCTGTTCGGCGTCCTCGGTATGCGGGCGGTACCGGTGGGCGCCTGGCCCGGCTGGTACGCGGCCGTCATCCAGCTCGTGGGCGGCGCCCTCGTGCTGACCGGGCTCGCCGCCCGGCCGGTGGCCCTCGTCAGCTCCGGCTCGATGGCCTTCGCGTACTTCAGCGTCCACCAGGCGCACGGCGTGCTGCCGCTCCAGAACGGCGGCGAGGCCGCCGTGTTCTTCTGCTGGGCCTTCCTGCTGATCACCGTCATGGGACCCGGCGCGCTCGGCCTCGGCCGCGCGCAGGGCGCGGCGCGCGCCACGGGCGGCGGGGACGGGGCCGAGGGCGGCGAGCGCCCGGTGGGTGACACGGTCGCCGCCTGATCCGTTACGGCGCCCGTGCCCGCCGCCCACCTGCACGGTCGCCACGCTCGGCAGCCGGGCGCGCACCCCGCGCGACGGTATCGGCCCGGCCGGGCTGCTAGCAGGCGGAAACGAACTCCAAACATCTCGAAGTGGACAACATCACGCACGGCGGCGGAACCGCGCACAGCGTGCGGGCGTACGCTGTTTGGCTGGTAGGCCGCTTCCGCCGCTCCCCTGCGACAACCCGCGGCCGCGCATCAGGGCGCAGACCGGGAACCCGTTCCATCGGGCCCGGAGTCGAGACGGGATCGGGGAACAGGGCACCGTGCTGGAGAGTCTTGGGTCGCTTGCGAGCAGCCCGTGGATCTACGCCGTCGTGGCGCTCTCCGTCCTGCTCGACGTCTTCCTGCCCGTGCTGCCGAGCGGTGTGATCGTCGTGACCGCCGCCACCGCGACCGCCACGGCCGCCGGCTCCTCCACGGTCGTGCACGCAGCCGACCGGATGTCGGGCGCGAGCAGGCTGCCGCACGAGATCGCCTCGCTGATCCTGCTCGGCCTGTGCGCGACGACCGCCTCGGTCCTCGGCGACCTGGCCGCTTTCCATGTCGCGCGCAGCGGCAGCGGCAGGCTCACCCGCGCCCTGACGCGCTCGCGCCGCCTCGCCAGGGCGCACGCCGGCCTGGGCAGGGCGCTCGCCGCGGGCGGCGGCGCCCTCGTCGTGATCGCGCGCTTCGCGCCCGCGGGCCGCTCGGTGATGTCGTTCGGCGCGGGGGCCTCGCAGCGCAGGACGAAGGAGTTCCTCCCCTGGTCGGCGCTGGCGGGCGCGGCCTGGACCGTCTACAGCGTGGGCCTCGGCTACTTCGGCGGTCAGTGGCTCGGCACGAGCTGGTTCGGCACGGCGCTCTCGGTGCTCGCGCTGTTCGGCGCGGGTGCGCTCGCCGCGTATGTCGTGCGGCGCCCGCACGCACGGGCCGCCGCCGAGGCCGCGCCCGCGCTCATGCCCGCGCAGGCAGGGGCGGTGAAGGTGATCGGCTGCGAGCCCGCGCCCGCCGCCGACCCCGCGGCGGCCCGCGCCGCGTAACCCGGCCCGCTCAGCGGCCCGCGGGCTCCCGCCGCGCGGGGCCGCCCCGCACGTCGAGGCCCGCCAGCAGGCGGGCGGTGGATTCGGCGATCTCCGCTACGGCCCGGTCGAAGACCTCCCGGTTGTGCGCGGCCGGGGCACGGAAGCCGGACACCTTGCGCACGTACTGGAGCGCGGCGGCCGTGATCTCGTCCTCGGTGGCCTCTTCGGGGAGCGCGGGCGGGCGGAGGGTCTTGATGCTGCGGCACATGCCTCAAGTGTGCCGCGCACGGCCGCGCCCCGCGTCGACCGAGGCGCGTACGACCGAAGCGCCCGCGACCGTGCCCGGTACGACCGCGCCGCCTACGACCGCGCCCGTCGCGCGGCGAGACCCCGCGCACCCCGCCCGGGCCGCTCACCCCGCGGCGGGCTCCTTCGGGGCGCGCGTGCTGTCCCGCACGACGAGACGGGTGCCGAGCTCGATCCGGGTCTCGGGGCCCGCCTCCTCGGCACGGTCGTCCTGCCGGGGTTCCGCGCGGCCCGCGCCCCGGTCGCCGCGCAGCCGCAGCAGCATCTGCGCGGCCTCCTCCGCCATCCGTTCGAGCGGCTGGTTGACGGTGGTGAGGGCGGGGCTCGACCACTGGGCGAGCGGGATGTCGTCGTAGCCGACCACCGAGAGGTCCTCGGGGACCTGGAGGCCGAGGACCCGCGCGGCCTCCAGCACGCCCAGCGCCTGGAGGTCGCTGCCCGCGAAGACCGCGGTGGGCCGGTCGGGGCCGCGCAGCAGGTCGAGGGCGTGCTCACGGCCCGAAGCGACATGGAAGTCACCGAAGCGCACGAGCGCGGGGTCGGGGGTGATGCCCGCCATCCCGAGCGCGGAGCGGAAGCCGTCGAGCCTGGCGAGCGAGCAGAGCATGTCCTCGGGGCCCGTGATCACCGCGATCCTGCGGTGCCCGAGGTCGAGGAGGTGGCGGGTGGCGGCGAGGCCGCCGGCCCAGTTGGCAGAGCCGACGGAGGGCACGTCGGGCTCGGGGTCCCCCGCCGGATCGACGATCACGAACGGGATGGCGCGGGACCAGAGCTTCTTCTTCAGCTCGTCCGGCAGGGTCGAGAAGACCAGGACGACACCGAGCGGGCGGCGGCGCAGCACGCCCTCGACCCAGTCGGCGCCCGGCGAGTGCCGGGTGCCCGTCTCGGTGAGGACCACGCTGACGCCGTTGCGCTGCGCGATGTTCTGCACGCCCCTGATCAGCTGCATCGACCAGATGCTGTCCAGTTCGTGGAAGACGATCTCCAGGAGCGGCGCCTCGGGCGGGGTGGGCGCAGAGCGCCGGTAGCCGTGCTCGTCGAGCAGCTCCTCGACCCTGACGCGCGTCGGGGCGGAGACGTCGGGCCGCCCGTTGAGCACTTTCGAAACTGTCGAGAGTGACACACCGGCCTCGGTCGCGACCTGGGCCAGGGTGATCCTGCCCGCGCTCCTGTCATCTGCCATGGCTGAAGGATAGGGCACGGGTGTTCGGTAACGGTTTGATTGCGCGAAGCCGCCCTCGCGACCGGAGTGTTGACGCCGCGAGCGGCCGTCCCTACGGTCCCCATCCGTAGAGCTTTCGGAAATACTCTCGATACTTTCGAGACCTCTTTCCGAGCCGTCCTTCCGGACCCGCCGGTCCGGACCCATGTGTGCCGAAGGGGACCCGATGCGGATACCGACATGGACGTCGCTGCGCAGGCCGAGGCGCGGGCAGGCCCCTGCGAGGGGCGCGGCGGGGCACGCGGCGGCCGAAAAGGCCGCTGCCCGCCCGGGGACACCGCGCGGCCGCTCCGCCCGCGCCGCCGCCTGCGCGGGCGCCGCCCTGCTGCTCGGCGCGTCCCTGACCGCCTGCGGCGGCGGCTCGGGCCAGGGCGGCGCCCAGGAGTTCCACGTACTCGTCTACGGCGACGCGGGCAACAAGGTCGAGAAGCAGATCGTCGCCGAGTTCAACAAGACCTCCACGGTGAAGGCCGTACTCGACACCATCCCCGGCGCCGACTACCAGCAGAAGCTCCAGACGATCATCAACACCCCGCAGGCGCCCGACGTCTTCTTCAACTGGGGCGGCGGCTCGATCCAGCCCTTCGTCAAGGCCGGGCTGCTGATGCCGCTGGACGACGTGTTCAAGGACGACCCGAAGATCGGCGACCACTTCCTGCCGTCCGTCTACAACACCGCGAAGATCGACGGGAAGGCGTACGGCATCCCGATGCGCGGCACCCAGCCCGTGCTGCTGTTCAGCAACAAGAAGGTCCTCGCGGACGCGGGCGTCACCCCGCCGAAGACCTGGGACGACCTGCTCGCCGCGGTCAAGCAGCTGAAGGCGCACGGCGTCACGCCGATCGCGCTCGGCGGCGGCGACAAGTGGACCACCATGATGTGGTTCGAGTACCTCTACGACCGGATCGCGGGCCCCGGCCTGTTCGAGAAGGCCGTCGGCGGCGATCCCAGTGCCTGGGCGAGCCAGGACAGCAGGGCGGCGCTCGCGAAGATCAGGCAGCTCGTGGACGCGGGCGCGTTCGGCACCAACTTCGACTCGGTGAAGTTCACCGACGGCGGCTCGGCGCAGCTCCTCGCGTCGGGCAGGGCGGGCTTCGAGCTGATGGGGTCGTGGGAGTACTCCACGCAGAAGGACGCGAGCCCCGACTTCGCGGCGAAGGACCTCGGCTACAGCACCTTCCCGAGCGTGCCGGGCGGCAAGGGCGACCCCGCCGACCTGGTCGGCAACACCAACAACTTCTACTCCGTGATGAAGAAGACGAAGCAGCCCGCGGCCGTCGCGAAGTTCCTGAAGCTCATGTACTCCGACACGTTCGTCAAGGCGCAGCTCGCCATCGGCAACCTGCCGACCACCACCAACACGAGCGCGTTCCTCGACACCAGCGACGACCCGGCGTACGCGAGGTTCCAGCTCGGCCTCGTCTCCAGGGCGCCGTCCTTCCAGGTCTCCTGGGACCAGGCGTACCCGCCGGCCGCGATGACGCCGATCTACCAGGCGATCCAGCAGTTCACGGACGGCCAAAGCGACGCGGGCGGCTTCATCAGGGCCATGCAGGCCCTGGACGCGAGCTGACGGCGGGGACGGCGACGCCATGACATCCGCAGCGACAACGGCGGCGCGCGCCCGGGGCCGCGGCCGCGCCGCCGCCCGGGGCACGGCGCGCCCCGGCGTGGTCTGGGCCCTGCCCGCCCTCGTGTTCTTCGGCCTCTTCGCACTGGTGCCGCTGGTGCTGGTGGCGGTGCTCTCCTTCACCAGCTGGAGCGGGCTCGGTTCGCCCGCCTTCGCCGGACTCGCCAACTGGAGCAGGCTGTTCAAGGACCCGGTGATGCTCCAGAGCCTGTGGCTGAGCGTGCTGCTCACCGGGCTCGGCGTGCTGGTGCAGACCCCGCTCTCGCTGCTGATCGGGGTGTGGGCCGCCGGCCCGCAGCGTGGCCGCGCGGTGCTCGCCGCGGTGTTCTTCGTGCCGCTGCTGCTCTCGGTGACGGCGGTCTCGGTGCTGTGGCGGGCGCTGCTCGACCCCAACTTCGGGGTGCCTGCGCAGGCCCGTTGGCTGTTCGGGGACGGCAATCTGCTCGGCTCGCGCACCGGCGCGATCGGGGTGCTCGTCGTCGTCAGCGCCTGGCAGTACACGCCGCTGCACTCGCTGATCTACCAGGGCGCGACCCGGGCGATCCCGAAGGTGCTCTACCAGGCGGCCGCGGTCGACGGCGCGGGCCGCGTGCGGCAGTTCTTCCACATCACCCTGCCGCAGCTGCGCAACGCCGTCGTCACCTCGGTGATCCTGATGGTGGTGGGCGGGCTCACCACCTTCGACTCGGTGCTGATCCTCACCCAGGGCGGTCCGGGAAGCGACACCACCATCACCGCCTACTACATGTACGAGAAGGCGTTCAAGGGCTTCGACTACGGCGCGGGCGCGGCGATCGCGCTGCTGCTCGTGGTGGTGGCCACGGCCGTCTCGCTCGTCGTGGTGCGCCTCTCCGGCTACGACCGGATGGCCGGCACCCAGGAGGGTCTGTCATGAGCGCACTGCCGCACCCCGCGGGCACGGCACGCGCCCGGCGGTCGGCGCGGCGCGCCGAGGCGGCCGGCGCCGCGGTCGGCAGGCGGCCCAACTACCTCGCGGGCGCGGGCGCGTTCCTGTGGCTGTGCGTGGTGGGCCTGCCGGTGTACGTGATGCTCGGCGCGGCCGTGCGCGACCGGCCCGAGTACACGGCGAACGGCCCGCTCTCACCGCCCGCCGGCTTCTCCCTCGCCAACTTCGCCCGGGACTTCGAGGGCGGCTTCGGCCGCTACTTCCTCAACACCGCGGTGGTCACGGCGAGCGTGGTGGCGCTCGTGCTGCTGCTGGTGCCGCCGCTCGCCTTCGCGATCGTCCGCAACCGGGGCCGCGCCACGTCGACCGTCTTCCGGGTCTTCCTGCTGGGCCTCGCCGTGCCCGCGCAGGCGGTGATCGTGCCGATGTTCTACCTGATCAGCAAGGCCGGGCTCTACGACAACCTGATCGGAGTGATCCTGCCGACCGCCGCGTTCTGCCTGCCGGTGTGCGCGCTGATCCTCACCGGCACCATGCGCGACATCGGCGGCGAGCTGTTCGAGGCGATGGCCATCGACGGCGCGGACACCCGGCGGGTCTTCTTCCAGCTGGTGGTGCCGCTGTCCAGGGGCGGCCTCTCCACGATCACGGTGTTCTCCGCACTCCAGGCGTGGAACGGCTTCCTCTTCCCGCTGGTGCTCACCCAGTCGGAGAACACCAAGGTCCTCACCCTGGGCCTCTACAACTTCCAGACGCAGTACGGGGTCGACATCCCCGCGCTGCTCGCCGCGGTGGTGCTCTCCACCGTGCCCGTCCTGCTCGTCTACCTGTTCGCCCGTCGAGCGCTCGTCCAGGGCCTCATGGGAGTCGGAGGAAAGTGAACGCGACCGCAGAGACCACGGCCTTCGAGGACCGCGAGGCGCGCCGCGCCGCCCGGGTGGCGGAGCTGGTCGCCGCGATGACGGTGGAGGAGAAGCTCGCGCAGCTGTACGGGCTGTGGGCGGGCGCCTCCGCCGACGGCGCAGAAGTCGCCCCGCACCAGCACGAGATGACGGCGCCGCCGCGCCTCGGCGAGCTGCTGCCGACCGGACTGGGCCAGCTGACACGGCCGTTCGGCACCGCGCCCGTCGACCCGGCGCTCGGCGCACTCTCGCTGCTGCGGACGCAGCGCATGATCGCGGCGGGCAACCGCTTCGGGATTCCCGCGCTCGCGCACGACGAGTGCCTGGCCGGGTTCGCCGCCTGGGGCGCGACCGCCTATCCGGTGCCGCTGTCCTGGGGCGCGTCCTTCGACCCCGGCCTCGTACGGGAGACGGCGGCCGCCATCGGCCGCGACATGCGCGCGGTCGGCGTCCACCAGGGCCTCGCGCCGGTGCTCGACGTGGTGCGCGACGCCCGGTGGGGCCGGGTCGAGGAGACCATCGGCGAAGACCCGTACCTGGTCGGCGTGGTGGCGACCGCGTACGTGCGGGGCCTGGAGTCCTCGGGCGTGGTGGCGACGCTCAAGCACTTCGCGGGCTACTCGGCGTCCCGCGCCGGCCGCAACCTCGCGCCGGTCGGCATGGGGGCGCGCGAGCGGTCGGACGTGGTGCTGCCGCCGTTCGAGATGGCGGTACGGGAGGGCAGCGCGCGCTCCGTCATGCACGCCTACACCGACACCGACGGCATCCCGTCCGCCGCCGACGCCGCGCTGCTCACCGGGCTGCTGCGGGACACCTGGGGCTTCACCGGCACGGTCGTCGCGGACTACTTCGGCGTGGAGTTCCTGCGGACCCTGCACGGCGTCGCGGGCGACGATGCGGACGCCGCGGCGACCGCGCTGGGCGCCGGGGTGGACGTGGAGCTGCCGACCGTGAAGACGTTCGGCGCGCCGCTGCGCGACGCGGTCGCGGCGGGCCGGGTCCCGGAGGAGGTGGTGGACCGCGCGCTGCGCCGGGTCCTCGCGCAGAAGGCCGCGCTCGGCCTGCTGGACGACGACTGGTCGCCGGTGCCGCCCGCGCTCGCCGCGGTATCGGCGGAGGACGGCACGGCGGAGGACGGCGCCGCCGAGCGGCTGCGCGGCACGGTCGACCTGGACTCCCCCGGCAACCGCGCCCTCGCGCGCCGGCTCGCCGAGGAGGCGGTGGTCCTGCTCGCCAACGACGGCACGTTGCCGCTCACGGGCGGCGGTGCGACGGCGGCGGGCGGCGGCGCCGGGCTGCCGCGGATCGCCGTGGTGGGCCCGCAGGCCGAGAGCCCGACTGCGGTGCTCGGCTGCTACTCCTTCCCCGTGCACATCGGCGCCCAGCACCCCGGCCTGGACCCCGGGATCGAACTGCCCACGCTGCGCGAGGCGCTGGCGGCCGAATTCCCGGACGCCGAGATCGTCCACGCCGAGGGCTGCGGCGTCGACACGCCGGACACCGCGGGGATCCCCGGGGCCGTGGCCGCCGCGCGCGGCGCGGACGTGGTCGTCGCCGCGCTCGGCGACCGGGCCGGGCTGTTCGGCCGCGGCACCAGCGGCGAGGGCTGCGACGTGCCCGACCTCGCCCTGCCGGGCGCCCAGCAGCAGCTGCTCGACGCGCTGCTGGACTGTGGCACCCCCGTCGTCGCGGTGCTGCTCGCGGGCCGCCCCTACGCGCTCGGCCGCGCCGCCGCGCAGGCCGCGGCCGTCGTGCAGACGTTCTTCCCCGGCCAGGAGGGCACCCGCGCGCTCGCCGGGGTGCTTTCCGGCCGGGTCGCGCCCAGCGGCAGGCTGCCGGTGAGCGTGCCGCGGCTGCCGGGCGCCCAGCCCTCGACGTATCTCGCGCCGCCGCTCGCGGGCCGCTCCGCGGTCTCCAGCATCGACCCGACCCCGGCGTTCGCGTTCGGCCACGGCCTGACCTACACCGCCTTCGCCTGGTCCGACCTCGTCGTCGACACCCCGAGCGCGCCGACCGACGGGCAACTCGCCCTCTCCTTCACCGTCACCAACACCGGGCAGCGGCGCGGCACCGAGGTCGCGCAGCTCTATCTGCACGACCCGGTCGCCTCCGTCGTGCGGCCCGTGCAGCGGCTGATCGGCTGGGCGCGGGTGACGCTGGGACCCGGCGAGTCGGCGCGCGTCAGCGCGGGCGTGCCCGCGGACCTCGCGTCCTTCACCGGCGTCGACGGGCGGCGGATCGTCGAGCCCGGTGCGCTGGAGCTGCGCCTCGCCTCGTCGGCGGCCGAGGCGGACACCCGGCTGCGGGCGGCGGTCGAACTGACCGGGCCCGTACGGGAGGTGGACCACACTCGGCGGCTGCACGCGGAGATCGAGGTGGCGGGCGCACTTCCCGCGCACTGACCCGCGGCGCGCCGACTCGCCCGCACGCGCGGCCCCTCGCGCGTTGCCCGCGTCCCCTCGCCCGCACGCGCGGTTCCCGTCCACACCTCCGCCGCCCGGCCGCCACACCCGGGCGGCGGGCGGTCACGGGCGTGCAGGAAGGGGAGCGTTTCGTGCAGAAGATGGAGACGACCCCCGCCGCGGCCGGGGAATCTGGTACCGATGACGTAGACAGGGCGGGCCGCGTCCGCCGTCCGCCCGTACGCCGGGGGGCCGGTGGAGGCTCCGCGGTACGGCCGTACGCACCCGCCCGCAGCGGAGGACACCGCAACGGACCGGAGGAGACCGGATGGCCGCCACCAGTCGAGGGGTCGACGTATCGGCCTATCAGGGCGTGCAGGACTGGGCCGCCCACAAGTCGGACGGCGTGGTCTTCGGGTTCGCCAAGGCGAGCGAGGGCGAACACACCCACGACACCCGGTTCTCGACGCACATCAACGGCATCAAGAAGGCCGGGCTCGTGCCGGGCGCCTATCACTTCGCCTGGCCCAACCAGCCGGCGAGCGTGGAGGCGGCGAACTATGTGTCAGCCGTCAAGTCCCATGCGGGCAAGGGCTTCTGCCACTGGCTCGACCTGGAGCGCTACAGCGACGGCCGCAACTACACGGGCCGCTCGGCCGCCCAGATCAAGGCGTACGTGGCGGACTGGATCGCCGCCGTGCGCAAGGCGTTCCCCGGCCAGCGGGTGGGCGTCTACACGTCGGGCGACGACCTCGCCAAGGGCCATGTGCCCGCGGGAGTGACGCTGTGGTACCCGGCGTACACCTGGGGCACCACGGCCGTCTCGTACGCGAAGGCCGAGGCGGCGCCCCGCCCGCACCCGTCAGGACAGGCGCCGCTGTTCTGGCAGTTCACCAGCACCCCGGTGGACAGGTCGCTGTGCTACCTGTCCGCGACCGCCCTGCGCGCTTGGGCCGCGGGCACCGACTCGGAGGACGACATGCCCCAGTTCGTCAACCTCGGCCTGGACAAGCCGTACACGATCAACCCCGGCCAGGACTGGGACGCCATCGAGTTCACCAAGGAGTGGACCGACGAGACAGGCGACCACGGCACGGACGGCAGCGTCTTCGTCCGCGGCACGGCGCGCTTCACCGGCACGGTCAGCCTGTGCATCGAGGGCGCGCCCGAGGGCGCGCAGATCCAGGTGCGCCAGTCGGAGGTGGACTCCAAGGGCACCTACGTGCTCGACCACCCGATCGCCGAGGTGATCGCCACCGCGGGCAAGACCTATGCGACGGTGCCGATCGCCAACCACCTCCCGGCGGGCCACGGCATGCGCATCCGTGTGAAGACCTTCCAGTCCACGAAGGTCACGGTGTCGGCCGCGGTGGTGAAGGCGCTGGTCTGGAAGGGCTGAGGAGCGGACGGGCACGGGCGGTTCCGGCGCGCTCGCCACGGCCCGCGCAGCCCGGCGGTGCGCCGGGCTGCGCGGGCCCGGAGCCGCCCGGCGCAGCACGCCGTGACCGGGCTTCCCGGCCGCGGGCGCCTGCCCGGCGCCGAAGGCCCGGGCCGGCGCGCGCTCCGGCCGTCTCAGACCTGGCCGTTCAGCAGGCCGAGCACGAGCTCGGGCGTCCAGCCGGTGATCCTGGCGATCTCCGCCTCACCCTCCTGCCCCGGCGCCTCGCGCAGCGCGGCGACGGCCTCCGCCCGTACGTCGGCGTGCGCGGCCTCCAGCGCCTCTTCCGCCTCGCGGTAGCGCTGGACGGCGAGTTCGAGCTTGGCTGTGTCCATACGCGCAGCTTCGCACACGGCGACATGCCCGCGGCGCGAGAAGCACGGTCCCCGACCGGGCGCACGCGCCGTCCTACGATGCCCGGCATGATCCGCGCAGTAGTCCTCGACATCGGTGAGACCCTCGTCCGCGACGACCGCTACTGGGGGGCCTGGGCCGACTGGCTCCAGGTGCCGCGCCACACCGTGTCCGCCCTCGTCGGCGCCGTCGTCGCCGAGGGGCGCGACAACGCCGACGCGCTGCGCCTCGTCAGCCCCGGCATCGACGTCCCCTCCTCGTACGCGGCGCGCGAGGCGGCGGGCCGCGGCGAGTTCCTCGACGAGAGCGACCTCTACCAGGACGTACGACCCGCGCTCGCCGACCTCAGGGCGCGCGGCCTGCGCGTCGTGGTCGCGGGCAACCAGACCGCGCGGGCCGGCGAACTCCTGCGCGCGCTCGACCTGCCCGCCGACCTGGTCGCCACCTCCGGCGAGTGGGGCACGGCCAAGCCCGACCCGGAGTTCTTCCGCCGGGTGCGGGACGCGGCGGGCGTCGAGGAGCACGAGACGGTCTACGTCGGCGACCACCCGGCCCACGACATCTTCCCCGCCCACGCCGCGGGCCTGCGCACCGCGCACCTGCGCCGCGGCCCCTGGGGCCACTACTGGGCCGACGACCCGGACGTGGTGAAGACGGCCGACTGGCACGTGGACGGACTGATGGAGCTCGTCGCCGCGGTCACGGCCTGACGGGAGCGGGACAGGGCCCGGGGACGGGGCCGCGGCCGCAGGGGGCCGCGCACACGGCCGCGGCCCGGCCGTCCGGACGGCGGACCGCTCTCCCGCCGACGGGGCGCGCATGGCACCGTGAGGTACATGAGCACAGCACACATCGTCGCGGAGCTGCGACGGAACCCCGGCCGACGCGCCGCGTCCACGGCGTCCCCCCTCCCGCGGACCACGGGCACGGACCCGCGGTGACCTCGACCGACAGCCCGAAGAAGACCGAACAGAAGAAGACCGGGCAGAAGGCCGGCCGAGGCGAGGGCAGGACCGGCAGACTCCGCCAGGTCGCCCTCGACACCCGCCCCCTCGCGATACCGGTGTACCGCCGCGTCCTGGTCGGCCAGGGCGCCTCGTTCATCGGCACGATGGTGACGGGCGTCACCATCCCGGTCCAGATCTACGCCCTCTCGCACTCGTCGTTCTACGTAGGTCTCGCCGGCCTCGCCGGATTCGTCCCCATCGTCGTCTTCGGCCTGTACGGCGGCGCCATCGCCGACCGGGTCGACCGGCGCAAGCTCTACCTGTGGTCGTCCCTCGTGACCTGGGCGGTGACACTCGCCCTGCTGCTCCAGACGCTGCTCGACCTGCGTTCGGTGCCGCTGATCCTCACACTGGTCGCCGTGCAGGGCGCGGGCTTCGCCACCTCGTCCTCGACGCGGGGCGCGATCATCCCGCGGATCGTGCCGCGCGAGCTGGTCCCCGCAGCCAACACGCTCAACTTCACGGTCGGCAACGTCGGCCAGGTCGCGGGCCCGCTGGTCGCCGGCGTCCTCGTCGACCTGCCGCACGGCTTCGCGTACGCGTACGGCGCCGACGCGCTGCTGTTCACCATCTCCCTCTACTCGACGTTCCGGCTGCCGTCCATCAAACCGGTCGGCGACTCCGCGAGGCGGGGCCTCCTCGCGGTCTTCGACGGCCTCCGCTTCATCGGCGGCAACCCGGTCCTGCTGATGTCCTTCGGCCTCGACATCGCCGCGATGGTCCTCGCGATGCCGCGCGCCCTGTTCCCCGAGGCGGCTGCGGCCCGCTTCCACGGCGGCGTCGGCCTGCTGTACGCGTCCATCGCCATCGGCTCCGTCGTCGGCGGCCTGTGCAGCGGCTGGATCGGCCGGATCAGGCGCCAGGGCGTGGCGCTGACCTGCGCGGTCACCGGCTGGGGCATCGCCATCACGCTGGCGGGCTTCGCCCACACCCTGTGGCTCGCCGTGCTGCTGCTCGCCGTCGCGGGCTCCGCCGACCTCGTCAGCTCCGTGTACCGGCAGACCATCCTCCAGACGTACGCGCCCGACGAGATGCGCGGCCGCATGCAGGGCGTCTTCACCGTGGTCGTCGCCGGCGGCCCCCGCCTCGGCGACCTGCGCGCCGGCGCCATGGCCGCCACCACCTCGCTGGGCATCGCCTGGTCGGGCAGCGCGATGCTCTGCATCGTCCTGGTCATCGCGGGGGCCCTGGTCGTACGCCCCTTCTGGCGCTACGACACCCGTGCCGCGGCCCCGCAGGACGCGGGCGGCGCGTAGCCGGGCCGGCGGCCCCCGCCGCGCCCGTGCAGGGGCCGCCCGCGCTTTCTCCCACCGGGGCGTGTTCCGCGGCTTACGCCCCCGCGGCCCGGAGTCCCTATCCTGAACAGGTGACCGATACCACCGCCGTCTCCGACCCCCGTCCACGCAAGCGCGACTCGGCCGCAACCAAGCGGGCCATTCTCGACGCCGCGCGCGAGGTCTTCAGCCGCTCCGGGTACGACGCGGCGGGCATGCGGGAGATCGCCGGGCTCGCCGGGGTCGACGCCCGGCTGATCGGTCGGTACTTCGGGTCCAAGGAGCTGCTGTTCACCCGGGTCGTCGCGGACGCGTACAGCGGCCATCTGATGATGACGCCCGAGGCCAACGACGAGACCGCGCGTGCGCTGCTGACCGACCCCACGCAGGCCCACCGCGACGGCATGCTGCTCACGCTGCGCTCCGCCCCCAGCGAGCGGGCGGTCGAGATCATGCGCGAGAGCCTGGAGCGCAACTTCCAGCAGGAGCTCGCCGAC
This sequence comes from Streptomyces sp. NPDC047002, assembly GCF_040704505.1. Lineage (NCBI taxonomy): Bacteria > Bacillati > Actinomycetota > Actinomycetes > Kitasatosporales > Streptomycetaceae > Streptomyces > Streptomyces sp. NPDC047002. The sequence continues at coordinate 175,441 of NZ_JBEYWC010000011.1, forward strand.
GCGCTGGAGGGCCAGGACGCGCCCGCGCGCGCCGCCCTGCTCATCGCGATCTGCTCCGGCGTGCAGTTCATGCGCAACGTCCTGCAGAACAGCGAGCTGGTCGACGGCGACCCCGAGGTCCTCACCGCGTACCTCAAGAAGGCCCTGAACGCGGTCGCCGACGCCCCGGAGCCCGGGAAGTAGCCGCGGGCCGGGCGCGGCCCCGGGCCGCCGGGGTGCCCGGTGGCTGTCCCCTCAGGCGCCTGCGGCGACCGCCCCGGCAAGCCGGGTGACGGCCTCCGTCAGGATCTCGCGGCTGGTCGCGAAGTTGAGCCGTACGTGCCCCGCGGAGTCGGGGCCGAACCTCCGCCCCTCCTCGAACGCCACCCGGCCCCGCTCCAGGGCGACCCGTGCGGTGTCCTCGCCCGTGGGCAGCCCGGCGCAGTCCAGCCAGGCGAGGAACGTCGCCTCGGGCCGCTGCCAGCCGACGCCCGGCAGCTCCCGCTCCAGCAGGTCGCCGAGGAACCGCCGCCGGTCGTCCAGGGTGGCCAGCAGGCGGTCGAGCCACGCCTCCCCCTCGGTGAAGGCGGCAATGGAGGCCAGTACGCCCAGGTGCCCGATCCGCCAGCGGGTGTCGGCGGGCAGCCGGTCGGTGACCTCCGCCATGGCGGCGGAGCCCGCCACGATCGCGGCGCACTTGAGCCCGGCCAGATTCCACGCCTTGCTCGCGGAGACCACGCTGAGGGCGGTCTCGGCCGCACCCGGCACGGTCAGCAGCGGCGTGAACACGGCGCCGGGCAGCGTCAGCGGCGCGTGGATCTCGTCGCTGACGACGAGCACCCCGTGGCGGCGGGCCAGCGCGACCACCTCGGCCAACTCCTCGGGACTGTGCACGCGGCCCGTCGGGTTCTGCGGGTTGCACAGCAGGTAGGCGGCGGGGCGCGCGGCGAACGCCCGCTCCAGGGCGGCCAGGTCGAGGCCCGCCCCCGCGAGCGGCACCTCGACGCGCCGGACACCGGCCTCGTCGAGCCAGGCGGGGAACGGCGGATACGAGGGGGTGTTCATCACCACCGTTTCGCCGGGCCGTGCGACTGCCCGCAGCAGCGCCACGACGCCGGTGCTCACGTCCGTCGTCGCGACCACCCTGGCCGGGTCGATCTCCCAGCCCCAGCGGCGTCCGGCGAACCCGGCGAGCGCGGCAGGGAACTCGTCCCCCGCGAAGCCGTATCCGGTGTCCGAGCGCTCCACGGCCGTGCGCAGCACGTCCCGCACGGCGGGCGCGAGCGGGAAGTCCATCTCGGCGATCGTCAGCGGCAGCACGTCCGCCTGCTGCGCCCGCCACTTCGCGCTGCGCCGCATCCGCAGCTCCGCCGGCCCCTCGACCGGCAGCAGTTCCTCACCCATGCACGCTCTCTCCTCCCGGCCCGCGGCGCGGCGCCCGCCGGGGCACGTACCCGCAGAGACCGCGCCGACCACCTCGGGGGGCCGACCGTACCCGCGCGGCGGCCGGCGCGCACGGGCAGGTCAGCGCCGCGGCGGCGTGACGCCGTACGACCAGTTGTGGTCCATCCGCACCTCACGCTCGCCCACGGCCTCCAGGGCGCTCAGCCGGGCGAGCTCGTCCGCCGTGAGCCGCAGTTCGGCGGCCGCGGTGTTCTCCTCGAGCCGGGAGACGTGCAGCGTGCCGGGGATCGGCACGACGTCGGGCGCCTGCGCCAGCAGCCAGGCGAGCGCGACCTGGCCGGGGGCGGCACCGTGCGCGGCGGCGATCTCCCCGACCACCTGCACGGCGGCGAGGTTGGTCTCGAACGCCGCACGGGCGAAGCGCGGCATCTTCCGCCGGTAGTCGTTCTCCGGCAGGTCGTCGAAGGAGGTGATCGTGCCGGTCAGCATGCCGCGCCCCAGCGGGCTGTACGGCACGACGCCGATGCCGAGCTCGCGCGCGAGCGGCACGACCTCCTTCTCGATGTCGCGCGACCACAGCGACCACTCGGTCTGGATCGCGGAGATCGGGTGGACGGCGTGGGCGCGCCTGATGGTGTCCGGGGCGGCCTCGCTCAGCCCGAGGTGGCGCACCTTGCCCTCGGCGACCAGCTCGGCCATCGCGCCGACGGTCTCCTCGATCGGGACCTGGGAGTCCATCCGGTGGTAGTAGTACAGCTCGACGCGGTCGGTGCCGAGCCGGGTCAGCGAGCGCTCGATCTGCTGCCTGACGTACTCGGGCCTGCCGTTCATCAGCGGCGGCTCGTCCCCGGCGGTGGCGCGGACGATGCCGAACTTGGTGGCGATGACGACCTGCTCCCGGCGCCCGGCGACGGCCTTGCCGATGCGGTCCTCGCTGTCGCCGTAGAGGTCGGCGGTGTCGATCATCGTCGCGCCCAGCTCGATCGCCCGGCCGACGAGGGCGTCGGCGGTGTCGTCCTTGACGTCGTACTGCCCCTGCCCGTAGGGCCGGGCGAAGCTCATCGCGCCGTAACCGACCGCGCCGACCGCCAGGCCGCCGACAGCGCGCTGGGGAATGGTCATGGAACGCCCTCACAGATTCGTCGCAGACGCGCGAGGCATGTCCTCACGCGTGGACAAACGTAAGTCCACGACTGTGGAAAAGCAAAGTCGGGGCCCGACGAGGCCGGGACGGCCGCCGCGTGCGGCTCGTACGATCCGGTGATGCCCCTCACCTGCGCATGGCGCGGCACCTTCGTCAACGTCGCCCGGGACTGCGGCGCACACGCGTTCGTCCTGGACACGGTGGTGGCACGACACCTGCGGCGGCAGGGCGTCGGTGCCGCGCTCGTGGCGACCGCGGCCCGCGGGGCGCGCGGGCGGCCACATGGCGCGGCGCCGGTGTCCGCGCCCCGGGGGTGGGCGTGGACACCGGCGCCGGACGGCGGCGTGGCCGGGGGCTACTGGAGGCTCGGCAGCAGCCCGGTCACGGGGGCGACCAGGTCCGTCAGCTGGTGCAGCTGCTGGAGCTGGTTGAGGCCCTGGAGCTGCTGGGTGGCGGTCGGGACCTGCGCCTTCTGGTCCGCGGGCACGGAGGCGGTCGACAGGTCGTCGACGGTGTCGGCCACGCTGATCGACTGCGGCTGCACCAGCGGCCCGACCGCCGCCGAGGCCGTGGAGGCCGTCGAGACGCCGAGGCCGGAGGCGCCGGCGGCGAGCGCGAGGAAAGTGACGATACGTCGTGTGGAGGTCATGCCATCCCCAACGCGAAAGCCCCCGTCAGGACACGGCGGATCGCCCGCACGGGGGCGGACGCGGGCGGCCCCGCGCGCGCACCGGCGGCTACTCCCTGCGGCCCCAGGCGGAGACCAGCGGGGCGGTGGCGAGGTCGAGCCGGCCCGCGGCGACGTTGGCCAGATGGCGGTCGATCTCCTCGTCCGTCGCGAGCCCCGCGGCCACCAGGCGGCCGCGGATCTGCCGGACGGTCGCGTCCTCCAGGACGGCGCACGCGGGCGAGGTGATCGGGAAGTACGCGTCGGCCTGCACCGCGCGGAGCCCCGCGTCGCGCAGCGCCCTCGGCAGGGTCCTCCCGTACGCCAGGTCGGCGCCGCGCCCCGCCATCAGCGTACGGAATCCGGCACGCAGCCGGTTGGCGAGCCGCTGCTCCGGACCCGACTCGTCGGGGCACAGCAGGGGTTGGAGCGACGGGTCGGCGTCCTCGACGAGCAGCCACCCGCCGGGCCGCAGCGCTTGCGTCATCCGCCGCAGCGCCCCGGCGCGGTCCGCCACGTGCACCAGGACGAGCCGGGCGTGCACCAGATCGAAGCCGCCGCCCGGCGGCGGGTCGGCCGCCACGTCATGGCGTACCACCTCGATCACCCCGCCCGCGGCGTCCCGCACCCACGACACGTCGATGTCCGTGGCGACCACCGCGCCGTCGGGCGCGACCCGTTCGGCGAGCCCGAGCGGTACGGACGTGCCCCCGGCCCCCACCTCCCAGCAGCGCATCCCGGCGCCGATGCCGAACCCGTCGACGTGCCGGAACGTCACCGGGTCGAACAGCTCGGCCAGCGCGCCGAATCGGACGCCCGCCTCCGCCTGCCCGTTGTCCAGCAGGTACCCCTGGTCGGTCTCGCGCTCAGCCATCCGGCGATTCTGGCAGACGGCCCGCGCCCCGACGGCCCGCACGCGGCTGATAGTTTGCGAGGGAACGCACGACGCAACCTCCACCCGCCGGGCCGAGCCCCGCACCGTGGAGGCTTTTTCATGCCCGAAGGCCCGAAGGCCCGAAGGCCCGGAGTTCCGGACGCCCGGACGCCCGCCGCCGCGAAGTGCCGCGAGCCCGCAGAGAGGCAGGACGACCATGCCCGACGTACCCGCGCCTGTAACCGAACCCGTGCCCGAACCGCCGCCCGCGCCGGTCTCCGTGCGCCTCGCGACCGGGGCGGACCGGCCGACGGTCGACCGCCTCTGGCTGCTGTTCCGCCACGACATGTCCCAGTTCGACAGGGCGCTGCCGTACCCGGACGGCACCTTCAGGAGCGAACGCCTCGACGCCGCTTTCACCCGCGCCGACTGGGCGCCCTACCTGGTGACGGCGGGCGCCTCCCCTGCGGGCTTCGCGTTCGTCCGCGGACTCGACGCGCCCGCACGGGTGTTGAACAGCTTCTTCGTCGTACGCGGGGCCCGCGGGGCGGGGGTCGGCCTGCACGCGGCCCGCGAGGTCGTCGCGCGCCACCCCGGCCCCTGGGAGATCGCCTTCCAGGACGCCAACACCGCGGCCGCGGCCTTCTGGCGGCGCGTCGCCACCGCGACCGCGGGCGCCGCGTGGACCGAGGAGCAGCGCGGGGTCCCCGGCCGCCCCGACCTGCCTCCCGACACCTGGATCACCCTCGACACCACCCCGCGCTGACACGGACGAGGGCCCACCTCCTCCTCGTTCCGGCCTCCCACGGGGTAGGGCGGACCGCAGGCGGGGCCGGGTCAGCGGGGCGGTCCCGCGAGCCAGACGGGGAGCGCGCGGTGGCCGTTGGAGACGATGCTGCCGACCGGTTCGAGCTCCTCCGCCGGGACCGCGAGGGCCAGTCGGGGAAAGCGCTCGAACAGGGCGGGGAGCGCGGCCGCGGCCTCCGCGCGGGCGAGGGGCGCACCGAGGCAGAAGTGCGCGCCGTGCCCGAAGGAGAAGTGCCTCTTGTCGGGCCGGGCGATGTCGAAGGCGTCCGCCGTCGGGCCGTGGGCGCCCGGGTGGCGGCCCGCGGCCCCGAAGGCCGCGAGGATCGGCCCGCCCGCGGGGATGACCGTACCGTCGGCCAGTTCGATGTCCTCCAGGGCGTAGCGCAGCGGGAGATACGGGATGGGCGCCTCGAAGCGCAGCGCCTCCTCGGCGACCTCGCTCCAGGCGACCTCGCCCGAGCGGACGCGCGCCAGCTGGCCGGGGTGGTCGAGGAGTCCGGTGACGGCGGTGTCGAGGAGATTCACCGTGGTCTCGTAGCCGGCCCCGAAGACGATGGAGAAGGTGTCGGTCAGCTCCCGGTCGTCGAGCGACCTGCCCTCGACGCCGTTGTCGTGCGCGGCCACGAGCATCGAGGTCAGGTCGTCGCCGGGCTCGGCGCGCTTCCTGTCGAGCATGCCGTCCAGCGTCTCGCGGAAGGCCCTGAGGTTCGCGTGCGACTCCTCGGGGGTGAGGTGGCTGGCGAAGACGCCGTCCACGATGGCCCGGAACTCCGGGCGCGCCGCCTGCTCGGGCAGTCCGAGCAGCTCGCCGATCACCCGCATCGGCAGCGGGTAGGCGTAGTGCTCGCGCAGGTCGACCGGGCGGTCGACGGGCAACTGGGCCATGGCGTCCAACAGTTCCGCGGCGATGGCCTCGACGCGGGGCACCAGGGCGGCGATACGGCGCGGGGTGAACGCGCTGCTCATCACGGACCGCAGGCGGCGGTGGTCCGCGCCGTCCCGGCAGAGCATGTTGTGCACGCCCACCCATGGCTCAAGCGCCCAGGTGCCCACGATCTCCCCGCGCCGGAAGGCGGGCCAGCCGCGGTTGGGGTCCTTCGACACCCGGCTGTCGGTCAGCAGCGGCCCCAGCACCGCCGGGTCCGACACCGCCCACGCCTCGACCCCTGCCACGTCCACGAGGGTGGCCGCAGGCCCCGAGTTGAGCGCTTCGCGCTCCAGATGCGGGCAGCGCGCCGCCAGATCGAGCACCAGGGGCGAAGCCCCGCCACGTCCCACTTCACGTTCCATGGAGTCCTCCTGAGCCCGGCACCCCGACCGTGCTGCCGGAGACCGCCCCGAAGGAAACACGGACCCGGCGCCCCGCCCGTTCACCCGGCCCGTGCCGCCTGCCCTCTGCCAGAGGCCGCGCGAGACCGTTTCCGGGGCCCCTCCGCCAGCCCCACCTGGGCGGAGAGCTGTACCTTGGCGAAGAGGCCGAGCCGTGTCGGCCCGGCCGTGGGCGCCCCCGAAGGCCGTCCGCGGTCGACGTGAGAGTCGGGAAGTGAACCGTGACAGCCTCCCACCGTGGTACGGGTGTGACAAAAGGGACGAGTCGCGGCGTGGTGGAGGGTGCCTTCCAGGTGCTGCGGGCACTCGCGCACGCCGACCCCGACCACCAGGTGGCGAGCGTCGCGGCGGCCACGGGCATACCGCGCGCGTCCGTCTACCGGCTGCTCGCCCAGCTCGAAGACGCCGGTGCCGTCGAGAACCGGCGCGGGTACTGGCACCTGTCGACGGGGCTGCTCCAGGTGTCGAGCGAGGTGGAACCGCTTCCGGGCCTGCGCGACACCGCGGCCGCGGTGCTGCAGCAGCTCCGCGAGCACACCGGCGCGATGGTCTCGATCGTCGTCCCGCACGGGCCCGACCTCGTCGCCGTGGAGATGCTCCCCGGGCGGACGCCGCTGCCGTTCCCTGCGCGGTCGGGCACCACTCTGCCGCCGGGCACCGCGGCCGGCGAGGTACTCGGCGCCCCTGGGCCCGCCACCACGCCCGTGGTCCGGGCGCGCGAGGGCGAGGACGCCGAACGCGTGATGGCGGGCATGAGCTGCTTCGCCGTCCCGGTCAGGGCCGGCGGCGGCGCGGCGGCGCTTCAGATCGCCACCGCGCCGTCCGTACCGGCGCGCCGGTACGCCCCGGTGCTGCGCCGGGCGGCCGCCATGGTCGAGACCGCGCTCCGCCCGGCCGGGGGCAGCGGCCCCCGGCCGAGGTGAGGAGTCACCGGACCGCCTCGTCCAACAGTTCCACGATCTGGTCGAGCAGCTTCGGGACGAGGTCGAAGGCCGTGTTGGTCATGTGCAGTTCCCCCGCGAACGTCGACACGCCGAGGATCTGCTCGCCCTCGATGTGCACCGACATCCCCAGTCCCTCGAACCCCGTCGCCCGCACGTCGGAGCCGTCGCCGAGGTCCACGACGCCCAGGTTGGTGAGCATCATGTCGAGGCTGCACAGCGCGAGCATGCCCTGCTCCCCCTGCTCCGGGTCGCGCGGGGCGTACTGCTCGGCCATCGCGGAGGCCGCCTTGACCGCGGCGGCGGTCCGCGTCGGCCCGAGGTTCCGGTCGACCTCGCCCACGGCGGTCCAGAACGCGTCGGCGCCGTAGGGCGCTTCGGGGGCGCAGCCGGTGCGCGACGCCGTCCGGCAGACCGAGGTTGCGCCGCAGGTCCTTCGGCGTGACGACGCGCACATACTCCCGCCCGGCACGGGCCAGCACGACGCTCGCCGCCGCCACCAGCAGGGTGTGGACGGTGGTCCCGGCCCGCCGCGCCGCCTCCCGCAGCGCCGTCGTGCGCTCGGTGCCGAGTGCGGCGCTCGTGACCTCCGGCACGGTGCGGTCGTACGGGCGCATGCGCCCCATCACGGTCAGGCGCGGGTCCACGGCGGCGTCCGCCGGGTCGGGCGCGCCGGGGCCGGTGTCCTGGAGGGCCGCTATCAGCTCCTCCTGCGGCCTCGGGACGTCCTGCGCGGCGAGCGGCCGTCCGTCCAGCACGGTCAGGAGGTCCTGGACGAGTCGCACGCCCGCGGCGCCGTCCGCGATGCGGTGGTCGATCGTGACCCAGAAGGTCGCGGCGTGCCTCCCGTCCGGAAGCCCGCCCACCGGCTCCGTCATGGTGACCCGCCACAGCGGGCCCTCGTCCAGCGGGAGCGGACGGCTCTGCTCGTCGGCGACCACGTCCTCCCACCGGACGCCGGCGGGCACCGTGCGCAGTCCGACCGGGACGTCGGTGTGCACGTACGCGGCGAACTCCTTCTCCGCGCCGGGCCGGACGGTCGCCGCGAGCAGCGGGTGGGACCGCTGGAGGACCGCCAGCGCACGGACGGTGCTCTCGACCGACAGGGCCCGCGCCGCCCCCTCGACGTGGACGGTCAGCGTGAACGCGCACGGGTGGCCCTCGCCGTACATGTGGAACGCCTGCTCGAAGGCGCCGAGGGCGCGGATCGGGCGCAGGCCGGTGAGTTCTCTGGTTGCTGCATGGCTCATGCGCCCAGCGTCGCCACGGCACCGCGCCGACGGGACACATTGTCCGCTCAGCGGACAGCGCGCCCGGCCGCGTCCCGCAGAGAGCCGCACGCCGGCCGCTGGCCTCCTGCCGCGCGGCGAGCGCGACGCGTGGCGTGAGAAGCGGGGGGCACCTCAGGGGTGGCCCGTCCGGACGGGCGCGCGGCCGGGGCGGGAGAAGACCCGGGTTGCCGCTCAGTCGGCGGCGTGCCTGCGGTAGCGGACGTGCGTGGCGAGCGGTGAGCTGAGCACCTCGACGGGCTCGAAACCGAAGGTCTCGACGCCGTCGAAGAGGCGCTCGCCGCTGCCGAGCAGGACGGGCGCGATGTCGAGGGTGAGTT